>JANPMK010000081.1:0-40273 GCA_031422775.1 Akkermansiaceae bacterium | reverse complement strand
TATGACGCTCTTCGCGGGTCAGGTGTTTGTATTTCATTTGGCACGGGTTCGATTTTGATCGGTGGAACCAGTGCTGACTTTAATCAGCTCCTGATCCGCTTTTCAATTCGTTCCGCGCACTTCCGGTTTGAATCCAAGTTCTTTGGCGGACTAAATCCTCAGTGAGAAAGTCCTCCTCGAAAAAATAAAGCAACTCGACACCGCGTTCGCGACATCTTGTCTGCTTACGTCGGTCTCTCGAAAGCAACTTTTCAAAGCTCTCTACTCCAGAGTGCATAAACGAACGTCGCGTCTGGTGCTGATGACCTTGAAATTCAAATGCTACCGAATGATCAGGGACAAAAACATCCAACTCTAATCCCTCCAACCAATCGGGGCGGGCTCGATGGAGAACTGCCTCATCACCAAATATCCGTCCTGCGATCAAATACAAAATATGCTCTGATTGAGCAAGCATGCCACGTGCCGGGAATTCAAAATCGTTCCTTACTTGATCCTCAGCATGACATAAAATTGTGCTGTTTTGCTCTCGAATGCTCGATCTGAGTTCTTCATCGCTCTGCCACAGTGGGGTCGTGCCGGCTTGCTCGGCTCTGTTGAGCTCACGCTGCATGGCAATAGCTATAGCTTGCGATCCGCGCTTATCGCTATCGTCAATTGGGGCATCTTCTTTCAGATTCTCCGCTACTTGGACTCCTCGGATACGACCACCCCAACCGTTAAATCCGTGTTGGTATAACCACTGCTCTATGTAGAATCCAAAACGCCGCGCGAAGAAGGAAGCCTTCTTAAACCCCAGCTCATATCCATACTCGATAGATGGCACCGCCTGATTGCATCGGTGACAAAGTCCGAGAATGAAGGACATGAGCGCTACAACGTCATCTGGTGACTCGTAAACATCCCTAGAATCGTCAATCACACGCTGATTACGTGTAGGGAACCAATATGCGTTGGAAAGCGATCTACGGCTCAATGGAGTGCCGTCGCCACAGGAATCTATAAAATCATGAACGTAGTTGCGAATCGCGTTCCGGATGCACTCACAGTAGTGAAGTTCGCTATCACATTGCAGCGAATAGCCAATGAAAGTGCTGTAGAGGCCCGCATAATGCACAAATGGAAATGGCAGAGACTCTTGTAGTACGGATGGCATATTGCGAGGATCAAGTAAGGAACGATTTTGAATTCCCGGCGCGAATGAATCGAAACTAAAATGAATTTGAAAAGCTTATGGCCGGTTGGTGCGTCATGGTTTGTTCTTCTTTTTGAATGTGATTGCGTTCCCGGAGTCAGGATCACCAAATCCAATGATTAATCCGTCAACCTTCTTGGCACCAGTGAAGCCAAAAGAACTAAGATGGGATGGTAACGCATCCACTGAGATTCCATAGTGAGACTTAGTGGTTCCAGAACCATCGCCAATACTACCCACTGTAGTCTGCGCCCATTTGGCATTTATCGATCTGAAGTCTTCGAACTTGTATTCAAACCCGGTGCGCGTCTCTGAAAAATATGGAAATTGTTCGGCGACAAATGTCCCATCGGCAAGCAGGCGGATCGACGGTGGGGCTGATAGCTTAGTAACTTTGGCTCCGATACCAGCTGAATAACTCTCCATGTAAATCTGATCCAGTTCATAATCGCCAACAATCTCTTCTACCGTGGGTTCATGTGTCGTGTAATTGCCAGCGTGCGGGTCATACTGACAACCGCAAAGAGTAATAAACGCTAGAGTGATGAAGAGGATTTTCATTTTTAGCAACGTAAAGCGCATGCACCCCTACTAGCAAGGGCGGAAGACGCACACGGGGTTGAGGTTGTAGTTACGGGAAAACATCGCAAGTGAACGGCTAGTAGGGGTTGTCATGGCGCGTCTTGTTGGGCCATCTTTATTTTTGTTCTTGGGTGCGAGCTATCTATGTCATTTATCGGCGGAGAATTATAAATGTCTTTAGTCGTATTTTTGTATTCAAAGTAAAATATTCCATTATGCGGATACCCCCACATTGATCCGTATTTATGATCTTTACATTGGGCTATCAAATTAATCTCAAATGGCACATCGCGGTCGAATGGCAAATCAGTTACTGAGATGTCCACTAGATCGTTCTTAAATGTGACTGTATTGATTCCTTTTGGTAAATCTGTAAAAATGAGCTCTCCATGCTTCTTGAATGATAGAGCGGGCATGAACCAGAGAATCAAAGCAAGAGTCGTCATCAGAGATCCTGCCAGCATTCCTATTGCAAAGGAACGATTGAAGTAAGCGCGTTTCATATTTTATTATTTTTGTCCTTTGAAGATCATATCGAGATCCTTAACAGCCATGAATTTGAAGCCGTCATCATCCGGCAGAGGATCCTTGAGTTTAAAGTGCTTTTGCGGGTCGACTTTCGAATCATTCGCAAAGCCGAAATTATGCGTCCAGCTACCATCGTCCTCTTCCTTCTCACTCAACTTGATCAGATAATCCATCTTGCGAATCTTCGCTATGTCATAAACGCCCTGCATAATGAACATGGCGGATGCGACCGATGCTCCAGATGTCATGGTGACCTTTACTGTAGAAATGTCACCCTCACGCTTAGTCTCCTCAAAGGTCATTATTAAATCCTTGCCGCCGGGATTCTTCTTATTCACATCGAGACGGTGGAGCTTCTCAGCAGCATTAGAAAATTGAATGGAAGCGACACCGAAGCACATTAATACGAGTAGAGAGTAACGCTTTATTTGGATCTGTATTAGGTTTTTCATATTCTTGATTTATTGCAACGTTAGAGTGGATGCACCGGCGGTGGCGAGTCCGAATTCGACAACGGACGTGTTATGTTTCTTGAATTCACGGGCGCTCGATGAGTTTCGGCACAGGAGTAATTTTAGGTGCCCTCCGCTTACCGTCAGAGAGCCCTTGGGAATCAGCAACGACCGAGATACGCATCAATGCATAGGCGCTCACCCCTTCCTTGCTAATCAGAGGCTCGCACATAATGCCAAATCGCGTAGGATCATCCGTGGCGAAGACGGATTGAGCTATGGGGTAAATAGACGTGGACTGTCGGCGACATAGCATAGGGAGCTTCCTTCCCGATCTAAGAGTCACCATCGCCATGCAATGCTGTGATACTGGCCACTCGTAAACTTCATACGAGGCAACATTGCTTCTCCTATACTCGTCACTGATACGAACGGTCTCACGAGCAGGTGACGTAGATCCTGAATTTCCGATTTGCGTGCTTTGGCAGGAGCAGAGGACAAAGGCGACTGCGCAGATAAGGTGTCGTGGTCGATTCATTTTCTTGGCATAACGATATAGGCCATCCACGGCGGGGAGGGAAGTCCGAATTCAAATGGGGACGTTACCCGCCGTTGGATGTGCCGACTTGTTGTGCATCGTTGTTATTGTCTGTGTGGGCCGGCAACTCATCAGGACTCATAAAGGTTACGGTCAGGAAGGGAAGCAGCAGGATAATGAATCCAATCGCTTGCTCCTGCGGCGCAAAGATGGTGCCAGTCGTTCCGTCACGGCTGAATGTAGAAATGAGCCACATCCCACAGTATACGGTCACCGCAGTGTAGAACCAAAATAGTGCCCGTCGAACTCTCGCGAGAAATCCGGCATAAAGTCTGAAGAAGAGTCTTGCACCCCACCATCCGAGAACAGACGGCACCAGAAGTAAGGGAATGGCAATAAAGTCGGTCGGCGAAAATCCCGATTGAATACCAGATCCGATAGCACCAACGGCGATCAGCACTCCAAGAATCGCACCCAGCACAATCACGAGAAGCGATAGGCCTAGAAGGCATTGGTGTAGCTTTCTCTTCATTTCTTGCACAACAGTATTGATTAGTAGGACGTCGGGATCGTATATCCAGTGGCCTTCATTACTGGATCTGATAGAAAAACCCTTGATTTGAAAAGGATTTTTTCATCTGGCGTGTGTATATCAGCAACTATTTTGCCTCTCTTGCTGTGGCGATCGCGTTCCTGATATACAAACGTTTTCGCGTTAATTACAAAAAACCGTCTGGAATACTTTGAGGCCCGTGCCGCCGTCCGGCAAAATGCGGCGCGTCATGGTGGTGGTGAATCCCGGTAGTATCCGGAGTGGTAGCGTAGCTGAGACCGAAGGCCGTCGCATCGTGTCGGACTGGTCGAAGTGTAGCGTTAACGGAGGTTCCTACCGGGAGGCACGACCACGCCCTCTTGTGGTGGCTGACTGTCTGTGTCTCGACGTAGAGAACGAAGCGGAGGCACGACCGGAGAGACCGGAGAAGCGGCACAGTCTGTCAGGCGGTGGCAGGGTGGCGGGTGGGTAGCTAAAAACCTCCGGCCATGGGGTGTAGAGAATGGGCACCGAAAAACTCGTCGGATACACCCCATGGCCGCACATTAGCGCCGGGAATCGCGCTAGGGCGACACCATCACAAATCGTGTTACAGAATAGGCGCGGCGGTGACATAAGCTCGGCTTGCTCTCCGATGAAGGATTGCAGGCGTTGGATGATTTTCCTTAGATCGGTTGGGATGTTAGGAGTCCTGCGCAGTCGCAGTCGCTCTGATCCCGACACCAGCGGATGTCACGATGTTCGCCATTGAGGTTCCTTACGTCATTACGCAGGTGGTATCCTCCGCATGATACGCACCGGCGTTTTTCCTCCGCTTTCGCGTAGCAGTGTGGGACACCCTCAAAATCGAACGGCTTGGAGTTCCAGATTACCCGCCTGTGTTCGATTGAGCCATCCTTGGACTTGATAGGAATCGCCCCCCGGCGATCTTTTAAAAGACTCTCCGGCCCAAACAGCATCCATTCCCCTCGGGTTATTCTCCAATTAGCGTGCATTTGTAATTTGTGATTAAGTTACTGCCTGCTCTCGGGCTGTGCTTTCTTCAATCTTCTCTAACTAGTATTTCCATCGCGCGATGGAGCTAGACCTTGCCTCGCTCGGGATTAGTCATGGTGTTCGTTTTTGGTTCTTTTGGTCCGATGAGGTTCTTCTTGGTGGGTTTGTAGTCTGCTGGGTCAAGCTGTGCTGGTTTTGGGTGTTGTGGCAGGCGGTAACGGGTCTCGTTCGCGCATTCGGTTTTGATGATTGTTCCACAGTCTGTCATGGATTTGATGGCGGCGTCTTTAGTTGAACTCCCAGCGCCTTTCAGTGCCCGGATTTCTGTTTTGTTTAACCCGTTTGAGCTTGTTGCGAGAGCTTGTAGAATAATGCTGATTGCGCCATCGATTGCCGTTCTTTTGACCGGCAAATCCTCGTGCGCTACCTCGTCCAAAACGCATGTAGTGACATCTTTTCCACGGCGGTTCTTTCCTAACACAACTACCCGAAGTTTAAATCCCATCGAGCGGAACGGAGCTAAATCCTTGGCTTTTTTGCAGGTGATTTGGCCGATTTCCTCACCCTCTTCCCGGGTGATTTCAATTTCGGTGTCTGTGGCCGCCCTCAATGAGCTGTGACCTCGCGAACCTGCGGCTTGGTTTTTGCCCGAATGATGGACAAACAACACGTTTGCACCTGTTATTTTTCGTATGCCATTGGCGGCTTCCACGACGGCGGTCATGTCTTCGGGGGAATTTTCATTAGAACCCGGCATGCACTGGCTAAGAGTGTCCAGAATGATCAGGCGGACTGGAACATCAAGTCCCGCTGCGGCCTCAACTGCTGTGGCAATGAGGGATGTCACCTGCTCTTTGTCCAAAACATTGATGCAGCATGGGACATACACCAAACGCGAGCCCTCTTTGATTAGCCCCTCTTTTTTCAAGGCAAACATCCGGTTTTTTACCCCCACTGCTCCTTCTGCTGCAAGGTAGATGACAGCTCCTTTGTCGCACTCTTTGTCATAAAACTTCGTGCCCGCTGCGACGGCGGCAGCGATGCGGAGGACAACAAATGACTTTCCCGAACCGGACTGGCCGTAAACGACCGACAACCCCTCGTTTGTAAGCATGTCTTCAACAAAGTCATTCACGCCGCAGTTTGCTTCGAGATTGTAAGCCCATTCCCACGGCAACGCCTTGGCGATTTCTTCAACCTGCTTGGACTGGTGTCCCGTAAATGGGTGGATTTTGCTTTCTGTCTGGATTGTTTTGGCGAGGTTGCTGGCTGCTTTGGCCATTTCGCGTAGGTCGGCTGTGGATGGTGTGGTAATTGTGTTCATGTCGTCTCAAAATTGGTGTTCTTGGTGTGCCGTTAAATTATGCCAGCCAAACAATGTGCTGGAGTCCTCCTCCGTAGCCTGATTCGGATGTGCGACGTATGGCTCCAGGACATCGCGAGTGGGCGCGAGTCAATCCCGCAGGATCGCACCCCATGCCCGCCAGTTGACGGATATGCAAATCAACCTCCTCTTGTGTGAGGTGATCGACAGAATAGATTCCGTGGTATCCTTTGCCCGCAGTGTCGAGCACGTAGCGCAGATGCCAGCCGCACACCTCGCGAGCATAGCGGATGGCGGCAATTTGCTCATTACGTGGGGTCGGAGCATCCTTGGGGCCGTCGTGTTCCACCACACGAAACCGGATGCTGTGCCATTGGTCATCCCCTCGGCCCGTGGCTTCGGGATTCCAAGCCAAACCCCATCCAAGGTCGAGTCTGTCTTTTTGTATCAAGCTAAACATCCTGTCGCAATCCTTAGGGCTGAATGGATCAAACAGATGATCGCGAAAGCGGTAGTGCTGATAGCATTTCAACCGGGCGCGGAATCTTCGTTTGGCTTCGCTATCCTGATCAGTCAGAGCCTCCGCGAGTTTCTTTTGCAGTGCGTCCCATTTCTCCTCGGGCTTATCATGCAGCGTGCCAGCCCATGCCATATCGCCGGGCCGGAAGAGGCCACAAAACAACCCGAACTGACCACGCTCGTCCGGAATTGAAGCGGATGGCCCAAGGTCGGAAATCTCTCCGGACATGGTAGCCTTGGTCGCGGCCCATTGCGTCTCATTCAATATTTTCAGCAGTTCTTTTGCTTTGCGGATCGACTCCCGTTCGACCGTTGCTGATGTCGTCGGTTTGAGTTTGAGCAATCTCCGCGCCTCGTCGTTGTGGTCGCGCCCTTCGTCCTCTGGCATGCACATCTTTGCGATGATGCAGACGACTCCGCTGTCGGGGTAAACAAACAGATGGTTTCCCGTATTGTCCTGACCTATGGCGCGGCATGCCGGGCATGGCATCACCCACCCGGTGTGGTTGCCCGTCTTATCCTCCGCATCCTCGGGAACAAATGCCGGACGGCTTTTAAGTTCCGGCTTCAAAAATCTATCGCGCAAAGAGTTCATGGCAGGGTGTCTCCCTCCTTGAGATTTTGGACTTCAGCGGGAACCGTGGATGTTGCGGCTAGAGTAAAGGCACCAGTGGCCAACATCAGGCCAACCGTAAGAGCGGCAAGCATGGTGAGGGCCTCGCCCAACACCATCCCTTTGGGACGATTGCGGCTGCCCGGTGGTCGGCCTTTGCAGCGTGTGGCTGCACGGTTGGCGATAACGTCAATTATGTCGGCGTAGCGCCCCTCATATACCCGACCGATGGCCCGTTTGACTTTTTGGCGATGGAGTTTGAGTCCTTTTGCGATGTCGCCAGGCAGGGCGCAAAGTCGGCCGGTTTTCGAATCTTTTACGATTCCTGCGAAGTTGGGGACCGTGAAGTTTGGGTTTGACCCCCGTCCGGGGGTGGATGTAGGTTTCATTGTTCTTGTTTCTTTCTTTGATCAGTTGGATTCAGGGAATTTTGGCCTCGGACGGGTTGCACCCCGTCCGGGGTCGTTTTGTTTATATCAGGTTGCTCTTGTTAGTTGGGTTGGTGGTTTTGCTTCGAACGAGAAACACGATGGCGTGTTCCCGATCTGATAACCTTTATTGACGATTTTGTGACCGCGCTCAATGCTTATTTTTTGCACCCCCCAAAAAAACGCCCTACTTTCCCCCTAAATTTACCCTTTACGAAACTAACAGAAAAACGCGATTTTTTCCCTAAGTAAAATTTCTGCTAGAAAATCCCCTATTTTTCGGGGTCAGTTTTCGCCCTCGAAAAAAAGTTTCGGGAACCGTCAATTTGCGGGCATGATTCCGCAAATATTATCGTTTTGTCGGATGGAACCCGGTTTCGTGGGGTCGAAAAATGAGGAGGGGATGGTATGCCCTTGGGAATCTGCACGCGCACGAATGGCCCTTCCTTGTCGCCGTTCTTCATCGCCGCAACCGCCATTTGGGCGACCTGACACGCAAGCATGGCCTGCACTGTTCAAAATCCGTTCATGATCCTTTGGTAACGCGGAAGCCACACGCAGGGAAATCCACGTGGTGCCCGTTCAGAGGGAAGCGTATCAGGGGTTGCTGCGGAGTGGCGAATGTGCCGCCAAAGCAAATGCCCTCGTTTGAGATACAGAGAATGCTCTAGAATCGTTCCGCAGGCGTGCCCGGCACTCTTCGACCAGAACAGCCACGGGAAGGAGGGAGTCGATTACAGCGCATTGAAAAATGCACCCGGCACACAAAAGCGTAGAAACGATGATACCTGACCTATCGCTGGCACCGAGTATCGCAAGCAATCAACATGGCCCGGCGACACGGCCGGGGCGATGGCGATGGCGGGGGCGGCGGTGACCGTGCCCGGCGGAAATCTCATCAATAAAGAGAACGTGTTCAATTCTGATGGAGGAGGGGGCTGCCTCCCATCTGCCCGCTACCCTGCCTGCCTGCCTCTCCTAAAGGAGAGAGGCAGGGCAGGCAGGCTAAGGTAGCCCCATGCTCGGCATGCTCGGCATGCTCGGGCAGGTTTAGGCATGGTTAGGCATGGTTTATGTTTTCCCTTATCATATAACGGTTTATGGCCTGCCTGTTATTAATTTTGCTTCAGGCAGGGTAGCCTGATTTATTGATGGTAATTATCTAACAGGAAAATTGAGCGGTCAGGCAGGGTTGAAATGTGTCCTCATTAGCCATGGATAATGTTACTGAAGTAACATTTTCGTGATTTCGGATAGATGCAGTAAAACATGTGCATGGTAGATCCAAATTCATTCAAGCGTGTGGCCGGTGTGTTGGGGAAAAATACTGCACGCGCCAGCGTGCTGTAAAGCATCTCGCTCCCTACACACACTCTTACATCTCCTATTATAAATCCCAAAAACTCCTAACATGAAACCTTCTCAATACACCACCCACGAAGTCGTTACGCTACTTTTCCAAGGCGGCGATGGCATCGATGAAATGCTTAAAAATAAGTTCCGACTAAAGGCCGGCCAGCTTGGTCTGATTCTGGCGTTGGCCGCCGAATACATTGCCATCGGTCAAGCCGGAGGCATCCAACAACCAACCGAAAAATAACATGCCCCTATCACGTCATCTTAACAAGGAAGGTATCGGCCATGCCAACGCTGATTCCTCCACCCACGCCAGACATGTTCAACGCCGAAAGATGAACAGCGTTGAGTGGGTGGCGGATGAAGTCACAACCGAAAACTCTGCCGTCGAATTCAAGCTCAAGGCCGATGGGTTAAACCTCGGGCAAGGTGCGTATTGGATTGGGTTTGGCGAATCTGAAACGGGTGCAACCGGTGTTGAATTCGAATCTCACTGCAACGCCGTCAACTGGTCCCGTCGTTGGAACCTCGCCGAGATGACGAGAGCGGGCAAGAAGTGCCAAGTGCGCCGTAAGCGGACCTCTCCTGCATGTGAGGAATTTGTGATTAACTTTTCTCCGTGGCAAATGAAGTTCATCAACGGTGAACTTGCCCGGTGGGAAGCGGCGGGAATCGCTGCGGACAAACGGAAGGAAATGCTCGTAGCGCTAGTCGATGGAATCCGCCGTGATGTCGTGGCGGATTTCAAGAAGCGAGCTGGTCGAGATTGTGTTGCTTCGTATATACACTACGACTCCCACAAAATCCACATTGCAGTGGTCCACTGCCGTGTGGGTCCCGAAAACACCCTCGTTGGCGAGAAGAGATTGGGCACGGTTGGGCCATGGACGACTGCCCAAAATCGGATTTCAAAATTGGGCTTGGTCGATCCCGGAGATTCTCGGTTGGCGGAAAACCTTGAAAAGTTTCATTCCCGCTTTGGGAATGATCGCCAGCCATTAGATATTTTTCTTCACGAACTGTTAGATTCCAGGTTTGCCGAGAAGGTGGCCGGAATCGGTCCCGATGCTGTTAAACGCTTTGAGGAAGCGAAAGATTACTACAAAGTCTGGAAGCAGAAAAGCCGGAGGGAAGCTGTCTATCGCACCGCTGGCTCCCAGCGTATCGCGTGGCAAACTTTGAGGCTTGTTAGTCCACTCCTCCCGCCTCAGTTGCGTGCGGCTCTGAGCATCGCACGCACCTGCGTTCAGGCGTTCAAGGTGGTCGGTGTTGCCCTCGATGCCGTTTCATCTCCGTCAGTTACGCCACCCTCCATAGATACCCAACCCAAACTAACAAAAACCCGATGAAAACAATTATGAATGCCTCCGTCACCCACCGTCTGGATTACGCATTCAGGGACATCCCTGATTACAAAGGAAAAACCGGAATCCAAGAGTACTACTACAGCCCTGTACCCATCGGAATTCAAGAGGAGCACATCCGCCAGAGCCTGCACCTGTATGCGCCGGAATCGTGGTACATTTTGATTCGCGTTGAAGGGACTGCCGAAGAACCGCTTTTTGCTCAACCACTGAACATGCTTAACCGGGATATTGCCGAATACGGCCTCGGTCTTCGCAAACCCCTAGCCCGTAACCACCCTTATCGCGAATCTGCTCTGGCATTTTGGAAACATGCAAAGGCCATCTGAACGCGATAATACCAACACACACATATCATGAACATTCCACCTGATCCCGAAATGCCCGAGCGAAACGATCATCCCAAAAAGCCCGGACGATCCTTTGATGCCTTGTTGAGGGAGTTGAAACCACAACTGGATAAACTGCCTGACGACCAACAAATCCCCGCCTTCCCACCTGACCCCATGGTCTTGGCTTCGGTCGAGGATTTCGTCCACTCTGCTGGCATGGTTGTCCCATCTTCCTGCCCGTCCTCAGTCGCGTTGGCTGGGGAATTGCTGGCGCATAACCAGTTGCGGGAAGGACGCGTCGGCCTGCATGGCAATTTTCGTGTCGTTTGCTTTCTTTATCGTTACAGCGACAAGTTGTTGCGGTCCATCGTCATCATTCCTCGCGATGGAATCGATGCCCGGTTGTTAGGCATGGCGATCATCTGGGGCCTTGTGGCAGATGTTCCCGAGACCGTAGCGCAGAGCAAGGTTTTGGATGTGAAGGATTTCTTCGCAATTAACGCCTGTGACCTGTCTAAACTAATCAATACGACTGCTTTGGAACAATACGAAATGGACTACCGGATGAAGATCGATATTGAGTTTCGTGAGCGTTTGAAGTTGGCTGAAAACCGGTCTCTATGTTTGGAGTCCTCCCTGTCTAAGTCTGAAGAGCGCGAACGTGCTGCGGAGCAAGACAAGCTTTCGTTGAGTGCCGAGGCGGTGCGCGATCACAACCGGGCGGAGACTTGGAAGTTGCTTGCGGCAGTTGCTTTGATTGGCTGTATTGTGATGGCGTTGTTATTGATTCGTCATTAATGTTAGAGAGATTCTTTCATCGACAGCAGGCAACATGTAAGCTATGTTTAATAGTAATTGAAATTCTCGGGCTGCCTGCCCGATTTCCGAGTCTGAAGGCAGGCGGTATATGTAAGCTCCCCACGGGTTGCAACCCGTGGGGGCTTTGCGTTTTGAAGAAGCCACTACCAAATCATAGGTCGTAGATGCTTATTTTCTGGCGACGCGGACCCCGTGGGTAGGGCTCATTTATTACCTCCTTTTTGGTATGGATGAATTCGAAACTTTCCGCTGCCTTTTCGGCATCCGCCCCCATGTGCAAATAGTGTTTTTCGAGCGTCTTGATCCGATCACCCGTCCAAGCACTCAGCTGGGCAATCGTCACCCGAGGATTGTTCGCGTGGAGTGAGGCATAAGTGTGACGCATCGTGTGTGGGGTTAGCTCCGGGCAATTCTTCTTTGCAAATGTCTCAAATTTCTGCCTGAAATCGTAGCGGTATTTTGCCTTGCCCTTTTCCTTAGTTGGATGAATCACATATTTTCTTTTCTTCCAGTCGGGAAAAGTTTCCTGCAACCACGACCCGAATGCAGGCACGAGTGGAATGGATCTTTTCCGCCCAGACTTGGGGGTGAATCCAGTCACTAGATCAGGGGACGGGATGTTGATTAGCGACCGCTTGAAATCGAACCATGAAGGCCTTGCCATCGATATTTCTTGTCGCCTCATCCCCGCAAGAAACCCACACATGAGGACGAATTTCAAATCGTTGTCCTTTGTCCCATTGATCAGGTTAGAAATGGTCTCCGCATCGATAACGACATCCCGGTAAGGCGACTCACCCATTTTTTTGGGGACGGAAACCCGAAAGCCTAGATCATGAGCAAACCTTTTCACGCGGCTGGTGTATGTTTGGGCAGTAGCAATCGATTTTGGTTTCTCCCCTGCCTCCGTTTCCTTTTTTGTTCTAGGCCGCTTGACCTCTGCAAAGTAGGCTTTCAGGGAATCGGTTGTGATCTTTGCCGGGTCGCTGATTTTCGTTATTTGCTCAAAATGCGTCACGGCATATCCAATGTTGCTGGCAAACTCTTGAGTGAGTTCCCCGCTTGCCACTTTGGATGTTTGGTATTTTGCCAACTCTACTTGCATCAAGGTTCGACCGCCTTTGATCTTACCCGTTTTCCTGCTTTGCACCGCTCTCCCTCGTAGTTCTTCGGCCTTGGCTACAGCCTCGCCGTAGTCATCGGTATCGAGGGTCACTCGGATCTGTTCCCCGGCTGCGGAATACCGAAGCCAGTAGGTTTTTCCTCGGAGGAAAATTCCGGGTGCGTGACGGTTCTGGTAAGGTCTAGCCATTCCCTGTGCTAAATCACCTGTGCTAAATTGACTAGCACAAAAGAAAATCTCCATATCCCATAAGGGGGAAATTTTCTTGGTAATCCTTACCCCACAAGGCGAAGAATGGTGCGCGATACTGGGTTCGAACCAGTGACCCCCTCCGTGTCAGGGAGGTGCTCTACCACTGAGCTAACCGCGCATTCCGAGGCTGACCTGCGGGCGGGGAAACTAGTGTTAAAGTCGCAATTTACGCAACCCCTTTTTCCATTGAAGCTAAATTTTTTCATGAATAAGTGATCAGGATTACCGCTTGAGTTCTTTGAAAGCTAGCCACAGGCTACCGCCGCTTTATGAAACTTTTCACCCTACTACTCCTTTTCACTGCTTCCGTCTCCGCTGAAGTGCCCGATATCTTCAAAGGTCTATTTGAAGAAGAAGTTCCTGTAAAAGCCAGCATCGGCATGGTCACACCGCCCAAGGAAATCGAGAAGTTCATTGCTAAAGTCGAGATTGCAGCCCGTAAAAACCCAGAATGGTTTAAGCAACACACCGCATCCGCTGCACCAGGTGTGCCACTTCCGTATCACGAAAACCTTGGTCTGACCAAAGAAGAATACGATGAATACTTAGCGCTTTGGGCAAAACGTGAATTTAAATCCACCGAAGAAGTCCTGCTCGTCTTGCGCAAAACCCTAGGTAATACATGGACTCTGACCGCGACAGGAGGAGCAGGTATCATTTCCACACTGCGCTACGATCCGACTAAAAATAATTTCGTTTGTCCAAGCGGAAACATGGAACCTCTGGATGATATCAAAACCGATGAAAAACATATCCTCGGTGCTTGGTCGGGAAAAGAATGGCGTTTTCAAGAGAGCGGACTTCTCGGTATAACAAAACAAAATTTTGCGATCGGTAAATTTGAAAAAAATCAATTCGGCATCATTATTTACCGAGCTCAAGAACTTTCAACTGAAGGCGCTCGTATCCACGAGCAAAGCCTAGTGCTGCGTTTCCCGCTTGGTAAAGCCGGCCAAGCACAAGCGAAGCCTCCAGCAGCACCAGTGAAGAAGAAGAAGTAATTTCTTCTTAGTCTGGCGATATCTCCAAGCGCGGTGGTTTACGCAGACGAATCGTTTCTTCAATTTCTCCCAAGTCCAAACTATCTAACACATTTGTAGATCGATTTATCAGGCCATTACCTGTGTTGGTCGCGATCTCACCTGGTAATTCCGAGTGATAAGGATCTACTCCGATCAGCACGGAGTTCATGGGACGAATCGGCATCGTGTTCAACACTGGCAGACCACTGAGTGCATGAGATGGATCAATATCAGACGAATTTCCACCAGAATGCATCGTGCAAAACGGCAAACCTTGGGTCCCTTCTAACATATATTCAATCTTCTCCGCGCTGATAGTCTTCGCTTTACCTGTTACCACATCTTCTTTTAGTTCCTGGCAATACTCGGTCACTCTCTGACCTGAAATCGCGCAAATCTTCACATCTACCAGACCCACTGGACGATGGATCGATGGGCTAGGTAACGCCGATGATGCAGCATTCATCGCAGCCGCCCAAACTGGCATCGCCAAATCACGACTGAACGCACCAGGATAAATCGGTTTGCTATTTCCCTGAAGAAATCCCGTCCAAACTCCACAGCTAACCCTGCCGTTGTAACCTAAAAACCATGCATCAGAGAAGTCATGGGTCGTTCCACCTTTGCCTGCACCATTGAAAGGCTGAGTCGAAAGTTGATCTTTCAAACCGCGCGCACTGCCTCGTTCCATCCCTGCCGCCATCATATCGTGCACCTGCCAAGCCACTCGCTCATCGAGGAGCCTGCCCGATGAATGCGTTGATTTAGGCTGAGGATTAAGCGGATAAACCACTTGCCCATCAGAATTTTCCACACGCGTGAGATAAGTGAACTTGGTTGGACCTCTCATTCCACTGAGCGGGAATGTAGAAATTGCACTGACGGCTTGTTTTAGCGAAGCCGCCTCCCAACCCACTGTCACGCGTGGTAAAACTTCGGTATCCTCCATGGGAAAACCAAATACTTTACCTGCATCAATGATGCGCTCGATCCCGATCTCGGATCCCAAACGCACGGTTGCGGCGATCTTGGAATGTTCAAAAGCTTTCCGCAACGTGATCTTGCCTTCGTAGACGGGCGCGCTGACTTCCATCCCCCACTCACCCAAAATTCCCTCGCGTCCGCTGACCATCACCGCACGGTTATCCATCGGCTCATCCTCAAGGATCGATACAGGCGTGTGTTTACCTGCAAGCCCAACGGCATAGAGAAATGGATAGAACGCGGTTCCCATCGGGCGTTGACCTTGTTCGATGAAATCATACGGAACTTGCGCATAATCCCTGCCACCGACGTGAACCAAAACTTCACCCGTACTATGATCCACCATGAAAACCGCACCTTGAAGATACTCAGGCGCTATCGCAGTTTGCTTTTTACTATAATCACTGCGTTTCTGCGCCGAGTAATCGGGATGTTTCTCAGCCTGATTCAACGACTCTCGTAAGGATTTCTCTGCCGCGTTTTGAGCTTCTGCTAGAATGGTTGTATGAATCGTGAAACCACCTGCCGATAGCGCATCTCGCCCGAGCGCTGCGCCAACTGCATCCGCGATACGCTCATACAAATGCGTAGTCCCACGCTGCAAGGGCTTGGGATTAAGAGCGAGCAACTCGAGTTGGGCTTGTGAGTAATTCGAGGAAGTCAGCATCCGCTCTTCTCTCATCCGTTTGAGCACCATGTTTCTGGCAGTCTTACTCGCACTTAAATTATTGAGCGGAGAATTATTGGTAGGATTTTTGATCAAACCCACAATCGTCGCGCATTCTACTAAGTTGAGATCCTTCGGTTCCTTGCCGAAGTAGCCAAGAGAAGCCGATCTCAAGCCATAAAATCCGCTGCCAAAGTAAATACGGTTTAGATAAAATTCCAAAATCTCTCGCTTCGAATAGCGTTCCTCAATCCGCATCGCCAAAAACGCCTCAACCATTTTCCGCTGTATCCCGCTCTCCCCCTTAGCCAAGGCATCTTGCTTCAGCGGATAAGCATTTCTCGCCAACTGCTGCGTGATCGTGCTCGCGCCCTGTGTGGTCGTCCCCGCCTGATAATTTAGCTTCAAGGCCCGAACAATCCCGATGTAATCCACCCCATTGTGAGTATCAAACCTCGAGTCTTCTCCCGCTTTCAACGCGTTGAGGAAAAGATCTGGCACGTGATCAATCGACATCACACTGCGGTTCTGCACATAAATCCGACCGATCTCATCTCCATTCCTGTCCAAAATAAAACTCGGAAGCTCAAGCTTGTTGATCTTATCCAAATCATAGGTCAACGCCCGCTCCCGATACGGCCTCGTGTATTGCTCGACGTAGAGATACGCCACCAAACTCGCGCTCGCAAAAAACATGAACAGCACAAACCAAAATGTTTTGCGCTTGTAGAAACGACGCTTGCCGCTCTTTCTCCCAGTGCTTTCTTTGTATTTCGCCATGTCTGAAAACCATCCAACAACGCCGCATTTCGCCGACGCGCGTTCTTTGGATTACCCGAATCCCGCGCCACCCGCAACCTCTTCCTGTCCTTTCATCCGGGAAAAAATCGATGCAAAACTCGCAAAGCATGGTTTCATCTCATTTCCCCATTACCTTAACCTCGCTCTCTACGATCCCGAACACGGCTATTACGCCAGCAACTCCACCCAAGTCGGGCGAGACGGAGACTTTTACACCAGCGTCAGCGTCGGCCCACTTTTCGGGCAATTACTCGCCCGCCGCTTCATTGATTGGTGGAACGATCATGGAAAACCCACTCCCTGGCGCATCCTCGAAATCGGCGCCCACGACGGCAAACTCGCCGCCGATATTTTGCAAACCATCGCCACCCTCTCGCCACAAGCCTGGCAACATCTCGAATACGCAACCGTCGAGCCTCTACCCTTACTCAGAGAATCCCAAAAAGATCGCCTCTCGCCCCTTGCCGCAAAACTTCACCTCGCCACCGATTTCCAAACTCTCTCAGAAAATCCCCTGCCCGGTATCGCTTTCGGAAACGAAATCCTAGACGCTCTTCCTTTCCACCTCATCCGCCGCTGTGAAAACGAATGGCGAGAACTTTTTGTCTCCAAGGATTGGGAACTCATCACCCAGAACATCGATCCCACATCTGCCCTCGGAAAAAACGCTACCGCACTCGGCGATGCGTTTCCCGATGATTATCAAACCGAAATCCGCACCAACTATCTCTCATTTCTCAGTCAGATTTCTAACAGTATAGCCGATGGCATGTTAATCTTTATCGATTACGGCTTCGCTGCACCGGAATACTACGACACCCATCGCACCCGCGGCACCCTGCGCACTTTTTCCAAACACCAAGCCGCAGAAGATCCGCTCGCCGATCCCGGGAAACGCGACATCACCGCACACGTCGATTTCACCGACCTCACCCGCGAGGCCGAAACCCTGGGCTGGCATCCCACCCATTTTTCCTCCCAAGGCAGTTACCTCACCCACCTAGCAGCAGAAATGATCCAGAGCGGCGAAATGAACGATCCCAAAACCATCGCCCAATTCCGCTCCCTCACCCACCCCGCCCATCTAGGAGCGAGTTTTCATGTGATTGAATTCGAGAAATCGAAACAGCCGACTCCGCAGGTGCTGCACCGATTGGCGTTGGATTGAAGAGTTCCTGGTTCTTAGTTCCTGGTTCTTAGTTAAGCTTCGCGCCCAGTGTTTACAAACTAAGAACTAAGTGTAAGACTACCAATTACCGCAGATATAAAAGCGCAACTAAAGTCACCAACATTACATTCAATCATGTTCAAATTCTACTGCCCTCACTGCCAGCAAAGAATTTCAACTGAAGACGACTACTCCGGAAAAAATGTTCAGTGTCCGACATGCGGGGCAGATTTTGTTGTTCCATCACATGCAAAGAGCACAGAAATGGAAGTAACTCCGCCGCCGGAGGCAGTGAATGCTTCTCCTTCTCCCCGCTCCAAGAAATCGCTCACCAAGGCGCAGATAACGTTTCTGACCAAGCGCGGCCTAACTTATGAGGACCTTGAGCGCCCACAGGTCGAAGTTTTGATCGCCCAGACAAAGGCAGCGGAAGAACAGGAGAAAGAGCAAAGAAGGAACGAGGAAAACGCGAAGCGGGCCGAAGAAGTTCGTATGAGCCTGCTGCCAACACCGCAACAGTTGGCTTACCTCTACTACCATCGAGTCAAATACAGCGACTCGATGACAAAGCAGGACGCCAGAGAACTGATCGACGCGACGATCAAGAAGTATCCCGACTCCAAGTGGAATAGGATCAAGCACATCGTGAGACCGGATCTTTATGAGTTTGAGCATAGCGAAGTGCACTACCAGAAACATGTGGACAAAGCGCAGCAGCAATTAGCCGCACTGAAATCATCGGGCACAGCGCTGCCGGAGGAGATTGAGGAGGCAAAGGAGGTGCTCTACGTCGCAAAGCAGGAGTTGGAAGATCACAAGGAGACCTTCAACGACACTATCGACGAGTGGAATGATTTGCTCACGCAACATGAATATGAAGATATGGACGAGGAGGCTGAGCCGTTCATGCAGGTGTTCAAGAAGCCCTCCAAGACGCAGATTCGCGCTGTTCTGGAACGCTTTGAGCACCACTACCGTCTTCCTATTGACTCGATCACCTTGGATGAATTCTTCCTTGTTTACCACAAACTCTACCCAGACTGTTTCAAGAAGGGGCGCTCCGCCTCATTCAATCTGGATGACATTACGATTGAGTCCTTTTACGAGAAGACGGAGAAAAATAGCTACAGCGACACGAATTCATCAACGGCAAGCCCTGCGACTAGGCAACAAGCTGGGCCGAAGAAACGCGGATGCATCTCTCAGATTTTCAAAGGCTCCATCATTGCCATTGGCCTTCTGTTTGGGCTGGGACTTTTGTTGGCCTTGCTGCGTTAAACTATCATTGTAGTTAATGTCAGCCGCAATTCTTACAAAGATTATGCCCTAAAGTGCATTCATTACCGTGAGATTTTTCCTCAAACGACTCTCCGACGCGCTGTAGATCCTCGCCAGGGGCGATTGAGATTTTCCCGCCAGATTTTCATTTCCTTCGCATTTTCTATACATTAACTTGCGCCAAACTCATCCGATGGACGACGCCTTGCAACAACTGATCCGGGACGCCTTGCAGGGCGTGGCGACGGACGTTTTCTTGCTTGAGGACGAGCAGCCACGCATCCGCAGCGAGGGGAAAGTGGTTCCGCTTCATCCGGGGCCGGTTCCGCGTTTCGCGATCGAGGGTCTTTGGAAATCCTGCGGGGTCGATCCCAACACCACCAAGGAAGCGGATGTTTCCTGGCAGCTTCCTGAGGGGAAACGCCTGCGCGTGAACCTCTACCACACGCTAGGGCGGCTGGCGGCGGTGATGCGTCCGATCCGAGAGGATATTCCAGCGCTGAGCCAGCTCGCGATGCCATCTGAGCTTCTGGAATCCTGGATGATACGCGGCAACGGCCTCATGCTTGTCACGGGGCCGACGGGTTCCGGCAAATCCACCACTGTCGCCGCTTGCCTGAATTGGATCAACGAAAACCAATCTAAACACATCGTGACTTTGGAGGATCCCATCGAGTTCCTTTTCCAAAACGATAACTCGATGTTCTCTCAACGCGAAATCCGGCTCGATACGGAGAGCTTCGCAACGGCGCTGCGATCCGCTATGCGACAGAGTCCGGATGTCATTTTCCTAGGCGAGATCCGCGATACCGAGACGGCGCTTACCGCCCTGCATGCGGCGGAAACTGGGCACCTGGTTGTCTCAACGATGCACAGCGGCGGTGTCGTGGAAACGATTGAGCGCTTCATCCATCTCTTAGGCGAGAGTGGTGACGGTGCGGTGCAAATGCTCGCCGCGCAACTCATCGGCGTCATTTCCCAGCGCCTGCTTCCCAAGTATGGTGGCGGGCTTTTTCCAGCCCTCGAATATTTCCAGAATGAGGCTGGCACGCGCCGCTGGATTTTAGAAAAACGGCTGGCCGATCTACAGGATCACATTAACCGCTCCGACGGCACCAAGAACTGCTCGGCGCTCGATTATTTGGTCGCATCGGTAAAACAGAATTACCTAGAATTAGAGGTTGCACGCGCTGCGTGCTCGAAGCCCCAGGATCTCGACCGAGCGATGCGCGGAATCAGTTAAAAAACAGAAAATCACATGCCACGCGAAATCACCGAATATCTGAAAGACACCATCGCGAGGGGCGGCTCGGATCTGCATCTCAGTGCATGGGCGCCCGCCTGTGCCCGAGTGAGCGGATCGCTTGTTTGCCTTGATGAACAGCCGCTCGATCCCAGCACCGTACGCGATCTTATCATCGATACGCTCAGCGAGGCGCAGCGCGCCCGCTTGGAGGAGGATATGGAACTGGATTACGCGCTGCAGGTGGAAGGAGTCGGTCGATTCCGCGGCAACGTGTATATTGCGCGCGGCAACACAGAGGCAGCATTCCGTTACATCAGCGACGAGATCCCGGATCTGGAAGCGCTGGGACACCCTCCGGTGATCAACGATTTCTGCGGAATTCGTGCCGGTCTGGTGCTCGTCACCGGAATCACCGGCTCAGGCAAATCCACCACGCTCGCCTCCATGGTGAAACGGATTTCCGACACCCGCAGCGGCGTGATCATCACGATGGAAGATCCGATCGAATACATTTACCAGCATAGTTCCTGCCTCATCAAGCAGCGCGAGGTCGGCGGCGATACCCGCAGCTTCCCCAAGGCGCTGCGCCAATCGCTGCGGCAGGATCCGGACGTGATCGTTATCTCTGAGCTTCGCGACTTGGAGACAATCCAGATCGCCATCACGGCGGCTGAAACCGGTCACCTGGTGTTGGCCACACTGCATACCTCGGACGCGCCGCAGAGCATTGACCGCCTCGTGGATATATTCCCCGCGGATCAGCAGCCGCAGATCATCACCCAGCTCGCCGCCGTGCTGGAGGGGATCATTACCCAGCGTCTCCTGGCCCGTGCCGATGGCGAAGGGCGAATTCTCGCCACAGAAATCCTACGCCCCAATTACGCAATAAGGACTTGTATCCGCGAGCGCAAAATGGAGCAGGTGGTTGGCCTCATGGAAATCGGCGCCAAGGAGGGCAACCGCACCATCGACCAAAGTCTCACCGAGCTTTACGAGGCAGGATTGATCACCCGCGAGGAGGCTTTTTTCAACGCCCGCGAGCGTGCCCTTTTCGCCGTAAAACCCAAGGCCGCGCCTAAACCGAAATCGATCTGGACCTCATAAACCATGGAACCTCAGCACATCCGCTACATCCTTTCCCGCGCCGTCACAGTGATCGTCCTGATCGTGGCCATCCTCTACGGCCTCAGTTTTCACAAGAAAAAGCAACGCAAGGACGCGATCATCGCCGACATGAAATCCGTGTGTAGCGATAGCTCATTCTTTCGTCAGTTTCATGCTCAAGACGCTCGCAAGACGCTGATCCGGGGTGTCGCTCTGATTGCGGAGGCAAAGCAGCTGGGATTAGATCCCGATAAGGTCATCGACGGTGGACTGGGTATCGAGGAGAAATATTTCGCGATGGACGAGGACAAAGAAGAAGTCCCGATGAAGGAAAACATCATCCGTGCTTCCCTGCGTTCAAACTACGAGAACTTCATCAAACTCGGCTACACCCCTGATTTTCGTACCCTGAAAATTATGAAGGATGGCGAAATCCCGCCGCCCGTCCGCACCGGTTTCTCAGCAGGAAGCCGCGCCGAAATCGGTACAATCATCGATCCCAATCTTTCGCCGGGCATCGACTGCGTCATCGCAAACTTGGAGATCCGTCCTCCAAAGAAGCCGGGCACGCCAATGACCGATGTAGAGATCGCATCCGCCAAGCAACTCGCCAAGAATCTCGCCCAAGCGCAAGTGATCGAGAAAGTGGCGGCTGAACGGATTATCGAGAGCCTCACTCCGAAGCCGCCCGAAGACCCTGATAAGAAAAAGTGATGCCGCGCCTACCCGCTGCTCCCCTTCCCAAACGGGCTATCCAGTGTATTCTCAGCGCTAAGTGAAAAAGCAGATTCCTAACATTAGTTTAGGCAAGATCAGTCTCTTAATCCCTCCTCATTCTCCTTTTTCTCCTCTCTCCTTGTAGAAACAAGCGCGAACCATGAATAGCGCCTAGACTCCACATCACTTCCTTTTCGTGAAAACTTGTCCGTCGAAGCCTCGGCGAAGTCGGATTCGTGGTTAAAAATCCCCCAAACCAAGCCCAGACCAATATCTTCGCTTGCAGCCCCCAAGAAAATCCTCCAACTTGCCCGCGTTGCCGAGGTGGCGGAATTGGTAGACGCGCCTGACTTAGGATCAGGTGTCTTTGATGTGCAGGTTCGAGTCCTGTCCTCGGTACTTTCTTATAAGCGGAGAGCTTGGAGCAGAGAGCGAAGAGTCAGAAATTTCACTCTTCACCATTGACTACGCTTCGCTCCGTCCAAGCCATGACGGCTTCGCCCTAATGAAAATAGCTCGTTAAAACTCGCTCTGCTTTCATTCTTCACTATTCTAGGAACTTCCCAGGATTCAAAATCCCATTCGGATCCAAAGTACTTTTAATGGATCGATGAACATCAAACGAGGTCTGACCCAACGCTTGTTTGATCCAGCGTTTTTTCGCTAAACCCACACCATGTTCACCGGTGATTGCGCCGCCTTGTTCTAATACCCATGTAAAAAGTCGATCCAGCGCTTGATCCGCACGGGCTTTGGTTTCTGGATTGGTGTAATCATCGACCATCAAATTGGTATGAATATTCCCATCGCCCGCATGTCCGAAACAGGCGATCGCGATCCCCGTTTCCGCTTCAAGTAAACGGGCGAAATTGACCAATTCCACCAATTTTCCACGAGGCACGACGATGTCTTCGTTGAGTTTGGTCAGTCCCGTATCACGCAGAGAATAAGAAAACTCGCGGCGCAGTTGCCAGATCGCTTCGCATTCCGCTTCGTCACGCGCCACGCGGATTTCGCCTGCACCACATTGTTTGATTAAAATTTCTAACTCTTTCAATTCCGATTGCACAGCCGAAGCACGACCGTCGATCTCCACAATCAAATGCCCGTTTCCTTCTGGGAAAACCTCTGCACCCATTTTCTTGCGGGCGGCCGCCAAAGTAAACGCATCGCTCACTTCCAGAGCCGATGGTAAATGGCCTGCTTGAAGAATCGCTTGAACGGTTTTAGCCGCAGCCTCGAAATCCGAAAACACCGCCGCCAACATCCCACGGCTAACCGGCTTGGGAATGATGCGAACGGTAATTTCCGTCACCACTCCCAACATTCCTTCCGAACCCACAAATATTCCGATCAAATCAAATCCCGTTTTGTTTTTATGCAGCCTCCCGCCTGTACGCAGAACTCGACCATCGGCCAACACCACTTCCAGACCCAAAACATAATTTCGCGTAACCCCGTATTTCAAACAACGCGGTCCGCCGGCATTCGTCGCGATGTTGCCACCAATCGAGCACTCTTTCAGCGATGCCGGATCGGGCGGATAATCCCAACCCACCGCGCGAACCGCTTGTTGCAATTCCCCCGTGATCACTCCCGGCTGTACAATCGCCACTCCGTCTTCCGGATGAATCCCGATGATACGTTTCATCCGCTCCGTCGTTAGAACAATACCTCCTGAAACAGGAACACATCCTCCCACATAACCCACTCCCGCACCGCGGGTTGTCACAGGAATCCGATTTTCATTCGCATACGCCAGAACAGCAGAAACATCAGCGGTCGATTCCGCAAAAACCACAACATCCGGCGAATGCGACGCGAACCATTTGTCCCCCGAATGCGAATCCAGCACCGCCTTCGTGCTGCTAACTTTTTCCTGACCCAATAAACCAATCAGGGCATTTCTGATATTTTCCACATTCATGATTCGTTTCTACTACGGATAATACGAGCGAAGCATCAGGTAACAAATCGGCCCGGTCACTGCGACATACAGCCAGATCGGAAATACCCAACGCGCCAGCTTGCGGTGCGACTGAAAGTGATTGGTGAAACCGGAAGTAAAGGCCAACAGAATCATGGGCAGACTCACGCCAGCCAAAATAATATGACTAATCAGCAAAATAAAATACACGACTCGCAGCCAGCCATCACCTCCATACTTAGTTTCCACAGTCGTGAAATGGTAAGCTACATAACAAAGTAAAAATAATGCGGACAAGATCATCGCTGTAAAAATAAACAAACGATGCAGGGAAATCTTTCCTGCTTTGACAGCAAACACTGCACCTACAAGGGCTAGCGCCACCAAAGTATTCAGTATCGCATGCACCGGAGGCAGAAGCGACATAGACCAGCCTTCTGGTAACGGAATTTTATATGGTGAGCGCATCAAACCCACCAATATCAGCACCGCGGCGGTGAGTATCCAGGTGACTAATTTGAGCGTCTTGGAAAGTTTTTCATTCGGCTTTTTACTCAGCCATTCTTCTCTATCTGTGCTTGATGTCATGAGGATTAAGGTTCGCTTGGGGCTTTGGCTAACTCCATGGAAATCTTATCAAACATTTCCTTCTTCAACTTTTCGTAATTCCCCGGATACAACTTCATACCCTCTTCGGAACGAGCATCCGCGAGTGGCCATTTGCCAATCACCGTAAAATTTCGATCCACCAACATCAGACCCATGTCGTGACTGAATCGACCATTCGATTCAATATCCACAGGATCTGTTCGCTCATTGATTTTGAAAAATTTCAGCGTCCCTTCTAAATACTCATGCGTCTGTTGTTCGTCGCCCGCATTGAGGAACCACCAGTTTTTCACATCGGCATTGAGAGCCGTGGCGTAATCCTTAAGCTTTTCCGCATGGTCTTCTTTTGGATCCACGCTGATACAAACGATTTGAAAATCTGGATGATCTTTGAACTTATCGTAAATCGCACGCAGTTCCGTTCCGTTGCGCATCGCACAATGCGGGCATACTGCAAAAAACTCCGCCACCACCCAAACTTTACCCCTCAAATCCGAGAGCTTCACTTTTTCTCCCGCCTGATTGGTCGCGACTAAATCTTTATCAATCGGATACCACTTATTTTCCACCTGCTTGCCCACATTTATAAATGCCTCCGCGCTGCGACCTTTGGCTTGTATGCGAGGCACGATGAAAAAAAACACCACAGATAAAATCGCGATGCAGATCAGCGCAACGCAGGTGTAAAAAATGATTAAAGTCGTTTTCTTATTCATAATCTTTTAGGAAGTGCGGATCGTTTGGATTTGATGATTAGTAGCACGAACAGCAGTATGAAGCCCATCCCAACGTAAAGTATCATCGCAGGGTTTTTCCGTTTGGGTGCCTCAGCTTTTTCCTTGAGCAACACTTCGATGGTCTGCCCCAGCAATACCTCGATCTGTTCAACGTTTGAATTTTCAGTTTTGGTTAAAATCCCCTCGATATCCCACTTTTGTGCCTGTTCAAAATCAAAGCTCGCCACATACGGCGCACCGCCACGCTGCTGCGGAACCACCGCCTTGCGCACATGCCGATTCTTATCAATCAAGAACAACGAGCGATCATACTGCCAAGCGCCTTCTTTTTCATAAGGCAACATGTTCGCCTTGAACTCGTTCTTGATGAACTTATGCAGGGTCGGCCTGTCGTTAGAGGCCACAGTCCATTGCGGTAAATTTGCACCCAGCTTCGTTGAAAGCTGCACCAGCTGATCTTTCAATCCTTCCGATGACCCCGGATCTAGCATTAAGGTAACCAACGCGACATCTTCATTCGCTTGATACTGCTCCGCCAAGCGCTTCATCGCTGGCGTGGTCAAGGGATCGTCTTGATTCGATGCCAAACACTGCACCACCAATACTTTTCCCTTCAACGAGAGCAAATCCTTCTGCTGCCCATCCTGCCGCAAGAAAACCAGATCTTTTTGTTCGGAGATCCGTGTCACGAAACTCGGCCTATCATCCTTAGCCGCCTCTTTGTTGCGCTTTTCGTAAGCTTTCAGAATCACAACCCCTCCCACAATCATTACTAAAACTAGAATAAAAGCCGTCCGACGCAGCTTTTTCGGGTCGGGAGTCACAGGTTCAAAGTCTTGATAAGCCATCACGTGCAGGCAACTTACCTAGGAACCCCCTCTTGGCAAGATTTCCAAAACGGTTTTTCCAGCTACTGCCGGAGGCTTTGAACTTCGACCGCCCTGAAAGGGCAAACCTCGAAAGCCTAGGGCAACGCCCTAGGTAACGTATCCAAAGATATCTCGGGCAAGCAAGCACCTCCGTTTCATCTCCATCCCCGCCGCTGCCCGTAACCTTCCGCCCTGAAAGGGCAACCCACGAAAGCCTAGGGCAACGCCCTATGTAACGTATCCAAAGATATTTCGGGCAAACAAGAACCACCGTTTCATCTCCACCCCCTCTTCCGCCCTGAAAGGGCAACTCATGCCAGCCTAGGGCAACGCCCTAGGTAACATATCCAAAGATATCTCGGGCAAGCAAGCACCTCCGTTTCATCTCCAGCCCCGCCGCTGCCCGTAACCCAAGTGCTGTAATCATCAACTATTGAGTGCTCCCTCTGGCGCGGTTGAAGGGATGTTGAAATGCAATTGAATGCTTATGGCCGGTTGGTGCGTCACGACTCAGCTTGTTAGCTTTCTGTGGTCGGAGCACTGTCGACGGCAATCGATTCCAAGATCCCAACTACTTCATCTCTGACTCTCTTAGGACACCTATACCCCGTCCGATAAGCCGTAACTATTATCAAATCGAAGATCGAGATCAATGCATCGGTCGAGTTGAAGTAGACCAGTCTCCCATCTCGTCGAATCGAAACCCATCGAAGCCACGCACTGTAATTGATGTGAGATATTGCATCCCATGAGATATCCGTCGTCCTTCTTAATGGTCCCGAGATACGAATTCCATCCCCTGTGAGATCAATCTTTTGTGTGGCAAAGAACGCGAGAGGAATGACGATCACAAGTATGGCCAAACCAACATACATGAAGGATTCCGTGCTCGTAAAGTCGCTACGGCGGGCGATGAACCCTATCAGCAACGGAGGGACAATGAGAAGGGAAAGAGCCCAAGGAGATACCTTGACCGTCCCGATCTCACGCTCAATGGCCGCGACCGCAATTTCCTGAGGGCTATTCATTAAAAACTAACGTTAGGAATGGCGGCGCCGGGGCAAAGCTCAAAATTGATCAAACGGCTTCCTCGACGCCGCAATCTCTGCCTTGTTCTGCTTGTTGTTAGTGATTTGGATTGTCTCTGCTTGGTCTCTTGCTAGACTAAGTAATTCACGCAATGCATTCTCGATCTCGTGATATTCGCGAGATCTTCTCGTATGATTCTCACTCTGAATAGTGAATACAACCGTGATGATCCCGAGAAAGACGACAAGTAAGTTCGGTGAGTTGATCCACGCGATGTATCCGTATGCGATTATCAAGATTGAGCTTAGCCAGTGACCCTTGATGTAATCCCTGAATAACGGGCTTCTTGAGTCGGAGAGCTTATCGATTACTCGCTCGATAATGAGTTCAGAACGGACTCGTGCTTCGGGTTGGTCAGTCTTCATTGTTTGCCGAACAGTTCTTATTCCTATGGCCTCGGGACCATATATCCGACGAGTATCATTTCTAAATCTGACAGAAAAATCCTTGATTTGAAAAGGTTTTTTTAGTTTGGGTGCGTCGCGTAAAGGGCATTGCCCCACGCGATTTTAGCGTCAGCGTTTGGATTTCTGATATACGCACTGATGAGATGAACAAGGGACAGGAATATCCCTTCTCCTTAATCATGAAAGGCCGCGGTGAAATGAGATGCCGGATTTTAAATGATGGAATATTGAAGGTGGGAGCATGCTTGCTAAATGATTGGACCGCGTGAGTCCACTCGCGCTTAGATTCGGCGCGACTGGAGTCACGCGGTCCATTTTTATCACCCCATCATCCCCTCACAAACCCTCAGCGCATCCAAATTTCCTTTCACGTCATGCACGCGATGGAGCATGACTCCTTGTTGCCTTGCTAATGCAGTCGCTGCGGCTGTTGCGGCATCACGATCTGTGGGTTGCTGTGCATCGCAGAGTTTCGCAAAAAACGATTTCCGAGAAACGCCTAACAACAACGGCTGACCATCCGGCGCAAGTTGATCCAGATGTTTTAACAACGTGAGATTGTGCTCCAGTGTTTTTCCAAAACCGATTCCGGGATCAAAACAGATCCGTTCTTTCTGAATTCCAGCAGCGGTCAGCATCGCCAAACGCTCTTCAAAAAATGCACGAATTTCACTGACCACTTCATGATAGGTTGGATTTTTTTGCATGGTTTCCGGCGAGCCTTGCATGTGCATCACCACCAACCCGCACTGGCTTTTCGCACAGACCGAGATCATTTCCGGATCGGCTGTTAGACCGGAAACATCATTGACGATATCCGCTCCAGCACGGAGCGCTGCAGCTGCAACTCCTGCCTTTTTGGTATCAATCGAAATCAACCCATCCCATTCCCGCCTCAAACACTCGACGACCGGAATCGTGCGCTGCATCTCTTCCGCTTCCGAAACTTCCGCCGCTCCGGGTCGGGTCGACTCTCCACCAATATCGATCATCAACGCGCCTTGCTGGATCATTTCACGCGCGTGAAGCATCGCCTTTTCGATATGGTCAAAACGTCCACCATCCGAAAAAGAATCCGGAGTGACGTTGAGAATTCCCATCACTTGCGCACGGCGCGAGAGATCGACCGCTTTTCCATTCACTTTCCAAATCATCCGCGCACACCCTAACGGATCGTCATTTGAATGTAAGAGTAAAAATTCCTCGCGCTTTCCTCAAACCCGTTCCATTTTCCACGCATGTCTTGGAACGATACATTTATGGAACTCTTCGCCCGCTGTGCCAGTGCTTACCAAGCGGGAAATTTTGATTATGAAAAAGACTACTCCGCTCAGGATCTCGATTTCTTAAAAAGCATCGGCTACAAACCCCGCGAGTTTTTCGATTTCATCGAGGACTACATCGATGAAGGTGAACCCCTCCCCACCACCGCGCTACTCATCGCCGCCGCCCGCCGCGACTATTTCCTCGTCCAACAACAAGGCATCGCCAGCGACAAAACCATCACTCGCGACGACCTACCTTCGTTTGGTGAAGAAATGGACGAAATCCCCTATTTGCCACGTATTCTTACCAAGGCGCGTGGCAAAATCCGTGGCGAACTCGATCCCGATATCATGTTTGGCTGCGGGGGCGACCGGAATTTCTTCTCAAAAAATGGCAATATAGCACCCGCCGATTTCCTACGCCATGTATGGGCGGCAGGCGATAATGACCAAAAAGTCGCCGATTGGGTCAAGAACTGCCGTGGCTAGATTGATATTTATGCTCCGAAAGCGAAAAATGCGGAAAAACCCCGCTTTACAAGAACCTACCTCTTACCCATATTCCGCCGCCCATGACTTTCCTAGCACTCAACTGGCTCAACCTCAGCGTTACTTTACTCCTCGTCTTTTTCGTTGCCGTCTGTTTTCTGATGGCTCTTCTGGTTCTGATGCAACGTCCGAAGCAAGAAGGCCTCGGCGCAGCTTTCGGTGGAGGAATGACTGATCAAGTATTCGGAGCAAGAACCACGGACGTCCTCCAAAAAGGCACTGTATACCTTGCTTCTCTTTTCTTCATTCTCTCCTTCGCTCTAGCGATTTTGATTACAAAGCAGGATAAGAATAAGAATGGATCCTTACTCGATGACAAAAAACCTGTCGCTAAAGCAGTTGAGAAAAATCCTGCACCCGTTGTAGCGCCAACTACTCCGCCAGCATCGTTAGTGAATGACCTTCCGGTTACCCCAACACCTGCAACGGAAACGCCTACTCCAACCGAGACTCCTATTCCACCTATTCCACAAGCGCCCCCCACTTCTCCGGAAAACTAATAACTGATAACCCATCTCCATTCATTGCTTGCACGCAAGCAATGTCCGCGTCTAGGCTATATCCATCATATGAGTGAACGACGGGTTGTAATTACTGGCATTGGTTGTATTTCCCCTTTGGGAAATGATCTTGAATCGACTTGGGATGGATTAAAAAATGGACGCAGCGGTGTCCGCAGAATCCAATCGATCGATCCCGAACCTTTCGAGTGCAAGATCGCAGGTGAAATCCGCGACTTCAACGCCGACGGATATTTCAACGTTCCTAAAGACGCCCGACGTTCGGATCGCTACGTCCAATACGCCGTCGCTGCATCCAAAATGGCCATGGCAGACTCCGGTCTCGACAAGGAAAAAATCGACTCTCGCCGCTACGGTGTGATGGTCGGCAGTGGAATCGGCGGACTCTCGACTCTCGAGCGCGAACATTCAGTTTTCATCGAAAAAGGCCCGCGCCGCGTTTCCCCTTTCACCATCCCGATGATGATTTCCAACATCGCTTCCGGAATCATCTCCATGGAACACGGCCTCCACGGCCCAAACATGGTCATCGTCACTGCTTGCGCAACATCGAACCACAACATCGGCGAAGCATGGCGCATCATCAAATTCGGCGATGCCGATGGCTTCCTCTGCGGCGGCGCCGAAGCTGCGGTTCTCCCCATGGGACTTTGCGGCTTCGCAAGTATGAAAGCTCTCAGCACCCGTAACGACGATCCCGAAGGTGCTTCCCGTCCGTTTGATAAAAATCGCGATGGCTTCGTCATGGGCGAAGGCGCAGGCGTGGTGATGATCGAAGAACTCGAAACCGCAAAAGCTCGCGGTGCGAAAATTTATGCGGAACTCATCGGCTACGGCGTCAGCGCAGATGCCTATCACCTCAGTGCCCCATCTCCCGATGGCAGCGGCCCCGCATACGCAATCGGCATGGCTCTTAAACACGGCAAAGTAAATCCTGAAGACGTTCAATACCTCAACGCCCACGCCACCTCCACAGGACTCGGCGACGTTGCAGAAACCAAAGCGATCAAACTCGCTTTCGGCGACTACGCGAAAAACGGCCTGATGGTCAGCGCCACCAAATCCATGACCGGCCACATGCTCGGCGCGGCAGGCGGTATCGAGCTCATCGCAAGCGTAATGGCTATCATCGAAGGTGTGATTCCTCCGACCATCAACATCGAAGAACAAGATCCTGAGTGCGATCTCGATGTCGTTCCTAACGTCGCGCGCGAAGTCCCCATCAAAGTCGCTCTCAGCAACAGCTTCGGCTTCGGTGGACACAATGCCTCCGTTCTGGTCAAAAAATTCGAGGACTAAACCTTTTGGAAAACATCCGCCATCGCCAGCTATCCGAAGTCGCTTTCTCAGATACGGATGCGAGCGGTTGGGTGCATTTTTCAAAAATTCTCTGCTACGTCGAAAACGCTGAACACAGTTTTTTTCACTCTCTCGGAATTCCCGTTTTTTCTAACAACGGTGGCTGGCCACGCGTGAAAATCTCTTGCGACTACCGCAGTCCCCTTCGTTTCCAAGATGCTTTTGAAGTGCGGTTGAGCATAACAAAAATCGGCAACAGCTCGCTCACCTGGCAATTCCAAATCCTAAAACCCGACGCCACCCTCGTCGCCGAAGGTGAAATGGTCAGCGTAAAAGTCGATTCTAACGGAAACCCCACCGCCATCACCGAAAGCGAACGCACCAAACTTCTCGAGTAATCATGAACCCAGATTTCCGAGTATTTAATAATATTCTTTGCGTAACTTTGCGTTCTTTGCGGCTTTGCGTTGAAATAAAACCCCAACTGCCGATCACAGAATGAACCCAGAAGAACCCGAAATCGGCGGCCGAATTTTCCTCGTCCCCACTCCCATCGGCAACCTCGGCGACATGACCTTGCGCGCACTTGATGTTTTAAAAAACGCGGATCGCATCGCCTGCGAAGACACCCGCCACTCCGGCATCTTGCTCGCGCATCACGGTATTTCAGGAAAACCTTTGGTCTCACTGCACGAACACAACGAGGCTCGCAAAGCCCCCGAACTCGTTGCCGCCGCTAAATCCGGCGAACGCATCGCCTTCATCAGCGATGCCGGCATGCCCGGAGTTTCCGATCCCGGATACCGCCTCGTGCAGGCCTGCTTGGAAGCCGATGTCCCCTTCGAAGTCCTACCCGGCCCCTCCGCCGTTCTAACAGCTCTCATCGGCTCTGGACTTCCCTGCCATGCGTTTCGTTACGGCGGTTTCCTATCCGTGAAATCCGGCAAACGCCGCAGCGCCATGCAGGAAGTCATCGACTCCGGCGAAACCGGGATCTTCTTCGAGAGCCCACACCGCATCGTCTCAACCCTGAAAATTTTAGGAGAAATCGCCCCCACCGCGAAAGTCTGCGTCGCCCGCGAACTCACCAAAAAATTCGAAACCTACCACCGCGGCACCGCCAAAGAACTTTTAGAATGGTTTGAAGCCCGCACACCCAAAGGCGAAATGGTGATTCTCATGAATGGCGCGTGAATCAGATACATTGCAACATCGCAAGACCATGACTCGTATGAATTCTGTTTCATACCCGATCCGAAATCCATGATAGCTCAATTCTTCAAAACGCTGGCGGCATTGACTCCGCTATTCCTAATCGCCCCAAACGCAACAGGCGCGGAAGCCCGCAAACCCAATCTGATTTTCATCCTCTCCGACGATGTATCAATGGGAGATCTAGGAGCTTATGGACAAAAACTCATTCAAACGCCAAATCTCGATCAGCTCTGCAAAGAAGGCACGCGATACACTTCCGCCTACACTGGGACGAGCGTCTGCGCTCCTGCGCGTAGTTCATTTTTCACAGGTCTGCACATGGGGCATTGCCCAACCCGCGCAAACCGGGAAATCAAACCAGAAGGCCAACTACCTATTCCTGAAAACACGGTCACTGTTGGAAGCGTTCTTAAGAGTGCAGGTTACCAAACTGCAACGATGGGCAAATGGGGCATGGGTATGTTTGATACCAGCGGTAGCCCTATCAAAAACGGCATCGATCATTTCTTTGGCTACAACTGCCAACGCCACGCCCACAGCTATTTTCCCACCTATCTCTATAATGACGACAAGCGCTTCGAGATTCCTGAAAATGCCAACGGACAGAAAAAAGTTTATGCTCAGAATCTCATCCAAGATGACGTGCTAAAATGGGTGAATCAACAAGGAGACAAACCCTTCTTCCTCTTCTATGCCGTAACTCTACCGCATGGTAATTTCGAAATCGATAACCAAGGAATTTATGCTGATAAGCCATGGTCTGATAAAGAAAAGAATTATGCCGCGATGGTCACTCGACTCGATTCAGATGTCGGATCTCTGGTAAAACTACTAAAAGAAAAAGGTATCGCAGAAAACACGCTGATTGTTTTCTCTGGCGACAACGGTTCTTCATTCCCTCCCGACAGTGACATCGGCAATCGATTCAATCAGGCGATGGATGGCAAACTTCGCGGATTTAAACGCGGAATGTATGAAGGTGCCCTTCGCCAAGCATCCTTTGCTTGGTGGCCTGGAACAGTCGCCGCGGGTCGTGTGACTGATGAGCCTTGGGCATTTTGGGATATACTCCCAACATTCGCGGAACTCTCAGGTGCGAAGTTGCCGAATGAGTTCAAACCAGATGGGAAGTCTCTGGTCGAATTTTTCAAAGGCGGCCCAGCACCGAAACGTGATTATTTCTATTGGGAACTCCACGAAGGTGGAGCCATCCAAGCTCTGCGTTGGGATGATTGGAAAGCAGTTCGTCCAGGCCCAGGTAAACCGGTTGAACTCTACGACCTCTCCAAGGATCCCAGTGAAGCTAAAAACCTCGCTGAAACCAATCCCGAGCAGATTGCGAAGGCAGTGACAATGATGAACCAAGCTCGCACCCCTCATCCACTCTGGCCCGACCCCGCCGTTGCAGCAGCTAAGAAGGCCAATAAGGAAAAAAACTAAGCCGAAGACTCATTCTCATGAACGGGGCGTGACTTTCCATCATCCCTATCCCACAAGCGCTGTATGAAAAAATCATTTCCACTCACCTCCGCCACCCACAAACCCGCACGTGTCATCGAAGGCATCAAGGCCGACATCCGCAAATACCTCAAACGCGAGCGCCGCAAACCCCTCCCAGAAGAAACCGATTTTTGGGATTTCGACTGCCGCGCCGGCAAAGATGCCGAAACCGCCCAACCCATCCATGTCTCCGAAATCACCAAACCCGTAGACGCCGCAGCAGCAAGCGAATGGGATGCCGTCTACATCGAAATCCTAGCCAAACCCGCCAAACGGACAGCGAAGGAAAAAGAAGTGACTGAGCCTGAATCTTAGTTTCTACATAAGAGTTTGATTTCAACGCACCCGACTTCGCCAAGGCTACGAGGGGCAAGAAGCCGCAATGCAGGATGAGCAGTAGCGAATTACATTTAATAGCGAAGCTCTTAAAGCTTGGACGTAGCGTGGCGTAGTCAAAGAGCGCAAAGTTACGCAAAGGGGAAATAGATAGGCTCTTAAAACAAGCCGACCTTTGTTGTCATTCGACGCGAGAGCAGTTTTATTAATTAAAATGTATCTCGCTTAGATGGCTTTGCGTCCTCTTTGCGACCTTTGCGGCTTTGCGTTGTAAATTTATTTCCGCCTCTAATATGCACCCACTTAAAAAACTCTACTGACTTTGCTGGACGAATCCCAAAAAAGCCGCTTGAGTTCCCCCGCTTCAGCAAACCAAACAATGCCGCCGTGGTGGAATGGTAGACACTGCGGATTTAAAATCCGTTGCTTTCAAAGGCGTGCCGGTTCGAGTCCGGCCGGCGGTATTTCTTTTTCGTAGCTAGGACTTCTAGTCCCAGTGTGTCGAAGGGACATTTTGTCCCTTCTTCCCCCATTCTAAACCCCGTAGTACCTTCTTGTCCGCCGAAGCCTTGGCGCAGAAAGAAGCGATAGACGAAGACGGATCGAAAATGAATGAGTTTACCCATTCCAACGAGCCATTTACTTTGGCCAAAACACGCTGCGAGGCCATGTTTCAGCCAAATTGAATTGAAACTTCCTATTGCACAAAACCCACTTTGTGACCTAGAATCCCTCCCCCCAACCTTTTGATCGATTGACTACTCGAACAAGCTTATGAATCCAGATCGCGCTACATTAAATTTCCTCAACTCATTTCCAGAAGAATCCCGTAAACGTGGTGACATGCTTCAAAAAGACGGAGCCGTCACTCAGATTTTCGGTAACCACCTTTTCATCCAAGGCCGTGTTGAGGACGAATCCGGAACTCATCGCACCTCGCTTCGCCTTCAAGGCAACCGTTGGTTCGGCAATTGCACAGCAGAAGACGAGATGATTTCTGGCGCTTGCCAATACGCGACCATGATGGAGCGCATGCATCGTGGTGAGGATTTACCGGAATCACCCAACGAGTTCGATGACACTCCCGTGCTCGATATCATCGAGGAAAAGCTTGGCCGTGAACTAGATGACAAAGAAGCCGAATACGTTACGAAAATTGAAAAACGTTATCGTCGTTATGTGATCGAAGGTGAACTCCACGATCACGACATGGTCCGGATCAACCCACGTTGGGATATCACCACCTACGAGCCGCTTGAGCTATGGCCTGTTCCTCCAGGCGACATCCTCGAGTTCTGGAACTTCCTCGCCTACGCCTTCTACAAACGCAAACTCCCCTACCCAGAATTCATGTCGGTCATCACCGACCTTGGTTCCGTTCAGAAAAAAATGGCCGAGTGGGAACAAGAGCGTGAAATCGCTGCGTGGTATGACCGCATCGAGCAGGTCAACGAGCGCCCTCCACAAGACGCGCCACTCACGGTTCAGTTCCGTTTGGTCGCCACCATCAACGAAGCGCGCATGGAAGTCCGAGAAGATCGTCCGAACGCGCAATACATGCAGCTTCGTGAAAAAGTCGACATCGAGAAATACGTCGCACTTCATCAAGAAGGCGCCCTCTTGATGGATGCTTCTTCCCAAACTCTCTGGGAACACTACCTCGCATTCTACCGCAAACATGGCGATACCACACTCGACTTCGATCAAGAAGAATCCTGCCGTTTCATGAACCGGGTGTTCCAACAACCCGCTCTAACAGGTTACCTCGTCAACTTGGACGACAAACCATTCCGTGTCACCGAAGAAGCGCTTTCATGGATTTGCGAAGACGAACCTTACGATCCAAGCTCTTTCGCCCTTCAGCTCATCACCGCTCATGGTGAAAATGTTTCGCACTCCGTCAGACTCCTACCCGGCCGCAAAGTTCTCTATCAATCCGACGAAACGGTTTTCCCTGGTCCACCACGTTGGCTCGAGGAAACCGAAGTGATGCCACGTTATCACATTCCGAAAAAGGTCATCGACTCGCTCGAAGGCGTTGAGTTCCTCCGTAAAATCGGCGCATCGCTTCCTCAATCCCTCGTCAAACGCGTTGTCGATCTCGAGCTCAAGCCTAAGCTTGAGATGAAACTCATCGCCGGTCTAACAGCCGCAGAGACCGAGCACCTAGTCGTCGATGTCACAGCCCTCGAAACCAAAGGACTACGCACCGAGCGCCTCACCAAAGATGGCTGGGAACTCGTCGAGCAACAATCGATCAAAGGCAGCCAACTCATGCGTTTCGCCCGTGAACCGCTTCACCCAGTACCAGCAATCCTTGAAGAAATGTCACTCGCCTACGACGAGAAACTCATCTCTTTCAAATCACGCATCACCAAACAGTTCCCTGAGAAATTCGCGGAATGGGTTCGTGCCATGCCTCCGGAAATCGAACTCGATATCGATCTCCGCCTGAAATCCATTCTCAACGATCCTGTCACCGCTGCGGTTCGTTTCGAAGTCGTCGGACAAGACATCGACTGGTTCGACCTGCGCATCGTCATCGATGTGCAAGGCGTCAATCTCTCCAAAGCACAAATCCGCCAACTCGTCGCCGCTCGCGGTGGTTACGTTCGCATGGAAGATGGTTCTTGGATGCGCCTCGAAATCAAACTCGACGCCGATCAACGCGAAGCCGTCACCCGCTTAGGACTCGATCCCTTCGACCTCTCCGGCGAGACCCACCGCATGCACGCCCTTCAGCTTGCTGATCCGAAAGCAGCTGAGGTTTTCGATCCGAAAGCATGGGAGCGCATCAAAAACCGCGCCAACGACATCAAACTCGAGGTCAATCCAGATCTTCCCGACGGACTCAACGCAACGCTTCGACCATACCAAGTCGATGGTTTCAAATTCCTCGCCTACCTTTCCGAAAATAACTTCGGTGGTATCCTCGCGGATGACATGGGTCTCGGAAAAACCATCCAGTCCCTCACCTATCTTCTGTGGCTCTTTGATGAACACAAAAAGACCGGAGCTTCACACAAACCTGCACTCATCGTCTGTCCAAAATCGGTTCTCGATGTCTGGTTTAGCGAAGCGGAAAAATTCACTCCACAACTCAGAGTGAAAATCCTCAAGAACCGTGACGATATCAACGTCGATTTTATCCAGAACAACATCGACATGCTCGTTCTTAACTACGCCCAGCTTCGGGTCTGTGGTGAAGAACTTTCCGGCATCAAATGGCTCACCACGATTCTCGACGAAGGTCAGCAAATCAAGAACCCGGATTCCAAAGCTGCGAAATGCGCCCGCGAACTCGATTCTCAAAACCGCCTCGTTCTAACAGGAACGCCTATCGAAAACCGCTTGCTCGACATGTGGTCGCTGATGGCCTTCGCCATGCCGGGTGTCCTCGGATCACGCGCCTACTTCAAAAAGCGCTTCGACAAACGCAAGGATCCTCTTTCCCAAATGCGCCTCGCATCGCGTTTGCGTCCGTTCCTTCTCCGCCGCACCAAACTGCAAGTTGCCCAAGACCTGCCACCGCGGACCGAAGAAGAAGTTTACTCGAAAATGGAAGGCGTTCAGCTCGAGCTCTACAAAAACGAACTCAAGCGCATCCAGAAAGCCTTGCTCGGACTCGATTCCGATGAAGCCGTCAAAAAGAACTCCTTCGCAATCCTTCAAGGCCTCATGCGCTTGCGCCAGATCTGCTGCCACCCCGGCCTCATCGATCCAAAATACCTCAAAGAAGAATCCGCCAAAATGGAATCTCTCTTCTACCTTCTCGATCAACTTCACGACGAAGGTCACAAGGTTCTGGTCTTCTCGCAGTTCGTTTCGATGCTCGACCTCATCAAGGCCCGCCTCGAACTCGAAGCGCGTCCGTTCCATTACCTCACCGGCCAAACCAAGGACCGCAAAGGCGAAATCGAGCGTTTCCAAACTACCAAAGACCCTTCGGTCTTCATGCTTTCACTCAAAGCCGGTGGTGCTGGTCTTAACCTCACTTCCGCCTCTTACGTCATCCTTTACGACCCATGGTGGAACCCCGCCGTCGAAAACCAAGCGATCGACCGAACCCACCGTATCGGCCAGAAAAACAAGGTTATCGCCTATCGTTTGCTGACCCGCGATACGGTCGAAGAAAAAATCCGCGTCCTCCAGCATCAAAAAACCCAGCTCGTTACCAACGTGCTCGGCGATGAAGGCTTCGCCTCCAACCTCGGTATCGACGACCTCCAGTTTATCCTCACCCACAGCATCGACGAAGATGAAATAGAAGAGGAAAAAGCCAAAGCAGCCAAAGCCGAGAAACCCGCGAAAAAAGCAGCCAAAAAAGCAGCCGCCAAGAGAAACGCTCTGGATAATCTCTGATTGAATAGCGAAAATTTCCGCAGGCAATAGGTCCTATAAGTCTTATAGGACCTATTTTCTTTTTACCTTTGAGGTCGAGATCTAACTAAAATTACTCGATCGTGCATATAAGGTATCACCTTCCAACCCTCATCCTTCATAGTAACCACCCACCCATGGACGCTCAAAGCAGAATTGAATATTGAACATTACCCCTTCTTCTTCAAATAATCATTCGCTGCTAACCAAGCCATAAACGTATCCGCTGCGGCTTCTGAATTCATCACTGGAATTCCACCCGCCACTTTCACGCGTTCCGCGTCGCTATTTTCAAACACTCTCGCAACCACAGGCACTCCCTGAACATGGCGCAACACGGTCAGGGCATCGCCCACTCTTCGCATCGATGCGATGACCAGCTTCGCATCACGCGCACCGGCTTTTTCCAAAACATCCACTTCAGCTCCATCGCCCCTGATAAACGCGATGTTTTTCCCGGCCAAGACCCGGCAAACCGCCGCGTCGTCATCGACCACTACCACCTCTTCGCCCTGGGCTAACAAGGGCTTCACCGTCCACATCCCTGCCGATCCGAACCCAAGGATCAACACGTGTCCTTTCGGCGTCTCGACAGGTTTGCTTTTCTTTCTGAGCGGATGATACGGCAGCAGGAAATTTGCGACCGATTCCCGACCCAAGATCGGAGTCATGACCATGGTCATCACGGTGGTTAGAGCTAGCACCGAAAACGAGTCTTGGCTGACGTGCCCGAGCACCACTCCACTGAGACCCAAAAGCAATGAATACTCACTGGTCTGCGCCAACAGCAGACCGGTTTCAATCGCTGCTCGCGCATTGAGCCCGCGCCACTCCGCAACCAACGCAACCAATGGCGGAGTCACGAAAATCACCACCAGCGAATAAATCCCCGCCTGCATCCAATGTTCCAAGTCCGGAATACCAAGTAGCGCACCGAGAGCGACGAAGAACATCGCATGGAAAAAATCGACCAGTGACGACAATTGCCCGCGCACCAGACCATTGAGAGGAAACGCAGAGAACACAAAGCCCCCCGCGAACGCACCGGAGATCAACGGCAGATTCAACCACGAAGCCACACCCACAAAACCTAACAACACCGCAACCAACCACAGCAGCAAATTTTCCTCATCCGGTTTGAATTTTAAAACCATTTTCGGAATTACGAAACGTTGTGCGATCCATGCCACTCCACCCATCAGCAACACTTCAAATAGTCCACGACCGACATTCCATCCCCCGCCATCAACCCGTGAGAGCAACACGATCAACAGCACCAGCGCCACATCTTGCAACAACAGAACCCCAGTCACTACCCGACCGTATGGTTCAAACATCGCCTTACGCATTTGCAAATGCCGAAGCACCACCAGAGTCGAGCTCGCGGCTAATCCACCACCCATGTAAAGCGCCTCAAGCGTTTCCACACCCATCCACTTGGCGCAGAGAAACCCAATACCCATCGCCAGAGAAAATTGAATCCCCGCCACCCAAACCACAGCTTTCGAATATTTCAGGAAACGTTTGGGATTCATCTCAACGCCCGAGGAAAACACCAAAAACACCAAGCCCAACTCGAGCATGTTCATTGATCCCGCGCTGTTACCTA
>JANPMK010000080.1:0-2058 GCA_031422775.1 Akkermansiaceae bacterium | reverse complement strand
TCTTGGTAAAATAGACCATGAATTATGTGTTACCATTAGCAACGCTCGCGCTTGTTGCTCAGATTACTTTTGCTGAGGAAGATAAAATTTCCTACGCACGCGAAATCTTGCCCATCCTCTCAGAAAACTGCTTTTACTGTCACGGCCCAGATAAGGAAAAACAAAAAGCTGACCTCCGGCTTGATCTCCGTGACGTCGCTATCGAGGCATCAGCCTGGGATCCAGAAAATCCGGAAAAATCCGAGGCACTCATCCGCATTTTCTCCACCGATAAAGAGGAGTTGATGCCGCCGCCAAAATCTCATCGATCCCTGACTGCTGAGCAGAAAAATCTTATCAAACGCTGGATCGAGCAAGGTGCTGAATACGAAACGCATTGGGCCTTCGTCGCCCCACCGGAGGAAATCCCCGTCCCAAAAACAGCCGACAAAACTTGGCCGAAAAATCCCATAGATGCATTCATCCTCGCCCGCCTAGAAAAGGAGAAAATCCAGCCTAGCCCACAAGCATCACCCGAGCGTTGGTTACGCCGCGTGACTTATGATCTTACTGGACTGCCACCGACACAAGCCGAGATCGATGCGTTTCTAACAGACAAATCTCCTACCGCAAAAGCCGCCGTAGTTGAACGGCTGCTAGACTCACCCCATTTCGGCGAACGCATGGCCACCCCATGGCTCGATGTCGCGCGCTATGCAGACTCCTTTGGCTACCAAGCCGACGTGGACATGCAGGCATGGCCTTACCGCGATTGGGTGATTAAAGCACTCAATGAAAACTTACCTCTGAATGAATTCATCATCGAGCAACTTGCTGGCGATCTTTTACCTAAGCCCACCCGCGATCAACAACTCGCCACAGCATTCAACCGCATCCACCGCAAAACCAATGAAGGCGGCTCCGTTCCCGAGGAGTTCCGCCAAGACGGCGTATCAGATCGCATCCACACCACAGGCACCGCATTCATGGCGCTCACGATGGAATGTGCCCGCTGCCATGATCATAAATACGATCCGATCACCGCGAAGGATTATTATGCTATGGGCGCATTTTTCAACAGCGTCGACGAGTTTGGCCTGATCGGCTGGGCGAACGGCATCCTGCCCCAGCCCGCGCTTCAACTCCCTTCACCCGAACAAGAAGCTCAGCTCGCCGCGGCACAAAAGGGAATAGCTACCGCCGAAGCTGCGCACGCCGCCCATATCGCCGCCTCTGAGCCCGCGATCCAAGCTTGGCTAACCTCAGCGGGAAAAACTTTCCCGGAGGCCGATCTCGCCACCCGCATCACCTTCGATGTCGAAAAGGAAGAAGTCACGCCCAGCCCAGGCTCTCTCCGCGATGAGAAACACGGTAAAGCATACCTCTCAAATGGTGATTCCGCTCTCTCCGTCCCGCATCACGGCATCCAAAACGCGGATCAACCATTCTCCGTCTCCCTCTGGCTCAAGCCCAGTGAGGAATATCCTGAAGCCGTCGTTTTCGCAAACAGCACCTCCGCAGACGCGCCCTATTCCGGCTATGAGCTTCTTTTGGAAAAAGGCAAACTGCGCTTCACCCTTGCCCGCGAGTTTCCCGGCAACGCCGCATCCATCGCCACCACCGCCACCATCCCCAGGGGCGATTGGACACAAATCACCGTCACCAACGACGGCTCCCGCAGAGCCGCTGGCCTTAAAATTTTCCTCAATGGCAAACTTGCAGAAACCACCGTCGCCGCAGACACTCTTGCCCGCGATTTCGTTAGCGGGGGCAGCATCAACTTCGGTGCACGCTCCCGTTTCCCAGGTCTGCGCGGCGGCATGATCGATGAAGTCCACATCCACACTCGCGCGATCACGGCTCTCGAAGTTGCTGCAATTCACTCCGGAAAACCCCTCGCCGAAACGACAGATCCCGCGCTCCTCCGCGAATACTACCTCTCCGCAATCGACCCCACCGCACGCGATCTTTCTAACAAACTCTCCGCCGCACGCGCCGCTTATCGTATTGCAGAAAAAGGCGTCCAAGAAATCGTCACCATGCGCGAGACAGAAAAACCTGTCCCGGCTTTCATCCTCG
>JANPMK010000079.1:0-30382 GCA_031422775.1 Akkermansiaceae bacterium | reverse complement strand
AAAAGGAATGTTGCCGTCGTCGGTTTTCAGAACGATCTGGTAGGTGGGATTCCTTTTTTGGGCCTTACTTATGGCTTGATGGCTCTCGACATCAGCGGATTTCACCCGACTCAACGGAAGGCTTGCCACCACCTCTTTCCGACCAAATACGTTGGTTTTTTCGAGTATGCAGGTATCCGTCGAGCGTTTGCAGGTGAGAGTGACATCGGAGCCCAGAAATAAGATCGAACATGCCCCTGTGACTACGAGTATGAACCCCGCGATCAGCGATGAGCAACCTCCAGCTTTTCGAGGACGGATGAATTGCATAGATTTTGTTATGCAGAACTCGTTTGGCTGTCAATCGGGCATCGGCTGCTGCTCAATCTGCGGATCAAGGAATAGGCTGCGAAGTGAAATCCTCTATCAAAAAACTTATCGAAATTTTTTACAGAAGGTAACGAAGTCAACGAAGGGCTGGGACAGCTCTGTTATCACATCCCATTAACCAAAATTCCAAAATCGAAAATTTGAGCGCTTAGCTCCTTCGTTCTCTTCGTTTCCTTCTGTAAAAAAATCTTATTAGATTATGGCTAAGCAGATGAAGGCTGAGTAGAGTTCTCAGATCCTCTTTCCTGATTTCTTGCATTCCTAATTGAAATTTCTTTTTGGAGAAGAGGGCAGCAGGATGCAGCCCCTCCTTGGAGTTGATATCTCTCTATCCGGCAACTGACAACTTCTCAACCAGCCTTGTGGAGATCACCGCGATGGCTTTTTGCATCGTAATCTCCTGATCCGTCTCGGAAGCTAGGCAAGTCATTGAAACACCATCCAACCCGCAAGGCGTGATGACGAGAAAGGGCGGTAGGGATTCGCGGGTGACGTTGATCGCGAAGCCGTGCATGGAAATCCATTTCCGCACGCCCACGCCGATGGAGGCGAGTTTGCGGTTTTCCACCCACACACCTGTTAGACCATCGCGTCGGCCAGCAGCGACTCCGAGATCTCCGCACGCGGCGATGAGTGCGTCTTCGATTGAGCGCAGATGTGCATGAAGATCGCGACTGCGTAAATTCAGATCCAGCAAGGGATAACCGACGAGCTGACCTGGGCCGTGGTAAGTGGCTTGGCCACCGCGGTTCGTTTCGAATATGGGATGTGGGAGTGAAGCCGCGCCGAGTGAAGACTGATCGCGGAGCCGGCCTATCGTGTAAACTGGCTCGTGCTCCAAGAGAAGAATCTGATCGTGCGCCTGTCCCGCCAAAATTTCTGCCACGGTTTTTTCCTGAATTTCCAGACCTTCCGTGTAAGTCACGGGGTCGGGAAAGATGATGATTTCAGGAGTCGGCGGAGACATAATCTATGAATTTATAGGGCAGTATGACTGGATGAAAATAAGGAACCACAATGGTAGCGCAGCGGACATGGACGGAGCGGGACGCAGATGGACACGGATTTAAAGAGAATTGATTCCATAAATCACAATTTCATCAGTCTTTTATTCATGAATTATCCGTGTTCATCCGCGTTTATTTGACTACGCCCCGCTCCGTCCATGTCCGCTGCGCTACCATTGTGGTTCTCTTTTATTATTTAACTCTGTGAATTTCGCCGATAAATCGCGATCCATTCTTTACCTTCTCTTCCGGGAAACGCATTTTCTGGAACCCATGCATCGATGCGTTCGAATTCAGGAGCGAAGCGGGAATCGAGTTCGAAGATCGATGCGTTGAAGGGCGGGCCCTCGTTCTCTTCGCTGGGCTCGTTTGGAGTGAGGAAAAACACGCCGATGAGGTGACCGCCGGGGGCGATGAGATCTTTACAGGCGGCGGCGTAATCGGTTCGCAGTGAGGGATGGATGGCACAATAACACGTGTGCTCCCAAATCGCGGAAAACGTTTTTCCTATCCGCCAATCAGGATTGAGAAAATCGCCGAGTTCGTAGGATTCTTTGCCTATGCTTGGGTGTTCGTTGGCCTTGTCGAGAGCGAGCGGCGCGAGATCGAGGCCGAGGGTTTCGGGTCCGAGCGCGCTGATCACGCGGACATCGTGACCTGTGCCACAGCCAGGAACGAGCACTGGGCCCGCTCCCCAGATCGATGGGCCCATTTTTTCTAACAGCTCCAGCAACGGCGGCGCGGCGCGGCCTTTTTCCCATGGAGTATCTCCGAGTTCGTAGCGTTGATTCCAATCGGTCATAATTTTGTTAAATGAGTCTTCTGTCCAAGAGCTTGGCGCGGATGGGATCGGAAGCTTGCAGGTGTGCGAGGGCGATCGCAAGTGCATCAGCTGCATCGGAAGGTGGGGTTTCTGCTAAGCCGAGCAGGGCGCGGACCATGAAGGCGACCTGTGCTTTATCTGCAGTCCCCTTTCCGACGACGGCCATTTTGATTTTTTTCGGGGAGTATTCGTAAATGGGAATGCCGTGGTCTGCGGCGGCGATCATGGCGGCGGCGCGGGCGGCACCCATGGAAATCGCGGTGCGGTGGGATTGGACGTAGATGATGCCCTCGACGGCAATTTCGTCGGGTTGGTGTTGTTGGATGAGATGTACGAGGTGTGTGCGGATGGCGGAGAGAGCGCCGGATTGAGGGATGTTTTTCGGCACGTGAATCACATCATAGCATAGGACGGACGGCTTGCGAGGATCGCCTTCAAGGATGGCATAGCCCGTGTTACGGACGGCGGGGTCAATGGCGAGGACGCGCATGCGGTGAGTTAACCGTAGTTTACCTACCATGAAAGCTGGAAATGTTGCGGAGGTGTTGAAACACGTTGACCCGAATTCTCTGGCATGTCAGCGTTGCAGAGTTATGAAAGCGAAACTTCTACTTGCCGCGCCTTTTGCGCTGGCTTTAACCGCTTGTGGCCCAACAGGTGCATCCTTCGATACATCTGGGGTCGATCCTTTGCGTCCGCCGGCGGGCAATGTAGATAAAACCGATTACGGAACCGCGCTTAAGCCGGGTGAGTTCGTGACCGCAGCGATCGACAACACTGCATTCTACAAAGCGAAGCCGAAAGAAGATCAAGAGGCAGACAAACTTCTCACTCAAGGCACGCCCATGAAAATCGTCGCGCTATCGGGCAGTTACACAAAAGTGGAGCTCGACAGTGGCGAAGTGGGATTTGTTCCAACCGTGATGATTTCAACGGGAGAAGCTGAATTAACTCCCTTGGAAGGGGCGGTCGACGTTGGCGTTCCTATCATCAATCTTGATAGCGAAATTCCATTGCCCATTCTCGACCCAAGCACTGCGCCTCCTGTGGATTCCGGCGAGACGCCTCCGGTAGATGCTGCCAGCTTACCTCCGGTGGAAGCTGTGCCACCCATACCAGATCCTAAAAAACCCATCGCGGAGTGAAAATCTTTTTTAAAAAGCAGATGAATGATTGTTCAGAATTGATATCGATGGCGGAGCAAGAAGTTGCCCAGATCATCAAAGTTTTGCCGGATGAGATCAAAGCGCATGCGTTAAACTGCCCCGTCAGTTTCGAAGCGAAATCGGCTGTCGTAAGCGATGACGAGGAATTGCTCGGGCTATTTGAAGGCGCGTCTCTGTTAGACGAAGCGAGTGCGGACAACCTACCGCGCATCCGGCTTTTCGTTGAAAATATTTGGGAATACGTGGAAATGGATGAGCAGGATTTCCTGGATGAAGTCGGCACCACGTTTCTCCACGAGCTGGGTCATTATCTGGGATGGGATGAAGAACAACTCGCCGAGCGCGGACTGGAATAAGCATTATGATCCTGCAACAGCCACCACCGATGCCCGCCCATCAGATCAACGCGCAGGACGAAGCGCATCTCAAAGTCATCTCCATCTGTCATTACGTGATGGCGGGGTTTTACCTGCTCGGGATCGGATTCGTCATCCTGCATTTCGTAGCGATGTCTTTTGTTTTCAAGATGGCCGAAGCGGAACATAGCAAGGCCACTGCCGTAACTGCACCCCTCATCGTGGAGAGCTCTTCACCCGCACCGACCGAAGAAATTCCCGAAATACAAGTGATCCCACCGACGGTAACTGCACCCCCAGCGGTATCCACCTCAGCTGCGTTTCCCAAGGAAATCATGCCTTTCCTCATGATTTTCTATGTGGTCATCAGCTGCTTCCTTATCGCGCTCTGCGTATGCAACGCGCTTTCCGGCCACTACATTAGAAAGCGGAAGAACCGTCTCTTTTCGTTCATCATTGCGGGAATCAACTGCATGCAGGTTCCCTTGGGGACCGCGCTCGGAGTGTTCACATTCATCGTGCTTACACGGGAGAGTGTGAGAATGGCATACAGTGTGAACGTGCAGAACTAAGGAATCTGATTTTTTCAGGTGTTAGAGAAGAGGCTGAATGATGGCGCAATCACAAGTTGAGCGCGTTGGCATGTTGAGAGATGGCCAAAGGATAAATTCTATGTTCGATCACTTGTAGGCGTTTGTGTAAGGCGTCCGCCGTTTCATCAGTTAGAATATCCAATTTTTCCTGAAGGATCACAGGGCCGGTGTCCATTCCGGAATCCACCACGTGTACGGTAACACCGGTTTCTTTTGCCTTAGCGGCGACTGCCTGTGCCCATGCCGCCACTCCCGGAAACGATGGCAAGAGCGAGGGATGAATGTTGAGGATTCTCGAAGGAAACGCATCGAGTAACGGCGCTTTCACCAAACGCATGAAACCCGCCAAGCAAACGAGATCGACGCTTGCCTCTTTCAACCTCTCCGCTGTCTGGACTTGGACGAAATCAGGGAACTTGCTTTTGTGCCCCGCGCAATTGATCACCGCGTGCGGGATCCCGTGGCTCGCAGCTCGCTTCAAAATAAACGCATCCGGATTATCCGAAAGCACGATGCCGATTCTTGCCTGCAAGGTTCCGGCAGTGATCGCGTCTAGGATCGCTTGCATGTTCGAGCCGGAGCCTGAGCCGAGAATTCCTAGAGTGAGCATGGCTTTGGTTTAAACCCCTGAGCGATTCTGCCAAGCGGTAATTCAAGTTGGATCCGAAGTTGGTATGATATCTGAACGATTATTCTCGCTTGTCAGTAATCGGATGAATGCTAGCGTTAGTCTATCAATACGCGCATACAAATTGAACCCACCGTATGCCACGGAAAACCCGTGATCCGTGGCACGAGGGTTCTGATTTCGACCATTCTTGGCGCGCTAGGCGCGGGTGATTCGATTGATATGATTCTTGAGGATTATCCAAATATCACACGTGAGGATGTGGATGCCGCGCTGGAGTTTGCGAGCTGCCTCTCAAATTATCAGGCGTCAGCCTACGAGGCGGTTGCATGAAATTTTTCCTCGACGAGAATTTCCCAAAGATCGCAGCAGTCTCATTAGGCAGCATGGGGCATGAAGTTTTCGATCTCAGAGGAACTTCAGAAGAAGGTGCAGCGGATGATCATATTTTTGCCGCTGCCCAGGATCTTTCTGCAGTTTTCTTGACTACGGATCGAGATTTCTTCCACACAATCCCGCACCTTCATGAAAACCATTGTGGGATTATTGTGATTGCTCTGAAAAAGCCAAATCGTGCCGCGATTATGGAAAAGCTTCTTTGGATTCTTCATCGGCTTAAACCCGGGGATTTTACAAATAGAGCGATACAACTACGTGACCTTGCATGGATTGCAATACCGCCTATTCAGCTGAGTGATGATGCCGTTTAGAACTTCAGCCATCACGTCCGATAACATCCCACGCGATTCAGCACCGACTCTTCAATGGGCCTTGGATTGCAGAGCAGATGGATCAGTTTGTCCCAATGCTTCTGGCCGGAAAGGATTTCTACTTCAATACGGAGGAAATAGATAGGGACGTTGACTTCCGTCGGCTTCGGAAAACGCACGGCGTCTTTTTCCGTGGTTAGAATGAGTTCCATATCGCGCTCGACGCAGCGTTGCATGAATTGATCGACGTCGCGGCGATTGAAGCGGTGGTGATCGGAAAAGTGGCGTTTGATTTCCACTCGCGCGCCGAGCTTGGTCAGCAAGCGTTCAAAATTATCCGGCACAGCGATCGCGCTGATCGCGCCGACCCATTTGTCTTGGAGAAAATCCAGGGGCATTTGTTCGCGGGTGAAAAGATCCTCCAGATATTTAGGACCATGTGCGCATTCGATGATGTCGGCGGTTTTGTTGTATTTGCGAATCCGCTCAATCAGCACGGCGTTGGATGTGCCATCGCATTTCGTGATCAGAATGTAACTGGCGCGACGCAGATTTTTCGGTGGCTCACGCAAGGTGCCGCGCGGCAACAACGCACCGGTTCCAAACGGCGAACGAGAATCGATCAACACCACATCGATGGAATGCGCCAGGTTGAAATTCTGCATCCCGTCATCGAGGATCAAGGTTTCTGCTTGGAGTTGGCCGATGGCGAAGCGCGCTCCTTTGACCCGGTCTTTATCAACGATCACCGATACGCCCTCTAAATTTTTCGCCAACATAAACGGCTCGTCGCCGGCGAACTTGGAATCTAACAACAACGCGCTGCCGGTCGAAACCACTTTCGGCATTTCGCTCGATGGGATCAGACGATTTTTCGAGTCCTTCCATTTTTGTTTTTCATCCAGCTTCTTGCTTTTGTAGCCGCGGGATAGGATCGCCACCTTGCGGCCTTCATCGCGGAGCGACCTCGCGAGCAACTCAACCACAGGAGTTTTTCCGGTGCCACCCACAGTGATGTTTCCGACCGATACCACCTGGACCCCGAGATATTCCTGATGCTTCCAGCCCTTGCGGAAAAGCGCGATGCGGAGCTGCACCAATAATCTGAAAAGCCCGGACAGCCCGAGCATCAACCCTCGCGCAACGCTCGCACGGAAGCCTTTGGCGCGGCCGAAAATCACATCCGCCCCCCATTGTTCCAGCTCGTCGATCTGTTCCTTCATGTATCTTTCCCTGCGGAGGTTGACGTCGAAGTTCCGATCAAACAAGCCTCGCGTCGTGACAGATCAGAAAAATAAAAAGCGCTTCTTGGATTTGCGGCGGTATTTCCCATCGCCAACCGATAAAACTTCCAGCCGCGTCCGCGTCAGGCCGTCCTCTTTGAACCCGAGTTTTTTCGCAGCACGTGGGGAAACATCGAGGTGCCGACCCGCGATAAACGGCCCGCGATCGTTGATGCGGACGTTCACGGAGTTGCCGTTTTCCAAATTCGTCACCTTCACCAAGGCCGGAAGCGGCAAGGTCTTGTGGGCTCCGGTCAAATGCCATGGCTGGACTTTTTCACCCAAGGAGGTGGTGCCGCGTTTCAATCCGAAAAAACTCGATTCATTATACCAAGAACAAGTCCCGGTCTCCTCATGACCGAGCGCCTGCTCGACCGACATCGGATGATACGTTTGCCCGCGCACCGTGTAAGAACGCGTCATGTAACCCTTGTAGCCGCTCGGCCGCGACGCGCAGGAGTTGAGGATCAATGCGCATAGAACCACGTATGAAAAATACAAAAGGCTGGAGCGGAGCGATTTCATCTAACGGAAAAGGGATGGTTATTCTGCGGCTGCTTGTTGCTCGCGAATCAACTGCAGGATCGTGGCGACTTTTTCCTTCATCTCTTTGCCCGGCTTGAATTTGACCGATGCCCTGGCAGGAATGAGCACTTTGCTGCCGGGTTGCTTGGGATTGCGCCCAACTTTCGCCGCCACTTCTTTGACCTGAAACGCCCCGAAATTTCTCAACACCACCGTATCGCCCTGAGTCAAACTCTCCGTGATCTCATCGATCAAACTCTGCACAATCTCATGCACATCCCTCTGCGTGAAAATCATTCCCTTCGCTCCCAATTGATCAGTGATTCTTAAGACGAGTTCGCGTTTGGTAATAGTCGCCATAATATATTTCCCGATAAATGCCTGAGTTCGCCCCTAGGTTAAAGCAAGCATTCGGCAAATGTCCCGCCAAAAACACCGCGGAAATCAAGCCGCTGCCGCATTCCATCAGGGGGGGAGGCATGGAAAATGCTGTTGCATTCAGAAGCTCGGCTTCTTAGATTCCGCGTCTCATTCCAGACACATCCTCATGAAACCCCTCTCCCTGTTTTTCTCTGCCGCCGCGGCCTCTGCCATCTTCGCCTGCCTTGGTCTTTCAGGCTGCAAGTCCGGAAGTGAAAACACCATCAAAGTGGGCGAATTCGCCTCACTCACCGGCAAAGAAAAAACTTTCGGCGCCTCTTCACACGAGGGAACCCAGCTCGCGATTGACGAAATCAACCAAGCCGGCGGCGTGCTCGGCAAACAAATCGAACTCCTCACCGAAGATAACCAATCAAAAGCAGGCGAAACGAATAACATCGTTAACAAGCTTATCTCACGTGATGGGGTGATCGCCCTCCTCGGCGAAGTCGCCTCCAGCCGCTCGCTCGAAGCCACGTCTGCCGCCCAGAAGGCCAAAATCCCCATGATTTCCCCCGCCTCCACCAATCCGAACGTCACTGAGGCGGGCGACTACATCTTCCGCATCTGTTTCATCGATCCCTTCCAAGGCACGGTGATGGCGAATTTCGCAACAAAAACCCTAAATGCAAAAAAGGTCGCCGTGCTCACGGATGCCAAAAGCGACTACTCGAAAGGACTCGCGAAGTATTTCAAGGAGCAGTTTGTGAAAAACGGCGGCGTGATCGTTTCCGAACTCGATTACAACGGCAGCGACAAAGACTTCAAGGCGCAGCTCACCACCATCACAGGCGCCGCTCCCGATGCGGTGTTCCTACCCGGCTACTACGCCGATGTCGCCCTTATCGCCATTCAGGCCAAGGAAATCGGCTTGAGCATCCCACTTTTCGGCGGCGATGGCTGGGAGTCGGAAGACCTCCTAAAGGTCGGCGGGGACGCGGTTGAAGGTCACTATTTCTCCACCCACTGCTCGCCTGAGGATACATCGCCTAAAATGACTGCGTTCGTCGCCGCCTACAAAGCGAAATACAAGAGGACTCCGGATGCCATGGCCGCGCTCGGCTATGACTCCGCCTACGTGCTCGCCGAGGCCATCACGCTAGCGGGCACAACCGATGGGCCCAAACTCCGCGACGCCATCGCCGCCACCAAGGACTTCGATGGCGTGACCGGAAAATTCTCACTGGATGACAAACGTAACGCTGTGAAGTCCGCTGCCATTCTCCAAATCAAGGATGGCAAGTTCAAGTTTCTCGAAACCATCGCCCCGTAATTAAAGTTCGGTTTTTCCTGATGATTCCACGAACGACTTCCGCCATCCGCCCGTGAACGAGATCTCCCAACAACTCGTCAACGGTTTAGCCCTCGGCTCGGTCTATGCCCTCATCGCCATCGGCTACACGATGGTTTACGGCGTGTTGCGCTTCATCAACTTCGCGCACGGTGATGTGTTCATGCTGGGCTCCTTCACCGGATATTATCTCGCGCAACAAGTCGCAAAATGGCTTCCTCTGCCGGGCTGGAGTGGATGGATGTTAATCATGCTTCTCACCATGATCATCTGTGCGGCGATTGGCATCGTGATCGAACTGCTTGCGTATCGCCCGCTGCGAAACCGCCCGAAACTCACCGTGCTGATCACCGCCATCGGTGTCTCGCTACTCATCGAATACACCTGCCAGCACCAAGCTATCTTCGGTGCCTCGCAAAAAGCCTTCCCTAAATTGCTGCCATCCGGAAATTTCACACTCGGCGGATTGTCGTTCAACACGACCCAGTTCGTGGTACTCGGCGTGACTCTGGTCTTGCTCGCGGTCCTCACCTTCATCGTGAAAAAAACTCGGATCGGCATGGCGATGCGCGCGGTTTCTTTCAACTCCGCAGCCGCCTCGCTAATGGGCATTAGCAATAGCTTCATCATCTCCTTCACCTTCGGCCTCGGCTCCGCCCTCGCAGGTGCGGGCGGCATCCTCTACGGCATGACCTACACTGGCATTGATCCTCTCATGGGCGTGAATGTCGGGCTTAAAGCCTTCGTCGCCGCAGTGCTCGGTGGCATCGGCAATCTCCCCGGCGCGGCCCTCGGCGGACTCTTGCTTGGCATTGTAGAAACCTACGCCGGCGGCATATCAGGCATCTCAACCTACCGCGATGGCATCGCCTTCGCCATTCTCATCATCATCCTGATTTTCAAACCGACCGGCTTGCTCGGCTCCAAACAGATCGAAAAAGTCTGATCATGTCCCGCATCCTGAAAGATCCCCGCCTGCTTCTTCTCATCGCCATCGTTGTGGCGGTGATCGTCGGCCTTGGCTCGGATCAAATGAATCTCTACTATCGAGGTGTCGCCATCGATATCGGCATCGCGATCATCTTAGCGGTTAGTTTAAATCTCATCAACGGCCACACTGGTCAGTTCAGTCTCGGCCACGCCGGTTTCATGTCCGTCGGAGCATACGTTTCCGCAATGATCACACTGGCTTTGCAAAAAAGCATGGGTGCCGACGATCTAACATGGATCTTCCTTCCCACACTTCTGGCTGGAGGCCTAGTCGCGGCACTCGCGGGACTACTGGTTGGCGTGCCTTCCCTGCGCCTGAGAGGGGATTATCTAGCCATCGTCACTCTGGGCTTCGGAGAAATCATCCGCGTGATTTTCCAAAACGTCGAAGCCGCAGGAGGCGCGAGCGGTCTCAGCGGGATTCCTCGCATGACCGATCTCGCATGGACTTTCATACTCGCCGCCTTCGCGGTTTACGTCGTCGGATGCCTCGTGAATTCCACCTATGGCCGCGGTTTCCTCGCCGTGCATGATGACGAAGTGGCTGCTAGCTCGATGGGACTCAATCCCATACGCTACAAAGTCACCGCTTTTGTTATCGGCGCATTCTTTGCGGGAATCGCCGGTGGCCTTTATGCCCACCACAAGACCACGATCAATCCGCAGGCATTCGATTTCATGAAAAGCTTCGAAATAGTCGTGATGGTCATCCTCGGCGGTATGGGAAGGACCGCCGGTGTGATCCTCGCTGCGATACTGCTCACGCTCGCGCCCGAATTCCTGCGCTCTGTGGCGGAATACCGCATGATTATTTACGCGCTGGTCATCATCTTCCTGATGATTGCAAGACCGCAGGGACTCTTCAATTTCGAGCGCAAAAAGAAATCTCTCGCACCTTGATTCCCATGAGCACCTCTCTGCTAGAACTCGAGAACGTCACGATCCGCTTCGGTGGATTGGTGGCTGTCAGCGAGGTGAACCTGAAGGTGGGCGAGGGTGAATTAATCGGCCTCATCGGCCCGAACGGTGCAGGCAAGACCACCGTGTTCAATATGATCACCGGCGTCTATCAGCCGACCGGAGGTAAGATCACTTTCTCCGGAAAGCCCACGGCCGGTCTAAATCCCCACGTTCTAACAAAAAGCGGCATGGCTCGTACTTTTCAAAACATCCGCCTCTTTGGCTCGATGAGCGTGTTTGACAACGTGCGCGCCGCCACTCAACTCCACCGCCCACACGGCATCCGCCAAGCTCTCTGGCGAGGCCGCGCCCATCATGCCAGCGAGAAAGAGGTCGAGGACCGCGTGCTTGATCTGTTAGAAGTATTTTCACTACAAGACTACCGTGACGAACCCGCAAAAAGCCTGCCTTACGGCGATCAACGACGCCTGGAGATCGTTCGCGCACTCGCCACCCAACCAAAGCTTCTACTGCTAGATGAACCCGCCGCCGGCATGAATCCTTCCGAGAAAGAAGAACTCATGCACCTCATTGAATTCATTCGCAAACGCTTCGGCATGGCCATCCTGCTCGTTGAGCACGACATGAAAGTCGTCATGGGCATCTGCGAACGCATCGCCGTCCTCGAATACGGCATCAAGATCGCCGAAGGAAATCCCAAGGAAATTCAGTGCCATCCGAAGGTAATCGAAGCTTATTTAGGAGCTGCGGCTGGCTAGATAAATTCTTTTCTTCCTCTCAACTATCAACTCTCAGCTCTCAACCAACCAACCAACTTGCTCCAAGTCGAAAATCTCCACGTCTCTTACGGCGCGATAAAAGCTCTCCACGGCGTTAGCCTGAAAGTGCCGCAGGGCAGCATCGTGACTTTAATCGGAGCGAACGGCGCTGGGAAATCCACAACTTTACGGGCGCTCTCTGGACTCGTAAAATCCGCGTCTGGATCTATCGTCTACGATGGCAAGGACATCACGAAAATGTCCGCTCACAAGATCGTTGCCGAGGGACTTTGTCATGTTCCTGAAGGACGCATGATCTTCGCAAATCTAACCGTTCATGAAAACCTGTTGATGGGTGCCTATCTCCAAAGAGATCGCAAGTGGATCGCTGAACAAACGGAATACGTTTTCACGCTCTTCCCTCGTTTGAAAGAACGCGAGAGCCAGTCTGCCGGCACGCTTTCCGGAGGTGAGCAACAGATGCTTGCTATCGGCCGCGCATTACTCAGCAAGCCAAAGTTTCTGATGCTCGATGAGCCTTCACTCGGCATCGCGCCGCTGTTAGTGAAATCCATTTTCGAGCGCATCGTGGAGATCAACCGCGAGCAGGGGCTCACCATCCTACTCGTCGAGCAGAACGCCAATCTCGCCCTAGACATTTCCTCCTACGCATACGTTTTAGAAACAGGAAAAGTCCTGCTCGAAGGTCCATCCGCCGAGCTCAAAGCAAATCCCGAAGTCCAAGCGGCATACCTCGGCGCGTGATGCTAAAACTAATTCCATTTGAGGAGCGGCGGCCTTCTGCCGCCGTGCTTTCCGTGAACGACATCACACCTGCTCCAGCCGCCGCCTGCGGTTCAAAAACGACATGATGGGCAGGGCGAGCAGCGGGGCAAGCAACGCGACTCCAACCATCCAGATTAGCATGATTAACCGTTCGCTCATCCCAACAGGATTGTTAGGTATTTCTGGTTCCTCATGAATCACGACTCGATTTTCTATTAATCTAGCTCCCATCTCTTCTCTCGCTAACTTCGATTTCAATTGCTCGAGAATGTCTAAATGTTGTTCTAAATTTCTCTTAGCGAATAGAATTTCTCGTTTAAGAATTTCTCGATCAAGAAGCTGCTCGACAATGGCTGAATGTTGTTCCGGATTTCTGTTAGCTTCTAATATGTCTCGTTCAAGAATTACCGTTTCATTGGTTTTTTCTTTTTCAGTGATTTCTAAAGTTTTACGACATTCTTCAACAACACCTTCTTCCTCTCGGACTACCCGCCTTATCTCACTCAGCATTCTGTCACTTGACTCCTGTTCCAGTTCTTTACGCCATTCCCCATAAGTCTTAACCAACTCACGCGCTATATCGCGCGCCTCAACCGGATCCGTCGAACTGACTTTGACTCTCTTCAAATCCGAGTCTCTGATTTTCGACACTTGCACGGCATCTTTTAGCCTCTTCAGCACAGTTTTTTCATCCACTCCCCAAGACGCCTCCAATCCAAGCTTCTCGCTCACTTTTAAAAAAATTGTTGTGCTCCTTAATGGTTCAAACTCAGCGCTCGTCATGTATTGAGGTTCCACTGCGGGTTCTATCGCCTGTTTCTCCATGGATGATTCGCTTCTCAGCATGATCTGTATAATGACCTCGCTCTCATAAACACGTGGCACCAGATACAAATGAACTCTCGACAAAATCAGTCCCACAACCATCCCCAGTGGAATCATCAGCAACAAAATCCACCAATTTCTCCGAGACATACTACATCCTTACACCACTCACATAAACGCACGCAACGCCCTATTTCGAATCCGCCTTCTCATCTGACGCAGAACTGATGTTACTCCAAGTAGCCGATCTAATTCCTTCCTGATCTATTTTCAGCGTATAATCCCATTTCGCCTCCTCTACAGTTAGAGCTCCCGGCCACTCGCTACCTTTTTCCATAATGAAACTCCGAGGACTTAATCGCCCTCTGGAATAAGTAGCTCCGTATGTAGACGGCGTGATCACAACAAAATATCTACCCGATGGACTTCGATAAAATGAGGTCGCTTTGCTGTTCGTTTCAAAACCATTCCGTGATCCCATGAGACCAACCAGGGTCGTCGTCCATGATCGGAGAAACATGCAGGCGACCAAACCAAAACCGACTGTCTTCGCCATCTCGGGCATACACTGAAACGGACGACGCCTCGCCATTATAAGTGCCAACGATATTTGTGCGCCTCCATACCGAGTAAGCCAGTTGATCACCACCTGCACGGCGAGCGAGATTTGAGACTAAACTCGTGATCCATGGATCGTCAGATTTTGGAACGGGTGAAAGTTCAAAAGTCACGGGAATCTTCAGGGTGTAAGCGCCTTTAGAATGAACCTCTGCGTTCACCATGCTTAGCGCTATCACCACCACACAAACCGAAACCGATGTTTTCATGAATGAGTAGTCTAGCAATATCCTGCGTGGAGTTTTGTAAATTTATGGTAAAATTCCGTTTCACGCTGGCGTTGCAGGAGCCGACTTAGCTAGATTCGCATGTTGATCAAAATGGATAACGCCTTTTTAGATCATCATAAAAATCGATACGATGAATAAGATCCAAATATGGGTAGCCATTCTTGTTGCGACATGGACGCTCCAGTCTGGCGCGGAGAATGCTAGTTATACCAAAGGTGGACTGACATTTTCCGGCACGGCGGAGGCGGTAAAGACATTCCAAGAAGCCATCACCGCCTATGATGATGCGGAGCGTGTACAGAAATGGATCCGCGAACAAAAATTGCCTAGCACGCCGGAAAACGACGCGAGCGAGCGGGAAGCCAGCAGCAGGTGGTATTCCACGCGCGAGACGATGTATCAAGCGGCACTGGATATGAAGATTGCGCCAGGAAAAACGGATGCATCATCCACAGACGGAATTGATGCGCTCGGCACAAGAAGAGATATTTACACGCTCAACCAATTCATCTCGGAATATCGAGAACGGCATGCGGACAGCCCGAGGCTATACTTGGGATGGCTCCAAGAAATGTTACCCGCATGGAACGATTGCGCAGGTGAAGCGGACATACTGTTAGAGATTGGCCGTTTTTCCGAACATGATCCTGCCATCGCGCTGACGTACTATGAAAGAGCCGCGAAGAATGATCGTGATGTCGACGAGTTTCAGTTTCGGCGTCAAGAGGCCTATCAGGGAATTGCTCGGATGCATGAGAAGCTTGGAAATTTTAAGATCGCGCTCGAAGCATTGGATAAATGGGATATCCGCGAGCCTTGTGGGACTGGAGCAAACGGCTCACGCATCAAGCGCATGTTTTGGATGTGGCGATTGCGCCGTCTTGCTGGCGAAGATCCATCTGTGCTGCGCCGAGAACTTGTCCAAACCATGAAGACGGATGGTTGGCTAATTTCATCTGCGGAACGCGACATCATCGCCTTTTACGGGAACGATAAGTCTGCGCTAAAACAGGATATTTCAGATGTCAGTCAAACGTTTCAGAAATCATCAGATGATGAGAAAAAGATGCATGTATCTGACATCAAGGTATTGAGGGCGATCATCATACAACTCGGTGAAGAGAAGAGGTTGGCCGAGATGACTGACGACCAACTGATCCAAGCCCTGCAAGCGCCCATGCATCGTATTCGTGATGATTTGCCACCAACTCCCATGTATCCCAAGCTGCTGTTTTACTATTACCATGAACAAAAAACAGCAAGGTTGTCAGAGATACGGAAGGAAACGCGGTTTTGGGTGCGAGCGGCCGAAGAGACCCTAAGGCGCATGCCTGCCTTGGAGTCAAAGTTGCAAAACGAATGGGAGAAAAACAAGAGCTACGGCGCCGCATCGGTGCTGGCTTTACACGCCATGCCTGACGAGTCCGTGTATTTGCGAGATGAGGCAAAATCCGACGATGAACTTCAAAACATGTTGGATGATATGGTGATATATCAAAAATCCGTGCGTGAAAAATAGCCTCACCTATGTCGGCTTTGATGTTTGATTTAGAGTGTCATTAGCATCGCCCCAAAACCCATTACTTCCCTGAAATCTGCGCGTCACCTACTGGATAAATCACGCGCTCGGAGGCTCCGCTATCGACGTCGCTGACCCGATACAGGGTGGTCGCGTTTTTGACAAAAATGATTACCCCACCTGCGATATCAATATTGGTGGCGCCATTGGACTCCGGGACTTGGCGCGATGATACGTTTGCTGCATCTGAAACTCGGCGAACGAAAAGAGATCCACTTTTAACGTAGGCGATCAATCCATCCTTTAATTTGAAATCCGCCACCGCCGGATCCAAGCTCTCAGCTTTTGGCTCGCGCGTATCGCGAATGAGATAGAGCGTTTGACCTTTGAGAAAAATCACAGCTCCAGCATCCGCGACATAATTTCCGACCGAACTATCGAGCAGTTGGCTTTCGCTTTTTCCTTGGTCCACATCATGGATGACATAAAGCGAAAGGTTTTTTTTATAGAACAAATCCGCGGCTTGCACGGAGAAGGTGGTCAGCAGACCGAAAGTGATGATGAGGATTTTCATAATTGGGTGATTTTATTTTCCGCTCCATCCCCCGCCAAGGGCTTTGGCGAGGGCGGCGAGAGTGATGCGTTGTTGAGCTTCAATTTGGCGGAGCGCGAGCTGGATTTGGAGGGCGCCGCGCTCGGCATCGACGACTTCAAAATAGTTGGTGAGACCTTTTTCGAAACGATCTTTGGAAAGTGTTAGAGTTTCTTGTGAGCTGGTATGTGCGAGTTCGAGAGCCGCCCTGGATTTTCCTAAACCTTTGAGATCGACCATCGCATCTTCCACTTCACGGAGGGCGATGAGTAGGGATTGCCGATAACTTGCCAGAGCTTCTTCATAACGACTCTGCGCGGCGCGATAGTTCGCTTTGTTCGCGCCTGCATCGATGAGTGGCAATGCGACGCCGGCACCGATCGATAGGACTCGGTTCTGCCAGTTTAAGAATTGAGAGACATCCGTGGATTCAAATCCGCCACCGGCGGAGAGCGAAAAATTCGGATAGAACGCAGCTTCCGCGACGCCGATTTTCGCATTCGCCGCGCGGAGTTCTTGCTCGGCGGCGCGCACATCTGGGCGGCGCAACAAGACCGCGGCAGGAAGACCGGGACGGATGTTAGGTAGTGAACGGTTTGATTCTGCGTGTGAAACGGCAAAATCTGCCGGACGTTTCCCACAGAGCACGGCAAGCGCATTTTCTGCAGCCCCACGTTGGCGTTCGACGCTGCTGATGTCGTTATTCACCAGCTCCAGTTCCGTCTTGGCTCGGCTGGTGGTGATGCCGTCGGTGAGCCCCGCATCGGCTCTGGATTTTTGAATGTCGAGATAGTCTTGGCGAGTTTTCAGCGTGCTTTTTAAAACGCTGTGTTGGGCATCCAATCCTCGAAGTAAAAAATATTGCCGAGCGACTTCAGTGGCAAGGCCGAGGCGTTGGGAATCGAACAAGGCTTGCGCGGAAGCCGCCTCGGCAGATGAGGCTTCGATGGCGCGTTTGTTGCGACCCCAAAGATCGGGATCATAGGCGAGATCAAACGTGCTACGGTAATTTTGATTTTCCAGATTCATAGCTGGCCCCGGGGGCATCGCACCAGCCGAGCTGCGCGTCGTATTTGCGGAACCTGTTAGATCGAGAGAAGGGAAAAGCCTCGCCCTATCTACACCGACAAGAGCGCGGGCGGTATCGACCCGAGCTTTGCCCGCAGCGAGGTCGTTGTTTGCTGCGAGTGCGCGATCGACTAATCGATTCAGTTCAGGATCATTGAAGAGTTTCCACCAGTCATCGGGGAGATGAGTTCCCGCAGTGGATTTGGATGCTTTCCATTTTAAACCCCCATTGTCATCCGGGAGTTTGAAGTCCGGCCCAAGCATGCAAGAGCTGAGCAACAGAGCGGAAGGTAATACGAAGAGGCGGGCATTCATGGTTTTTTATGGCGATCTGGGGCTTCGATAAATACGTCCACTTGCTGCCCGACATAAAGCGGAGGATCGCTCGGACGGGTGAGGGAGTAGATGACTTGCAACACTCGGGTGTCAACCCGCTCGGTGCTGGATCCTGTTAGAGAAATTTTAGGAATCACGTAAGGCTCCAGGCGAATGAACTCCAGAGGAAAAGTGACACTGGGATCGCCCTTCAGATAACCATAGGCTTTCTGGCCTGCGCGGATGCGGATGGCGTTTTGCTCGTCGATGTCGGCCCGCACTTGAAGGCGGTCGATATCACCGAGGATCATCGCCGGAGTCTTGGGTGAGGTGGCGGCGTATTCCCCAGCATGGGCGGTAAGCTGGATGATGGTTCCATCTCGCGGGGCGCGAACGGTTAGACGCTCGATCAATAACGAAATGCGTTTAAGCGATGTTTCCGAAGCTGCGAGCTGGGCTTTGGCTGCGGTGAGTTGTGCCTGAGCAACGGCGACATCCTGCTTGCGATTTTCGAGATCATCCCGGCTGACCGCGCGGCTGTCGGTCACGGAAGTAAGTCGCTCGAGTTGGGACTCAAGCTTGGCGAGTTGGGCTTCACTGACAGTGATTTGAGCTTGGGAAATTTTCTGCTGGGCTTTGACGGATAACTCCTCGGCACGCAGATCGCGATCATCTAGTTTGAGCAGGACTTGGTCTTTCTGAACCTTGTCGTTTACCTTAACCAAAACCTCGGTGATCAAGCCCGGAAGCGGAACGCCGATGGCGACGTTTTCGCTCAACGATTCAAGGATGCCCGTGGCAGCGACTGACTCAGCGAAAGGTTTCTGCGGAGGCATGACGGGAGGATCGCCCGGAGCAAGCATCTCCTTCTCAGCTTGAGTTTGGGAAATGAAAATGATGGCCACCACGCCAAATATGGAGGCGGCGATGGTACCGTAACGGAGGATGAGGGATAGGAGTGACATGGGAGTGCTGAAGTTTCTTGGTCAGTGCGCGTGTTCGTGAATGAAGTGTTGAGGCCGCTGATGATTTTGTTCGGTGACTTCGACGATCTCGCCATCGTCCATGCGGGCGATGCGATCGGCATACGAGAGGATGCGATTGTCGTGAGTGACGATGATCACGGCACGTTTCGCCGAGCGGGCGACTTCGCGGAAAAGCTCGAGCACGATCTCGCCATTGTGCGCGTCTAGTGCGGCGGTGGGTTCGTCACAGATGACGAGTGCAGGTTCGTGAATGAGCGCGCGTGCGATGGCGACACGTTGTTGTTGTCCGCCGGAGAGTTTGTTAGGGCGTTCTTTCCAGCGCTCGCCGAGACCGACTTTTTCGAGAATTTCGCGCGCGCGCTTGATGGCGACGCGGCTGGAGAATCCTTGAATCAACAAAGGGACACTGACGTTTTCCGCAACAGAAAGCGTGGGAATGAGATTGAACTGCTGGAAGATGAAGCCGATGTTCTTCGCACGGAAACGAGTAAGCGCGCCGCTGGACATTTTTTCGAGCTGGCTGTCGAAGACATTGATCGTGCCACTCTCCACTTTCAATGTGCCGGCAATGGCACTGAGCAAGGTGGTTTTCCCGCAACCCGATGGCCCGACAAGCATCATGATTTCTCCCGTGTGAGCTTGGAGACTTACTTGCTTGAGCACGTGAATGCGGTTCGGTCCGTCGCCGAAACTTTTTTCGAGCGCACGGACATCGACAACGATGCTGGATGATGGAGTGGGATCAGGCACGGAAGACCATGGCGGGTTCGTAAAGACTCAGACGGATAATGCCCATGAGAGCGGCAAGCATGCAGATGACTTGGATGGCGATGAAAGTTCCGACAGGAATCTGCCACGGCATGTAGAACGGTGGTTGCCCATTTTCGATGGCTCCCATGGCGAAGGCGGAGGTCGCGAGAAGGCCTAGCCCAAAACCGATGATGCCCACGGTGAGCGCCTGAAAAATAAGCATGATGCTCAGGCGAAAATTCGACATGCCCATGGCTTTCAGGGCGCCCAAGTGTTTTAAATTATCTAACACAAAGGCGTAGAAGGTCTGACAGGAAATGGCGACGCCAACGATAAAGCCGATCACCACCGTGGTGCCGAATGAAATCGGGATTCCCGTGTTTTTCACATACCACCAGACAGTGGATGTATTGAAATCTCCATAATGTTTGCCATTGGGCGTCACGTGATCGCGCGGATTTGGGCCGAAGCCTTCGTTAACAAATGCGCGGAGATCCGTCGTATTTTCGATCTCTGCGGCAGCTTCGCTCGCGGTCATACCATCGATAGGTGCGGCGATTACGGCGGTAAGCATTTTGCGCGAGCCTGGGGTGTAAAGCAGGGCGCGCTCGTAGGTGGTCCAGATATATGGGCCGCCAGTGAACGAGCGCATGGCTTGACAAATCCCGACAACCCGTGCCTCCACATCGTTAATTTCAAACCGATCACCGATCTTGATTTTTTTCGAGGGATCGCTTGGGTCCGAGGACAGCCGTGTGGTGGCGAGTTCGTCGATGACGACGGTATTGGGCAAGCGCAGGTCTTCGAGGTTTCCCTCAACCATCCGCCCCGGCGCGCCTGCTAGGGAAGCCGCGTCGATGCCTAAAAGTTGGATCGTCTTGAAACTACCATCAGCGAGACGGACACGCTGCAAGCCCGAGAAAAGCGGCATCGCCCAGCGGACAGCCGCCACCGAGCGCACGCGGGCAACATCGGTGTCACGCATCGGGTTGGTTTCATTGATTTGCTCGACGCGCTCTTCGACCACGTAGATCGGAGCGGCGACGTTTTTCAAGGTCGAGGTCGTCCAGCGCATGAGCCCGCAGAAAACCGATGCCTGCTGCACAATCAGAAAAGTAGCGAAAAACAACCCCGCGACGAGCATCAGGTATTTGGCAGTATCGCCAAAGAGCATTTTGAGAGCGAGGCCGATCATGCGAGTGAATAAACAGGGGCTAAAATCCGTGTTTCGGATAAAATATCTTACCCACGAACGCCCCCCGCGCAACCTGCAACATGATTTCTGGGCATTTTGTGATGAAAGCGGCTGGATAGGGATAGGTCACGCCGTAGAAAAATCGCCACAGCGTTCCAAACCAACCGCATCATAGATGACGTAGCGCGCTAGGTTCATTTTTGTAGAACAAATCCTCGGCTTGCACGGAGAAGGGAAGAAGCAGGGCGAATCATTTAGTGAGGAGCTTCATAATTGAGGGAGAGTGTTCCCATTCAAACGTCCCTATCATTCAGCTCACGAGACTCCACATCTAGGCAGAAGGTCATTCTTTCAACTCACCGCTTCCGATCATATTTATCCGCAAGTTGTTTCCAAAAGTTTGGGAATTCTTTCACGGCATCACGACGGGTGGTTTGCACTATGTGGCTGCGGTCCGGACTGCCTATCGCATTCATGCCGAACAGTTGGAATTTGCCGGCGTGGCCGTCTTCTTGCCGACCCATCACGCCGTAAACGTAACCCGTGCGCGCGTCCATGCAGAGCACGGTGAGCTGGGTGTCCTGTTTCCGAACACCCGCATCCAAAATCCCGAGCGTGGCGATTCCCAACAGTGAGATCGAATCATCGGATTGGGTCTCCTGATCACACACCACCAAAACATCAAGACCAAGGAAGCGCGTGTCGTTGATCAGCTTGGCGCGTTTTGCGAGCACATCGTTAATCTGATAGTAATCGCTTTCGGAAACAAATGCATCGATGTTTTGGATCGATTCAATCTGTCCCTCGGATTTGAGTTGTTTGCTCGCATCTGAAAAATCTAACGAATTGGTTCGTCCTGTCCTCACCACGCCGATTTTTGACGGTGTGCGCAGGGCGGGTTTTCCGCTCACGCTCGGAACGCCGGACATTTTGGATATTTGTTGGCTGGAGGTGACGGGGGTGGTCATCTCGTAGCTGCCGCAGGACGCGAGAAACAGGCAGGAAAGAGCTAACGATGAGTTACAGAACATTTTGAGAGTTGGTTTGGTTTTCATGACGGTCAAAGAAATCTCATTTTCTGCGTGATTAATCCAATCGATGATTCTAATACTTCCATCAGAAATTCTGATGGAAACTTTCCCATGGTATGCGACCGAGTTGTTTCTCCGGGTCTGTGAGGCTGGCGGCTTGTCCGCCGCATCGCGCTTTGGAAAAATTGGCATTTCCCAGCCAGCGCTCAGTGCGCAGATGATGACTTTGGAGCAACATCTCGGAAAAAGAATCTTTCACCGCAAACCTTTTGAGCTAACTGCGGAGGGTAAAATTTTTCTCGAAGAAGCTTTGCGCATGCGTGCCCGCATGTCGCTGATCCGCGACTCCTTGGCAGACGAAACCGAGCGACCGTTGCGCATCGCCGCATCCGACGTGATCATCCGCGATCATTTGCCCGCCCTGCTGAAACAAATGGATGCAGCCACGCGCACCAGACTCATTTTGCAAGAGGCGCAGTCCCAAGATCTGGCTGGGCTTGTGCGCCATGGAGATGTAGATCTAGCCATCGGTTTGCTCTCGCGTCATGTGCCTTCGAGCGCTTCACCCCTCGTGGAAAAAATCGGCGAATTGCCCATTTTGCTTTTGGTTCCACCCAAATACGCAGCGACCGTGAAAAGCTGGGAGGATTTCGTTCAGCTCCAACGTCAGGGGGAAAAACTAGGCTTGGTCAGTTTGTCCCAAGCCAATCTCGTGATGCGGCACATCACCACCTCGCTGCGCCGCGTGGGCATCGAGTGGTTGCCAACGCTTGAAGTTTCATCCATCGGCCATGTGCCCGCTTATGTGGATCTGGATTTTGGCTTCGGATTCGGGTTCGCCATTCCCAATGCGGGGGCAAATAAAAATAAGCCGTTCATCATTCGGCCACCATTTGAAGCCTTGCCGCCCTTGAACCTAGTCGTCTGGCATGGGGAATCCCTCGATCCCTCCGCTGCACGATTGCTTGATCTGATCCGCCGCTACGCCGAGCGGCTGTTGCGATCGGCCTGATAGCTACCAGAATCCGTATGCGTTTCTTCTTTTAATCATCAATCGAGATTGCCAGATTCCCTCGCAGGTTGCCCGCAACCCATCATGTTTTCCAAACAATTAGAAATCCAAAAACAAAAACCTAGATGAGCGACCACGACAATCCGTTTAACGAGCCATTGCCAAAAACCCCCCCAGACCGCCGACTCATCCTGTTCGCAGGTGTGATGCTCATGGCAAGCTTGGGCTCCGTTTATGCATGGAGCTATTTCACAAAACCGTTGCAAGCAGCCTATCACTGGGCCAACTGGCAGACTTCGTTGGTCTTCAGTCTCGCGGTGGCGGGGCTTGGTTTTTCGGCACTTTATACGGGTCCGCTGGTCGCGAAGCTGGGTGGGCGTCGGCTCATGAAACGCTCGGCGGTGTTTTTTGTCTCTGGCTATCTGCTGGCAGCTCTCGGGCTATATTTGGGATCGGGAGTGATTGGAGACATCAAAACCCCATGGGTCAGTTGGTTGAGTTTCGTCATCCTTGCTTTGGGATACGGAGTGATCGGCGGCATCGGCCTCGGAACAGGTTATCTAACAGCCGTTTCGACCATCGCCGGATGGCACCCCGATAAAAAAGGTTTCGCTACCGGAATGATCGTGATGGGCTTTGGAATCGGAGCCTTGTTCATGAGCAAAGTGTTCGCGCCGAAAGCGATGGAAATTGCTGCAGGAAATGTGGCTGGCGCGTTTCTTGTCATCGCCGTCGTTTACGGTGTCATCATGACCATAGCATGTCGTTTTATCTACAGTCCGCATGCTGCTGTCTCAAACAAACACGTGGCGACCGTTGCGGATACTTACGAGCATTTGCCGAATGTGCGCGTGCGCTTGTGGTTCACTTGTTTCACCTACAGCTTGGCGGGCCTGGGGATTATCAGCCAGCTTTCACGCTTGATGCAGGATGTCTCAAAAACTGCGGATCCGACGCTTGATGTCGAGACACTTGCCGCTGCTGGTGCGACCTTGATCGCCATCGCATCCCTGGGAAATAGTGTCGGGCGCTTGATCTGGGCCTGGCTCTCGGACCATTTTGGCAGGGTCAATATTTTCGTCGCTTTGCTTGGCACTGCCGGTATCGCTTATCTCGTCCTGCCTCACGCAAGTTCGCCTGTCCTTTTTAGCGTTTTGATCTGCTACGTGATCGCTTCTTACGGCGGCGGATTCGGCACGATCCCTTCTTTGATTAGCGATCTCTATGGATCGAAACGCATGTCCTCACTGCATGGTCTAGCGCTCACTGGCTGGGCAACGGCTGGTCTTATCGCACCGCCGTTCTTTGGGTTTCTTTATGACAAAGTTCCCGATCAAGCTGCAACCTACGCGTATTACATCTGCGCTGGATCTTTGTTTGCTTCGATGATCTTGGTGTTTTCCGTCAAGAAACTCCACAAGCATTGCACAGCGCCCGCTGTGCAGAATAATGAAGCGCATTGATCCTTTCCGCGAATCTTGCGGACTAGACAAATCGTCATCCTCGGTTATCTATGTCCTCTTATGAAATGGTTGCTTTCTATTGCTTGGTTGCTGAGTGCGTTGTTCCTCAGTGCACAAACAAGCACTCTGCGGAAACCCATCACTCTGGAAGACATCCAGCGGATGCTAAAAGATGAAAACAGTGAGCTCTCAAAACTGAAAAGTCAGATCATCGGGCAGGGCGATACGAATCGGTTTTTCTATTTCCCTACCCATGACCAACCCGCAACTCCTGAAAATTGGGGATTTCAGTATGAGGATGTGGATTTTAAATCGGCTGACGGCACAAAACTCCACGGTTGGTTTCTGAAAGCGAAAGGCAGCAAGCCAAAGGGCACCGTGGTTTTCTCACATGGAAATGCTGGATCACTCGGGCATCATTTGGGGTTTGTCACATGGTTGGCGGAGGCCGGATATCAGGTGTTTATGTATGATTACCGTGGTTTTGGAAAATCCGGTGGCGCGCTGAATCGCGATGGCATGGTGCAAGATGTGAAAGCCGCGTTTCTCTACGTTTCAGGAAGAAAAGATGTGCAGCAGGATAAAATCATTTCATACGGACACAGCCTCGGCGGCGCGAAATCCGTGGCGGCGCTCGCGGAAATGCAGCAAAAAGGATTGAAGGCCATCGTGATCGATAGCGCATTTTCCTCCTACCAATCCATGGCAAAACTGTTTGCGGGAGAGTTCGGCACCGAACTCATTTCCGATGAGTTTTCTCCCAAAGATTGCATTTCGAAAATCAACGGCACGCCGTTGTTGGTGGTTCACGGCCAGAAAGATTCGGTCGTGCCGTTTGCCCAAGGTAAGCAACTCTTCGATCTCGCGAACGAACCGAAAACTTTATTCGAGGTCAAAGATGGCGACCACGGCGATGCTCTCTCGCGGGATGATGGAGCGTATCGGAAAAAAATGCTCGCTTGGCTGGACAGCGTGATTTGAGAAATCCGGCGGCCTCCTATTTTTCCTCTGTTTCACTCTTTGACAATCCCGCCGAGGGCTATCACTCTCCCCGCGACTCACTTTTAGAAACATTATGGCTTACGATCTCATTGTTATTGGTGGCGGCCCTGCCGGATATGTCGCTGCAATTCGCGCGGCTCAACATGGAAAAAAAGTTACCTGCGTCGAAGCAGACCGCGCGGGTGGAACCTGCCTCAACTGGGGTTGCATCCCAACCAAAGCTCTCCTGAAAAACGCCGAGCTCTACCAAACCCTCACTCACAAAGCCGGCGAGATGGGCCTCAAAATCGAAGGTCTTTCCTACGATTGGTCCGCTGTGGTCGGCCGCTCACGCAAAGTTTCCGACAAGCTCGCGGGTGGTATCGAATTCCTATTTAAGAAAAATAAAATCGACTACATTCGCGGCTACGGCTCGATCGAAGGCCAAGGCAAAGTAGGTGTTAGAGCGGCCGATGGCTCGACTCAAGTTCTCGAAACCCAAAACACAATCATCGCAACCGGTTGCGTTTCCCGCCCGTTGCCACCGCTTCCTTTCAACGGCAAATCCGTCATCGGCTCCAAAGAAGCCATGGTTCTCGCCGAGCAACCCAAGGAAATGATCATCATCGGCGCTGGGGCGATCGGAGTTGAATTTGCCTACATATACAATGCCTTCGGCACCAAGGTCACGATCATCGAAATGCTGCCAAACATCCTTCCGGCGGAAGACACCGAAGTCGGTGAAGCCCTCGAAAAATCCCTCACCAAACAAGGCATCCGCTGCCTGACCAACACCAAAGTCACCGCGACGAAAGATCTCGGCGATCGCGTGGAAATCAGCGTCGAAGGCCCGAAAGAAACCGGCACGCTTTCCGCAGAAATCTGCCTCGTCGCCATCGGCATCCAGCCCGTCCTTCCTGGTGGCACCCAACCCGAACTCACCGATCGCGGTTACATCAAAATCGGCGACCGCTACGAAACCAATCTCCCCAACGTTTACGCCATCGGCGATATCAACGGCCCACCATGGCTCGCCCACGTGGCTTCTTTCGAGGCGTTCCAATGCGTCGATGGATTGTTCGTCGATGGTTTCAAACCACGCAAAGTGAAGAATTTCCCCGGCTGCACCTACTGCCACCCACAAGTCGCATCTGTCGGAAAAACCGAACGCGCGCTTAAAGAAGAAGGCATCGAATACGTGGTTGGGAAAATTCCCTTTGTCGCGATCGGCAAAGCCGTTGCGGCTGCGGAGACCGACGGTTTTACCAAACTGCTCTACGGCAAAAAACACGGCGAACTCCTCGGCGCACACATCATCGGTGACAACGCCACCGAGCTCATCGCTGAAATGGGTCTTGCCCTCGATCAAGAACTCACGATCGACGACATCCACGCGACCATTCACGCCCACCCAACCATGTCAGAAGTGATTCACGAAGCCACGCTCGCCGCGGAAGGCCACGCGATTCATTTCTAAGTACGAACAAAGTAAAACTTCAAGAGCCTCGCTGGAAATCATCTCCAGCGAGGTTTTTTTATTTGTCCCTGCGGTTCTTCGCTTTGTTTTGACGACAGCCCAAGCCTCTCCTATGTGTCTGTTTGCTCCCATTTATGAAACTCGCTATCCTTTCGTGCTCACCCAAGTGTTATTCGACCCGCCGCATCATCGAGGCCGGTCGCAAGCGCGGACATAAAATTGAGGTTCTTAATACCTTGCGCCTCACCATCGGTCTCGATCAGGGAGATCCGCATATCTACTACCACGAAAAAGAACTCCGCACGCCCGATGCGGTGCTGCCACGCATCGGCACCTCGATTACTCGCTATGGCACCGCTGTCGTGCGTCAGTTTGAACAGATGGATGTGTTCACCCCAAACACCGCCGCCGGCATCAGCAACTCCCGCGACAAACTCCGCTCCCTCCAGATTTTATCCAAACACGATGTCGGCATTCCGAGCTCCGCTTACGTCGATGACAAACGCGATGTCGAATTCGCATTGCAACGCGTTGGCGGCGCGCCAGTCATTATCAAACTGTTAGAAGGCACTCAAGGTGTCGGCGTAATTCTTGCGGATAAAATTGAAATCGCGAAAGCCATCGTCGAAACTCTGCACTCCACCAAACAACAAGTTCTACTCCAGAAATTTGTTTCCGAAAGCAAAGGCAAGGACGTGCGTGCATTTGTCATCGGCGACCGCGTCGTCGCCGCCATCCGCCGCGTCGCGCAAGGCCAGGAGTTTCGCTCCAACGTGCATCGTGGCGGAAAGGCAGAAGCGATCACACTCGATCCCCGTTACGAAGAAGCCGCCGTCCGCGCCGCGCAAATCATGGGCTTGAGGATTTGCGGCGTGGATATGTTAGAAGGTAAAGACGGCCCGCAAATCATGGAGGTCAATTCCTCTCCCGGCCTCGAAGGAATCGAAGGCGCCACCGGCTTGGACATTGCGGGAGAAATCATCGATTACATTGAGGATCAGGTCAAATTTCCCGAAATCGATATCCGCCAGCGCCTCACCGTTTCGCGCGGTTATTCCGTGGCGGACATTCACATTCCCGTGGGCAGTAAATACATCGGCATGACGATTGATGGAACCGGACTGCGCGAAATGGATGTGGTGGTTCTCACACTGAAAAGAAAAGGAACCGTCATTTCCAATCCGAAAGGCAGCCGCGTCCTCGAATCCGATGATACGATTCTCTGCTACGGAAAATCCGAGCACATGAAAGGTCTCATCCCTGTGAAAAAGAGAAAACGCAGGAAGATGAAAAAACTTCCGAAACCTAACGATCCAATAACATGAGCATGATCATCGGCTGGCGAGAGCGCGTGGAACTTCCTGATTGGTCTTTGAAATTAAAGGCCAAAGCCGACACCGGCGCGAAAAGCTCCGCCATCGATTGCGCCGAGATCACCGAGCTTCCTGACAACCGCGTCCGTTTCACCGTCCGCCTCGACCGCAAAGATAAAAAACTCATCACACTGGAAGAAGAGATTAAGTTGCGAAAAATTGTCCGGTCGTCTGATGGGAAATCCGGTAATCGAATTTTTGTCTCCACGACTCTGCGTCTCGCTGGATTTGAAAAAACCATCATGGTTTCACTCGTCTGCCGCAAACGCATGATCCACCGACTTCTGTTAGGCCGCGAGGCGCTCGGCGACGACTTTCTCGTCAACTCCTCCGTCGATCACTGGGCGACACCGAAAAAACTCAAGAAAACCACGAGGAAGACAACGTGATCCGCACTTACTGGGACCGCGAATCGAAGCGAAGCGTAGATAGCCGACCATAATAACCCAAAAATTGTCGGCAATTTGCAACTCGCCTTCCAGTAACCAGTCCCCTAGGGTAATCAAGCTAGGGAGTGGAACTCCGGCTAAGTTGGAATTTTACCACAGAGAGCGCAGAGAACACAGAAATCTTCCTACAAATCACAGGGGTTGTTACCAATACCTCTGTGTTCTCTGCGCTCTCCGTGGTCAGAATTTTTACGTCAATTTGCCAAGCTCCGATCTTTTGACGGTTTACAACGGCAATAGGGCTCGGATTCTCCCTAACTTGATCGCCCTGACCATCTTCCCATAATCATCTTGCCCATTCTTCTTGTGATGGTTATCAACTCATCCCAATGAAAGGACGACCCAGAGCCACTCCCTTCCGAGTTGTATTTGCAGGTATGATACAACGTGTTGCATATGCAGGACAAATACTGCGTGTTGTGTAACAAAACTGTTATCCAATAAAATTAATCGCAAACATTTACTGATGCTGCACCTCGAAAAATACCTGAACGTGGACGGAGATTCCTTCGACAAGCTTTCGGCACTGGATACAGATGTCGATAAGCGGATTACTCAAGCAGGTTTAGATATATGGGATTCCCCTGATGCAAAGCTCGACCAAGTTTCGACATGGGAAGAAAGAGTGATCGGACGATTGATGGGCTTCTACTGTGTTTGTTCTAATAATGGAAGGGTTTATCCGCACGTTGACTTAGGACTTTCGTTGATTTCTGAGCTTACAGCTGTAGGCGCGCACACGACAATTAAGGCTCTCCGAGAGCTCGACGCACTTCGCGAGTCTGGCTTCGAACTTGAAGATGGTGACCGAGTCAGTAAAATCGAGGAACAAGTTCCTGGTGATTTTGAATGGGCAGATCCCCTTTTAGACTATGTGAAGGCGAACTGCACCCGCTTCATGAACTCAGAAGGATAATCGGGTCCTCGGGAGTGATTAGCTCCCGAGTCCCACACCACCCTGCGTACGGCTCCGTACAGGGCGGTTCCAATCAGTTACCTTGAGCTTGCTCAGGGTAGTAAAGGGCGATCCAGATTGCTCTCATATCTGGAACTCCTTGTTCTTCTAACCATAGGTTGTTCAGCGCAAATCGCACCAGTTCGTTTTGACTCATCCGCCAGTAACCTTTCCGGCTCCGTGTCGCCATGTGCACTTTGTCGGGATTCACTCCCAGTGCTAACAAGTGACGACGACGTGTGCGCGGTTGCTTCCATTGTTTCCAGTAATACAACCTCACTCGCCGCCTGACCCACACTGACAATGCCAGCACCTCTTTGTAAGTGGAGCTGAGTTTGTAGTAGTTGAGCCAACCACGGATGTATTGATCCAGTTCGCCGATGACGACTTGAACTTTGTGTCCACGGTTGCGGCTGGTGATTTCGCGAACCCGCTCCTTGAAGCGGTGCTGCGCTTTCTCCGTCCACGCCAGTGTTCCTTTGTTGTCGATCCGGTATCCCAGAAAGGCACATTGTTTCAGTGGTGCGGCGCGGCTTTTGGCGCGGTTGACTTCCAGTTGCAGCCGTTCTTCGCAGTAGCGGATCAATCCTTTTAGCACCCGTTTTGCCGCGTTCTTGCTTTTCACCAGCACGATAAAATCGTCGGCGTATCTCGCGAACTTGTGTCCGCGTGATTCCAATTCCTTATCGAGTGGGTCGAGCGCGATGTTGGCTAACAGTGGAGATAGTGGACCACCTTGCGGGACTCCTTGAGGCGTAGCCTCATAATTTCCGTCAGGCAGTTCTACTCCCGCCATCAGGTAGCGACGGATCAGACCCAGCGTCTTGCGACACCGAATCTTTTCTAACAACGCATTCATCAGGCGATCATGATTGACCATGTCGAAGAACGATTTTAGGTCGCATTCCACGGCGTGG
>JANPMK010000078.1:0-27691 GCA_031422775.1 Akkermansiaceae bacterium | reverse complement strand
TGCCTTATCTTGTTCACAGACTCATCCGTTAGAGGGAGGTCTTGTCATGAGTTCAGATTGCATCACGCGGCCGTTTTGGGTTCCATTTCGGAACGATTGTTGTAGCCTATTTCTCGGCTGAAATCCACCTTATGAGTCATGGCGCACCAGCCGGCATAACCTTTTCAATTTCATTTCAACAACTTTTCAACCGCGCCGGTGCCACCACTCATCGTTCGGCAATATTATGATAAAGAGTCCACAAACAATATGGCAACATGCGTTTCGTGTTATCGTATGCCTGTTGGCAGGATTTGCATACATACCATTCATGATGTTTTTCGCAATGATTGCTTCTGGTTCGCCGGACGCAATGAGTCCAGGCATGATGGGTGGCTTATTCGCGCTATTTACATTTCCATTTGTATCGATAGGAAGTTGGTTTCTTTACCGATTTAAGTCATTCCGAATCGCCATTTACTGCATTATACTGCTTATACTGATCCTACTCATTTTTACACTAGCTACTATGATAATGAATTCAAGATCGCCTATTCCTTGATAAGCCAATTATGAATGAAGAAACGCTAACAAGACACAGCAACCGCCACTAGCTGCACTGTTCACATGATTCACCGTAATTATAATCCTAACCCCGCGTCCGACGCTCGCCCTCGCTAGTGGCGGTGCGTGCTCTTGGACGTTCCAAGAAATTAAGCACCGTCTACTCTCCCCATAGCCATGACCAGACTCGACCATCTTCAGATCCGCGATATGCCGCCTGACGATGAGATTTGCCATTGCACAGACAAGACATGGGCACTTCTGCGATACGCGATGTCAGAGTTTCCACTTTTTTGTGCGACATGCTCGAATCAGATGTTCCCGGACGCATTTTTCCTGGACGAGGAACTGGCAGGCAAGATCGTTGACTGGAGAACCGTTTTTGCGGCGCTCTACGATCTCTGGCTCGATTCCCAAAGCTACGAGGAGTTCGCTTCGTCCGCTCTCTCCGACCCGTCCGGAGAAGTGAACCGACTAGGGTTGAGCATCGTATCTCGATTGAGTGAGCAGAGACCGACATACTACTGGTGGTTTCGTGAGGAGCCGATGTTTCCGGTCGATCTTTGTCCTGTATGCAGCAACCCTCTTGATCCCCATCCAACGCGTGGTTTCGCCTTTTGCCATCCGTGCCGAATTGCCATCTAACACCATGACTCCCAAAGAAAAGACCGGAGAGCAAGACGCTAGTGGCAACCGGCGATAACCTACTTCTTGAATTCGGAGCTTCACACCGGCGCCGCCATTGCTTTAACGTTCGGTCAATATAATGAAAACCTATTTAACATTAATACTTCTCATGGCGATCCCGTGCCTCGCTGAAAACAAGCCAGAGAATAAGAGCGCCCCTGAACTTCAGAATCCCCCAGTTGAGGCCATTCAGGGCCTTCCTGCAAAGCCAGAGATCATAATCAATGTGCTAGAGGACGGTGCAATCAAGGTCGAAGGAATTTTGGTCACCAAAGAAGAACTATTAGAGAAGCTGAGAACAATAGCGAACATGATCAAAGATCAGCCGGTCAGGATCAGAGGCGACAGAAAGGTTCCATACGGAACAATCGTCGATGTCATTGATGTGTGCAGGAAGGCAGGAATTTCTAATATTTCTTTCTCCACGATTCCGACAAAACAAGAAACCGAACAAGCCGAGCCATCCAACGGCGATAAGCCATCAAATTGAATTCGAGCTTCCATCCCGCCGTGGATGCTCTCTATCGTTCGCTAATAAAATGAAGAAAACCTTACTACTACTGATTTGCTTATCCCTTCCGTGCCTTGCTCAGAATGACCCGCGAGTTATGACCAATATTTACGCTCCAGTAGCGTCGATGAATGACTTTCAGGATATTTTTGTATCGGCCTACAACGCTGGTAACCGGAATTACATCGAGAGTATGATCAATCCATCTGCTATTCCTAAGCAGTTTACTGGATCATCGAGCGGTATTTCGTTTTTGTTACCCCCACTCTTCAACAACAGTGAAGTAATTCAATGTATTGAAGAACAAAAGAACGGCATCAAACTGAGATGAGAGAAGCTACCTGATAGCTTCTCTCATCTCCCAGAGGGAATGGTTCCAGTTGCGATTCTTGAATTCACGCTACCTCTGATTTATAAAGACGGGACGAATCATCGTTTAACCTACGGCTTTCCTGTGGTTAAGCACGAAGGCAAACTGTTCATCGCTTTATTCAACGATCCTCATGTGCCTATAGTCCGATCGCTAAGTGAATCAAAATAAAGCTAACAAACCAGCTCATGCAACGGCGGGTAAGCCGTCTGATTGATTTCGAGCTTCCTTCCCCGCCGTGGCTGGCCTATATCGTTGGGCAAGAAATTCACATGACAAACGAAAAGCACATCCTCCAAATTCGGAACGGAATCTATGTTTTGTGCCTGATATCGGCGATCACTTTGGTAGTCGGAGTTTCATTGAACGTCTTCCTCAACAACCAGAACTTCGATAGAATGAAGTCATTAGCAGCTCCAGCCTCCTTGGAGCAGGAATTGATCAATGAGCTGAATGGGCTCCTGGAAGCGAACAAGCTCGATATATTGATCGCACGATGCAACGAAGTATTGGTCGAGAAGCCGCTCAGCAGGACAGGGCATTATTACCTTGGGTTGGCATTCTACCATTCTGGTGATGCCAACAACTGCCGGAAGCATCTTGAAGAGGCGCTTCGAATTGATCCTACTTGGAAGGCTGCGATTGATCCCTATCTCCAAAAGATGGAAGAAGCTCAGGTTCAAGAGCGAAGCGCAACCGAGTGATGTCGATTGAACATCACTTCAGGCTTAGCTGGCTTGGTGTTTGATTTTTGAATCTTGGAGGTTAAAACCCATCTAGATGAGCGAAGAATTAATCATAGACCTCCACAGTGATGCCCATTTCATGCAGCAGGCGATGCGTGAGGCGCAGAAGGCGTATGCGGCATCGGAGGTTCCGGTGGGGGCGGTGGTGGTGTATGAGGGGAGAATTATTGGTCGTGCTTGGAATCAAGTGGAGACGTTGAAAGACGCGACGGCCCATGCGGAGATGCTGGCTTTGACGGCGGCGCAGCAGGCTTTGGGCGATTGGCGGCTGGAAAAATGCACGCTTTACGTGACCAAAGAGCCCTGTCCGATGTGTGCGGGGGCGATTGTACATTGTCGGCCAGATCGAGTGGTTTTTGGTTGTGGCGATCCCAAAGCAGGCGCGGCGGGGGGGTGGATCAATTTATTGGACTCGAATCCGCCGCTGAATCATCGCTGCGAAGTGACGGCTGGAGTGCTGGGGGATGAATCACTGGCCTTGTTGCAATCGTTTTTCCGCGAGGCACGTCAGCGGAATAAGATGGCGGACTCTTGAAAGCTGGGCTCTATTTTGAACGTTATCTGCCCACTTCTTCACCAAAGCATATGAAAATCCCATTACTTATTGGCCTTTTGGCCGCCACCCAGATCCATGCCGCATCGTTTCTCATCGAAACAGAACAGTTTGCCGAAAAAGGTGGCTGGGGGGTGGATACCCAATTTATCGAGTCGATGGGCTCGTCGTATTTGATAGCGCATGGATTAGGAAAGCCGGTGGCGGATGCGAGCACCGAGTTTGAGGTAGCTGAGCCGGGGGAGTATAAGGTTTGGGTGAGGACGATCGATTGGACCAAGCGTCTGGAGCGGCCGGAAAGCGCAGGACGCTTCAAAGTGGCGGTGAATGGTGTGGAGTTGGAGACGGAGCTTGGGAAAACCGATACCAAGTGGACTTGGCAGTTGGCTGGAAAAGCCCAGCTCAAAGCCGGTAAGTCGAAAGTAGCGTTGATAGATCTGACCGGATTCAACGGACGCGCAGATGCCGTGCTTTTCAGCAGCGATGCAAGTTTCACCCCACCAGCGGACGCGACGTTTGAAGAGCGCACCGCATGGAAAATTTCCGGAGTGCCGAGCGCGATCGAAGACGCGGGCGAGTATGATCTCGTCGTCGTTGGTGGCGGTTACGGTGGACTTGGTGCGGCGATTTCTGCGGCACGCATGGGAGCGAAAGTCGCGCTGATTCAGAATCGGGACGTGTTGGGTGGAAACGGTTCTTCGGAGATTCGGGTTTGGGCGAAGGGGACTTACCCGCCGAGTCAGTATCCGTTAGATCAGATCATCCGTGAGTTTGAGGACGAAGCCAAAGCATCGCCAGCACCGGCTGAGGAGTTTGTGGATGACAAGAAAGACAAGGTCGTCAAAGCCGAGAAAAACATTACACTGTTTCTAGGTCATCATGCGTATGGCTTGGATATGGCGGGTGGAAAAATCGCTTCGGTGAAAGTGGTGGATGTCGATGCCGGGAAACTCAAACGGATCAAAGGCAAGTTTTTCGCCGATTGCACGGGTCATGGTTTTGTCGGAATGTGGTCGGATGCGGACACGAAATCCACCGAGAAGGGTCGGATGGGCATGAGCAACATGTGGATGTGGGAGAATCGCGATAAGGCTGTGAGCTTCCCGAATGAGGCATGGATGCATCAGTTCAACTCGAATCAATTTCCTTATCCGAAAGTGATTCATGGTTTCGGTCATGCCGAGTGGTTCTGGGAGAGCGGTTTCGACAATCATCCGGTCAAAGATCTTGAGCTAACACGGGATCTGAATTTGCTGGCTGCGTATAGTGCGTGGAGTTCGATGAAAAATCACGGTGCGCACGCGGAGCGTGAACCGAACAAGCACGCCAATGCGGAACTGACATGGTTGGCGTATGTGGGTGGCACTCGCGAGACAGTTCAGATTCTGGGTGATGTGATTCTCAAAGGTGATGAAATTCGTGGTAAGAAAGAGTTCGATGACGCGACGTTTCTCACGACATGGTCGATCGATCTTCATTATCCTTTGGAAAAATATATCAACGCCATCCCCGGCAAGCCGTTCATTGCGCGCGCCGAGCATGGCAAAGGGGTTGATAAGAACGTTGGCTATGCGGTTCCTTACCGGACCTTGTATTCAAGAAACGTTCCCAACCTTTTTATGGCTGGACGCAACATCAGCGTGGAGCGCGATGCGCTGGGAACGATTCGTGTGATGAAAACCATCGGCATGATGGGTGTGGTGATCGGACGTGCAGCTGCACTGGCGACGGTTCACGATTGCACCCCACGGGACATTTATCAGAAGCATCTCGATCAAGTGAAAGGTTTGTGGAAACTTCCGGGTGACAAGCGTTTCGCGAGTCTCGATGAGCTGAAAAAATCCCTTGATGACAAAACCGAGAGTGCAAAGCCCGCAAACTAACGGGCGCAGGAGATTGATGCGGTGGGCGCTTGGCGCCTATCGGCTCGGGATTATTTTGGTGGCGCTGGTTTGTCTTCGTGCGCTGCCGGATGATAGGGATGAGCTGGATACTGCGGTGGTTTTATCACATGCCAAAGATGCATTGCCTGGTGCGGTGAGTGTGGGAGATCCGACAGATGGTTTGTATCCGCTTGAAGACGAGACGGGAGAAAGCGTGGGCTGGGCGACCTCGACTCTGCCACAGGCGGAAAATATTCAAGGATACTCCGGCCCGTCTGAGTTGTTAGTGATTTTTGACAAGGATCGAAAAGTCAAAGCGGTGCGTTTTCTTTCCAGTGCGGATACGGATGGGCATGTGGAAAAAATCCGTCAGGACAGGGAGTTTTGGGCGCAGTGGAATGGGAAATCCGAAGCATCTTTGGGTGCGGCGGGTTCGCCTATCGTGGTTTCAGGTGCGACCTTGACCAGCGAAGCTATGGCGCGTGGCGTGGCGGCGCGGTTCGGTGCGGAGGGAATGGAACAATGGTTTCCTGCTCCGCTTGTCTTGGCGGATGTGAAGAAATGGTTTCCAGATGCGGATCTTATTTCATCTAACAAAACGGGTGGAACGTATCGAGTAAGTAAGGGGAAAGAAGCCATCGGCACCGTTTTACGCAGCAGTCGGATGGGAGTTTCCGCGCGGGGTTTCAACGGAACATCGGATGTGATCGTTGCGTTGGATCGCCATGAGAAAAAGGTGCTAGGGATAGCATTTCTCGGGAGTCGCGATAACGAACCTTACGTGAGCTCGGTGAAAGAGGAGGTGAAATACGCGGATGGTTTTGCAGGGAAGAGCGTGGAGGAAATTCTGCCAGAAGATACCTGGGTTTCGCCTTCGTTGTTTACGAGTGGTGCGAGTTACACAAATCACGCGGTGGTGGAGAGTGTGAGGGAGATGCTGAGCCGACATATTGCGGATGAGAAAAAAGCTGGGTTTTCTTGGAAAAGCGCGTTGGCGATTTTTTGGATCGCGATTGGGGTGTTTTTGGGAATTAGCAAAGTGGGAGGAAAGCGGTCGATTCGTTTAGGGTTTGCAGTGGAGTCGGTTGCGGCTGGGATTGGGTTGGGTTGGATGGTGAGTCAGGATCAGTTGTTAGGTTGGGGCGCGAACGGTTTTGGTGCGGGTGCTATTTTGCCTCTGGTCGTGCTGACCGCAGCGGCGTTGATGGTGCCGGCGTTCACTGGAAAAAACGTGTATTGCAATCGGATCTGTCCGCACGGTGCGGCTCAGACTTTGGCGGGTGGCTTGGTGAAAAAGCGGTTTCATCTTCCTGCAAAACTCCACGCGGTGTTGGTGCGCTTGCCATGGGCGACCCTGATCGTGATTTGGTTGCTGGCTTTGATTGGCAGCGGTTTGCCGTTTGCGTATTTCGAACCATTTGAAACATGGAGCTCGGGTTTTGTGGCGTTTGTTCCTGCTGCGATTTTCACGATTGGATTGATCGCGGCATTTTTTCTGCCTCAAGCGTATTGTCATTACGGTTGCCCAACGGGTGCGATGCTGAGGTTTCTCACACAATCGCCTTCGGCATGGACACGGAAAGACAGCGTGGCAACGGTTTTGATCGGGGCGGCTTGTTTGTATGTTTTCCTATGAATTTCAAAGTCATACTTCCGCTGTGCATTGGCTTGTTCGCATTGGTCTCATGTGAGAAAAAACCAGAACCGCAGATACTCAGTGGTGAGGCGATGGGGACGAGGTGGAAACTTGCTTGGCGTGGCGATGGTGCGAAGAATTTAGCACCGGAGGTTGCCGCAGTTTTGGAAAAATGGGAGGCGGTGCTGAGTAAGTGGCGAGAGGAATCTGATGTTTCTCGCGCGAATCACGGGGAGCCGATCACACCGGATTTGCAGAGAGTCATCGATCTAGCAGAAGTGATTCACCAAAAGAGTTCTGGGGCATTTGATTATCGATTGCTCAAAGAAACGAGTGATGCGGGTTTCGGTCCCAGTGGAAATGGGATGGATCTTTCTGCGATTGGCGAGGGCTTTGCGATAGATCGGGTTGGGGAGCGACTGCGTGAACTTGGCGTCACAGATTTTGTATTTGAATTGGGTGGTGAAATTTTGGTGGGAGATGGGGAATGGGAAGTCGCTATCGAAGCGCCAGATCCAGCGACACGAACGCTTTCAAGAACCATGAAGTTGCGGGGACGTGCGGTTGCTACCAGTGGAAACTATCGTCAGTTCAAACCTGCTTCCGGTGGGCTGGCGGGCCATATTATTGATCCTAAAACTCACACTCCGGTGATCCGTCCGCCATCATCGGTAACTGTTCTAGCAACTGACTGCGCCACCGCTGATGCATGGGCCACTGCTTTGTTTGTGCTAGGGCCAGATTTTAAAGCGCCCGAGGAAATTGAGGTGCAGTGGAATGAATACCACGAAAGGAACCGCGATTTTTAATCGCGACTGCAACCGTTGCGTTGCCCTAGCTATTTCGCTCTCGAGGACGCGATTAAAATTGCCGACATGCATAAGAAAAAAAAGGTCGGCCATCTCCGCTGCGCTTCGATTCACGGCTCCTTTCGGTTGATTGACAACTTCTCCGAAATACTCATCATTCGATTTTAATCATGAACGAATCTTTTCATCGAACCGAGTTCATTGTCCGCTTTATTTGTGGAGCGATTTTCTTTGGTTTGGTTGTTGGTTTGTTAGGTTTGCGATTTGTGACAGCGGTGGATGCACTCGCGATTGGGGTTTGGGTCGTGATCACGGTTAGCTTGAGTGTTCTCGTGGCTATACGTGGTGACGATGCATGGCGGCGAATGGTTGGTCTTTTTAGGTGGTGGTAAGAAAGCAACCGCGATTTTTAATCGAGTCCTCGTAAGCGAATTTGCTTCGGTTGATATTTCCGGTTGCAGTCGCGATTAAAAATCGCGGTTCCTTTCCTCTAATCCGTTGCTTTTTTAAGAGCGGCGGCGACGAAGCCGGAGAAGAGGGGGTGTGGGTGGTTGGGCTTGGAGAGGAATTCCGGGTGGAACTGGGCACCGATATAGAAAGGATGATCGGGGAGTTCGACGATTTCTACCAAGCCTTCCTTGGCTGAAACGGATGAGATGACGAGTCCGCCTTCTTGGAGGCGGTCTTGATAATCGGAGTTTACTTCGTAGCGATGGCGATGTCTTTCCTTGATGCGATCAACGTTGTCGTAGAGATCGGCGGCTTTGGTTCCGGCGAAGAGGATGGATTCGCATGAGCCGAGGCGCATGGTGGCGCCCATGTCGGTGACGCCTTTTTGTTCTTCTTGAAGACAGATGACCGGATGAGGTGTATTTTTATCAAACTCGGTGGAGTTGGCGTTTTTGAGTCCGCATTTGTTACGAGCGTATTCGATGGTGGCGATTTGCATGCCGAGGCAAATGCCGAAGTAAGGGATGTTGTTTTCGCGAGCGTATTTGGCGGCGAGGATTTTTCCTTCGATGCCACGATCTCCAAAACCACCCGGCACGAGTATGCCATCGACATCGCCGATGACAGCTTTCGCGCCTTTATCTTCAATCGCCTCAGCTTCGACGCGGACAATTTGAACTTTGGTGTCATGAAAGGCACCGGCGTGTATAAGGGATTCGTAGATGGATTTGTAAGCGTCCTGCAGTTCGATGTATTTCCCGGCAACCGCGATGGTGACCTTGTGTTTGGGGTGAATGACACGTTGAACAAAGCCTTCCCATTTTTCGAGGTTGGGTGAAGGCGTGTGACCGAGGCCGATCTTATCGACGACGAGTCGGTCGATTTTATCTCTGCGGAGATCGAGTGGGCATTCGTAAATCGTGTGATCGACATCGCGGAAAGCGACGACGTTCTTTTTCTCAACGTTACAGAACATTGCGATTTTTTTGCGGTTGTCTTCGTCGAGATCAGCCTCGGTGCGGCAGATGATGATGTCGGGTTGGATGCCGAGTTCACGGAGTTTTGCGACGGACTGCTGGGTGGGCTTGGTTTTAACTTCGCCAGCGGCTTTGATGTAGGGGAGGAGAGTGACGTGGATGAAGCAGACGTTATCTTTGCCTACTTCCAAAGCGAACTGGCGTAGGGCTTCGATGAAAAGCAGGCCTTCCATGTCACCTACCGTGCCGCCGATTTCGGTGATGAGGACATCGACATCGGGATTGTTTTTGGTGACCGAATGCATGCGGTCTTTGATTTCATCGGTGACGTGAGGGATGAACTGAACCGTCTTGCCGAGGTATTCGCCGCGTCTTTCTTTTTTGATGACGGAATCAAACACCTGACCTGAGGTGAGGTTGTTCAGTTGGGAAAGGACACCGGAGGTGAAGCGCTCGTAGTGGCCGAGGTCGAGGTCGGTTTCCGCACCGTCATCTAACACATAAACTTCACCGTGTTGATATGGAGACATCGTTCCGGGATCGACGTTGAGATAAGGATCGAATTTTTGCATCAGGGTTTTTAGACCACGAGCTTCAAGGAGCGTTCCGATAGATGCTGCTGCAAGACCTTTCCCGAGAGATGAGACGACGCCGCCGGTGACAAAAATGTATTTCATAACTTTCAAATTCTAAATTTTAAACTTCAAGGAAGAGGCTTGTGGATGCTGTTAAATGCTAAGGAGTCTTTCGACTTCAAGAGCTTGTTCGGGAGTGTCGACGCCGGGTGAGGTGTCGGTTGTTAGAAGGACTCGGATGTTGGCGCCGTTTTCGAGGGCGCGGAGTTGTTCGAGAGATTCGGCCTGTTCGAGTGGGGAGGGCGGCCAGGTGACGAAGGTTTCGAGGAAATCACGGCGGTAGCCGTAGATGCCTTTGTGGCGGAGCACTTGGAGGTTTTCCACAGCGTTACGGAAGAAAGGCAGAGGTGAGCGGGAGAAGTAGAGGGCGTTGCCGTTGAGTTTGAGAACGACTTTGACGACGTTGGGATCGGCGACGACAGGATCTTTGGGATCGAGAGGATTGGCGGCGGTGACCATGTCCAAACTTGGGTCACTGCAGAGAGCGGTGGCAAGGTCGTCGATGAGTTCGGGATCGATGAGGGGTTCGTCGCCTTGGATGTTGAGGATGTGAGTTGCGTGGGGGATGAGTTGGATGGCTTCTGCGAGTCGGTCGGTTCCGGTGGGATGATTGGGAGAGGTCATCACGGCTTTGCCGCCGAAGTTTTCGACTGCTTGGGCGATGCGATCGTCATCGGTGGCGATGAAGATTTCGGAAAGTTTCGTTGCGAGTTTGCAGCGTTCCCAAACGTGTTGGATGAGAGGTTTCCCGGCGATGAGATGAAGAGGTTTACCGGGAAAGCGGCTGGAGCCCCAGCGAGCCGGAAGGATGCCGATGATGTGGGGTTTAGAGGCAGGAAGTGACACGCAAATGGAATAGGTTGCGCGAACTTATGGAGAGACGTTGAGGACGGCAAGGACGGTTTGGAAAAAAATATGACTTAGACCCATTGCTAAAAATCTTTTCCGAAACGGAGGGGAGGAAAGGTTTGGATAAATGCCGCATTCGCGGGACAGGATTTGAGGGTTCCGGCCCGCAAACCCTGATTCCGTCGTTACTCCTCAGCCGTGGATGTTTATCCACGACTTCGTCACGCCTAGGACTCAGGCTTCGCAGGCTCGGCCGTTTTCGGCAAATCTTTCTGGCGATGGGTCTAGATGGTATTCAGCCGAAAAAGATGAAGGGAATGAAGAAATGTAACCGCAAAGAGCGCAGAGAACTCAGAAAAGTTGAGCAAATGGCTCCGGCGGTGAATTAAGCCAATGCTTCTTCGAAGGCGGCGATGATGGTTTCTGCAGGTTCTGTGCCTACTGAGATTCTTAGCAGGTTAGTAGGAACGCCGCAGTCTTCGCACCAGTTGAGCTCGTCGTAGTGGGCGAGTAGGGTGTAGGGACAGACGAGGGTGAAAGGAGTTCCGAAAGACGGGCCTTTGGAGAGTTTCAGGGAATCGTAAACTTTGGGGGCTTTTTTTGGATTTACCAAACTGATGGATAGCAAGCCGCCGTAGCCGCCGTTCTTGCGTTTGATGGCATCAAAGTTGGCGGTGTTGGTAACCGATGGATGCCATACATATTCAATGGCTGGTTGGCTTTTTAGAAACTCGACGATTTTAAGGGCGTTATCGTTGGTGAGTTCGTTGCGCTTTTGGTAACCTTTGATGTTAGAGAGTAGAACTTCGGCATCCCCGATGTAGAGCGGGGCGCATTCTGCGGCATCGGCGGAAATGGAATCGCGCAGATCGGCGATCAACGGTGAATCCGAACGGAGGGTGAGAGCTCCAGCCATGACATCGCCCGCGCCGGAAATCCATTTGGTGAGGGACGAAGTGAGGATGTCGCAAAGAGGTAAAACATCGACATTGAGTGGGCCTGCGGCGGAGTCGTCGACGATAAGAGGGGTTTTAGAAAACGCGCAAGCTTCGGAGACGCGTTTGAGATCGATGGTGCGAAGGAGGGGATTGGAAGGAATTTCTGTAAACACTCCGGCGAATTCGCCAGCACGGATGCGTTGAATAGCTTCATCGAAGGATTCGCCGCTGGCCTCGTTGAGGTAAACTACACCGAAGCCGAAGCGTTCTTGAATTTTGAGTGAATCGACGTAAGGAAACTCGATTTGCAGGGTTTTTTTGCCTTCGCGCACACCGGGCAGAGAGCGAAGAGCGGCAAGGCCGGCGGATATGCCGCTGGCGAAAATGAAGGTATCATCGGGTTGGCCGCCGTTGAATTTTGCGATGGCGCGGGAGAGAAGGTGAGATTTGGAGCCCTCACGAAGATTGCCATCGAGGAAATCCTGAGCGGCGCGTGAGGAGACACCCTCGCCGGAGAATCGCCAGTAAAGATTGGCTAGGGATTTCGCCTTTTCAGGAAAGATCAGGGCTTGGAAACCGTGGAATGAAGCAGTGCGTATGGCGGTCTCAGCTTGGCGCTCCAACCAGCGATGCGCGCGTTGTGCGGAAATTTTCGTGGGTAATACCAAGACCTCCTCACCTTCGGCAGCGAGTTCGGTGCGGGCGTTATCATAGATTCGCTCGACGGTTGGATGTCTGAAAAAACGCGGGTAGCCAGTGCGGAGACGACGCAGGATTTTATCACGACCTTCTTCATAGCCGACGACTGCATCCCATGTCGGGAGGCAGACAGAACAAGCATGGGTAGAATCCGGTAATGGCATACCGAGATCCTCCTCTTGCCAGGCGGGGGTGACTAACAGATCGCGCACGGGTGGTAGATGGCTTCTCGGGGTGAAATGGGCAAGCCTGTTTTAACGCTTTTGGTATGAGAAAACACCCAAACTAGGTATTTCTGGGGCTCATTGGCCTTATATTGCTTTGTCCTTGCTTCAAATGCTTGAGTGGTGAGAATCCGCGCCCCGACCTAGGAGATGTGTCGGTTAATCAAATGGACGATCAAGTTTTTAAAAAAGTCATCGAAGAAATAGGCGCGGTAATCTCAGCGCATCAAAGTTTCTTGCTGATGAGCCACGTCAGGCCGGACGGCGATGCGATAGGATCGCAGATCGCGTTGGGTTTTTCGCTGATGGCGATGGGGAAACAAGTTTACCTCGTTAATGAAGATGGTGTTCCTGAGAGCTTGGAGTTTTTGAAAGGGTCGGACAAAGTTTCTGTCCCGCCAAAAGATGCTATCGAAGTAGAAGTAGCGATCGCGCTGGATACCGCGGCAAAGCCGAGGTTGGGCGATGGATCGCTGCACGCGGCATCGAAAGCAAAAGTCTGGCTGAACATCGATCACCATATTTCCAATCCAGGTTACGGAGATGTGAATCTGATCGATGCGAGAAAACCTGCGACGGGGCAGATCGTTTACGAATTGATCAAAGCACTGGGTTACCCGATCCCCGACGAGACGCGGGATGCGGTCTATGTAGCAGTGTCGACCGATACCGGATCGTTTCAATACGGATCAACCACGGCGGAAACCTATGAGCTCGGTGCGGATTTGATCAGGCGTGGTTTGAATGTCGGAAAAATCAATGCGGATACCTACGATAACCACCCGCGTCGTCGCTTGGAGTTGATGCGTGCGTTGTTGAATACCTTGCACATTTCCGACGACGGACAACTCGCTTGCTGGGAGTTGTTGGACCAAACAAGACTTGATCTAGCTTTGCAGCCGGACGATAGCGAGGGCTTAATTGATATGATCCGCTCGGTGAAAGGGGTGCGTGTCGCCGCGTTTTTTGAGGAACTTAAGGATGGAAAAATCCGGGTGTCGATGCGATCGAAAGATTCTGGAATTAATGTATGCAATGTTGCCGCTGAATTCGGTGGTGGCGGTCATGCGTTGGCAGCGGGAATTCGCATGGCGGGACCGCTTTCCGAAGCGAAGCCAAAAGTTCTATCTGCCTTGAAGCAGGCATTAGCTGCGCAAAAATAATTATTTAAGATGAGAAAACAAGCTGAAGAATACAACGGACCAAGTGGGGTGTTGTTAGTTGATAAGGCTCCGGACATGACATCGCATGATGTGGTGGCTATCGCGAGACGTGCGCTGAATACGAAGAAGATTGGTCACTGCGGAACGCTCGATCCAATGGCAACCGGTTTGCTGATGCTGGTCATCGGCAAAGCGACAAAGATTCAGGATTTGTTGATGAGCGAAGATAAAGTTTACGAGGGAACCCTGACCTTGGGTCAGCGAACCAGCACACAAGATAAGGAAGGCGAAGTGTTAGAAACACGTGAAGTTGGAAATTTATCTGAAGCCGATGTGCGCGCAGCGTTTGAGGCTTACCAAGGTGATTTTGAACAATTGCCACCGATGGTTTCAGCGATCAAGATGGATGGGGTGCCGCTTTATAAGCTGGCGCGCAAAGGCGTGGAAGTTGAGCGGAAATTGCGGCCGGTGCGTGTCACAGGTTTTGAGATCAAACGCATCGAACTACCAGAAGTCGATTTCCGGGTCGATTGCTCGAAAGGTTTTTATGTCCGCACTTACGCGAATGATATCGGTGAAAAGCTTGGCTGCGGTGCTCACCTCAGTGCGTTGCGCCGGGCTCAATCGGGAAAATTCAATTTGGATCGCTCCGTGACGATTGCGCAACTGAAGGAGGCAGATCCCGAAGTGTTACTCAAAGCATTGATCTCGTTGGCGGAAATTTCACTGATGCGCGGAGCTTGAGAAACCATGCCAATCCGTCTCGACAAGCTTGAGGATTTGGCGGTTCAGAAAGGACCGTTGCATCTGGCCTTGGGCGTTTTCGACGGTGTGCACATCGGTCATCAGGCGGTCATCGATCAGGCGGTGCAAGCCGCGCGGGCGAGTGGGGGAGTGTCGTTTGTGGTGACGTTTTCCCCGCACCCGATCCGGGTGATCGCCCCCAATAAAGCTCCGAGTTCTTTACTAGCCACTCTGGACGACAAAGCGGCGGTGATGAAATCCCACGGGGTGGACGGATTGTTGGTGATTCATTTTGACCAAAACTTCGCGACCATGGCGGCTGAGGATTTTGTGAGGAAACTCTGCGAGGCCGATGTCGCATCGATTTCCGTGGGCGAGGATTGGCGGTTTGGAAACAAGCGGTTAGGCGATGTGAACCTGCTGAAATCCATGGCTGACGAGTTGGGATTTCAACTGGCGGCGGTGGCTCCAGTGATTTGGGATGGGGAACGGATCAGCAGTACCCGCATCCGCCAAGCGATACGGGATGGGAATTTCGATGCGGTGAAAGCCATGTTGGGTCGGCACTACGAACTCTCGGGGGAGGTAGTTGAGGGCAAGAAACTCGGGCGGACTTTGGGGTTCCCGACCGCGAATTTGCATTTTGCAGATATGCAACTACCCAAAGACGGGGTGTGGTTGGTGGAGGTGAATGGTGGGCTGAGTGGAGTAGCGAACCTCGGGATGCGGCCGACCGTGGACGGAACCGAACGGACGTTGGAAGTGCACATCTTGGATTTTTCCAGCGATCTTTACGGGCAGGTGCTGCGGGTAAGATTCGTGCATTTCATCAGGGAAGAGCGCAAATTTCCCAGTATTGATAAGCTTCGGGAGCAGATCGCGGCAGATGTCCGAGTGGCAAAAAATTACCCTTGACCGAATACTGTTTAAATGAACAGTATTCGATATGAGCTCACGCGAATACCGAAGATTGAGATGGAAACTGTTGCGGATCGAACTGCGTCGTAAATTTTTGGCAAAGATCCGCCAATGGAAAAAAGGACCTAGAACTAGGTGCCAGCAACTGGAACTCAGGCTCTAGACGGGTTGTGATAGTTAAGAAAAATTGAGAATTCGTGGATTTTACGCTTACTCTTTCGCATTCGACTGTCTATATGTCTCGAAAACCTCCGCATGCGATTTCCTTTCAGTAAAAAATTTACGAGTTTTAGCCTAGTGCTAGCAATGTCGTTTGGGCTTTTACCAGCGAGTTTTTCTCAGGAAATTAAACCGAAATCGAGCCTCGCGGAGAAGGAATTGCAGAAGCGCCGAGCGGCGGTGGATGAAGGGCAAATGTTTTTGGTCAAAGGAGACGATGCCTACTTAGCTGGTAATTTCAAAGACGCGGTGGATGCGTATGCTGGGGCAAGTGCCGCGTTTCCAAACTCACCTACGACATCCGAGTTGAGAGATGCAGCACTTGATCGATACGCCCAAGCTTCAGTGGAGCTCAGTAGGCAGCTAGCGCGACTAGGTAAAGTTGAGGAGGCGAAGAAAGTGATCGATGTGGTTTTGGCCAAAGATATTGCACCCAATCACGCTGGAGCATTGGCGGCTCGTAACGAACTCGATGATCCGATCCGCACCAACCCAGCGATCACCGGAGAACATGCGAAAGATGTGGATCAAGTCAGAAGACTGCTCTACATGGCAGACGGCGCCTATGATCTAGGAAAATTCAATGAGGCAGTACAACATTACACCTCAATTCTGAAAATCGATCCACATAACCAGGCCGCGAGGCGAGGTTTGGAACGTACCGCGAATGCAAAATCAAAATATTATCATGCTGCATCCAGTCAGACACGTGCCGAGGCGTTGATGGAGGTGGATAAAGCATGGGAATTGCCTTTGGCGTCGAATTTTGTGATGCCGTTGCTGCCTGATGTCGCCGTTTCCTCCGCAGCAAGTTCAAACGTTCCTTTGAGTAATAAACTCAGTCGGATTGTGATCCCACAGTTTATCGTTGAGGACGTGACCTTGATGGAAGCGGTCGAAGTTTTAAGGGCACGCGCAGCTGCGAATGATGTGTTTGAGTTAGTTCCTGATCTCAAAGGTATTAACATTACAGTCAATCTCGGAGATCCTTCCGCTTCACCTGCGAAAGAAATTTTAGCAAATAGATTTGATCTGAGAGTTTCTAACGTTCCAGTGGAACATATTCTCAAATACATCACAGAAATAACGAGGACCCATTTTCGTTATGATGATCATGCGGTGACGATCACTCACAAAGGAGCTGCTGGTGGCAGCTTGGTTTCGCGGACTTATCGAGTTCCTCCAGATTTCCTAAGTAATCTCACTGCTGGGGCATCAGAAAAGGCTAAGGAAGAAGAGGATGTTTTTAATGCGGCCCCATCTGTAAACCAATCTCTTGCAAAACGAAAAGGCGCCCAAGAAGCATTTGCAGATCAGGGAGTTTCATTTCCACAAGGTGCCTCCGTAAATTTTAATCCAACGACTAACACGCTGTTTGTAATTAACACGCTGAGTAATCATGACATTATCCAACAAATCATTGATACAATCGTCCAGACAGAACCAGTCATCGTATCGGTGAAAGTCACCATGATGAAAGTCCAGAAAGACGTTCTAGAGGAGCTTGAATTTGATTGGATGATGAATGAATTTGGTTTGGGTGGTGGAGGCGGAGCAGGATCAAATACAGGTTATCTAACAGGAGGAACCACGGGCACTGGAACGTTGATTGATGATTTTCCGTTGGTGCCAGGAAATCAGTCCCCACGCAATCCGATCACAGCGGGTAACCGCAGTGGTGATGCTACTAACTCAAAGGATAATTTAGATCAATTACTCTCAGAGGGTGTAAACCGTAATGCTCAAAGAAATGTTCGTGCTCCAGGAATTATTGGAGTGAACGGTGTGGTAAATAACTCAACGATTCAGATGTTGATACGTGGACTCGATCAGAAAAAGGCGGGCGACGTTCTAGCTACACCTTCCATCACCACTCGCAGTGGCCAAGCTGCTTCCATCACAATGATTAGGGAGTTCATCTATCCATCGGAATATGAACCCCCACAAGTTCCCCAGAACATCAGCGCGTTTAACACACCCATTTTCGATGATGATGGAAACTTAATTGGTGTCGATTCGGTTTTCGTGACACCTCCTATCGTTCCAGCATTTCCAACCGCCTACGAGACTCGTGACACAGGTATTTTTATGGAAGTTTTGCCAACTGCGGATGAAAATCGGCGATACATTGATGTGGCATTAAAACCAGTGATTACAGATTTGGATGGATTTGTGAATTTCGGATCTCCAATCAATTTAGTGTCGAATGGTGAGACGATCACTCTGGCTCAGAATACTATTTTGCAGCCAGTCTTTAGTGTTAAGACAGTGGATACCAGTGTAACGATTTTGGATGGTGCGACGATTGTAGTTGGTGGCTTATTGAAAGATAACGTGACCACAGTGAATGATAAAACGCCAATTCTTGGGGATATCCCAATGGTAGGCAGACTGTTTCAATCCAACGTGATTAAACATCAATCAACGGCGATCTTGTTTTTTATAAATGTTGAACTAGTAGATCCAACTGGCAGGCCATACCGTAATCGCTAATTTTATATAAATTATGCCAGATTCTAACAATGAGCCGGAGAAGTATTCGATCGATGAGATGTTGGATCGGCTAAAAAACCGAGGCGACGGTGAGGGGCAATTGGTGACCCGTGCGGATGGAACAAAGGCTTTGAAAGTAAGGAAGCGCAAACGCCGCACAGACCAGACAAGAGATAAGTTAAAGGCACAGAATCAGCGCACGCAGCTGATTCAGATTGCAGGCTTCATTGTCTTCATGGTCGCAATGCTGATCATTGGAGGGATATTGATTCTTTATGCCAATAGCTCATCTTTCCGGAATGGTTTGATTTCCAAGATAGAGAGCATCACAGGCAGTGAGATGAAAATTCAACAATTTAGGATGAATCCAGCCACAGCATCCGCAGGGCAAGTTGAAATGAATTGGTCGGAAATACACGCGCTTAATCGGTTGGAGGCAAATAGCTTGAGAGCAAGAATTTCACCCGTCAGCTTTGTTGGAAAAGTTTTTCAAGGGCAGGAAATAACAGCAAAAAATGGTAAGCTTTTTTTGACCGCGCCTCATGCTCCGGAGCTATCTGCTGCAAAGGTATCAGGAGCTAGCGATTCTCGGATCAAATTCAATCGCTACTCAGTGGCCAGCTTGAATGTATTTTTTTCAAAGGAAGAATCATTGGATAACATGGTTGAGAATATCGAGGCTTCTTACTTGCCAACTAAGATCAATCAGGGTGGTGAAATTAGGTTGAATCAAGGACTCTTGAAATTGAAAGGTTGGCCATCGTTGGCTCTTGATCGTTCATACATCCAAGTTCGTGGACAAGAACTCGATATCAAGAGCATGCGTTTTTTAATTCCTTCTGTGCAGAGTCAAGGGGTTCAAGATAAAGGCACGATCAATTTCTCGGGTGTAATCAATCCACAAGTGGAAGGTGCAACTCATAAACTTCATGTGGAATTGGAATCATTTCAGATTTCACCTTTATTGGGTAATAGCTTGGGTCGGTTTTTTCGTGGTAAGACGGTCACAAATCCGGATGAAAATTCTAACATGCTTCAGTTTACTCCTGGTTCTGGGCAAGATGCATCGCTTGAATTGAATATGACTCATGCGCTTGATTCTCGGATCAGTCTCGCGCAATTTAAATTTCTAGGTAACTTATCGATTGTATTAGATGATCGTTGGTATGAGCTCCCGAATTTTGATCACAATGCCAAATTTTTGGTGAAGCGGAGTGGTGAGCTTGTGAAGATGGAGAGTATTCATTTGGAACAACGCGCAAGAATGATGATCAAGGGGTCGATATCAACCAAGGATGCGGCTGGTAATATTTCAGGAACTCTTAGTGTTGGAATTCCTGATATTATTTTGGCAGCCGCCAAAGATCGTCATCTCGATGTGTTGTTCAGTCCTGTTAAGGATGGATATCGATGGGTCAATATTGAGTTGAGTGGGAGCGGTTCGGCACCAGCGGATAATTTCAAAGAGCTGTATCAAGCGGTTACGCTAACGAAATCACCGGATGTAAAAGTTGCTCCTAAACCTCAAGGCGTTGATTCGTTTGATAGTTTAATCAAACCTGAATAAGTCAGCCTGGTTTGACGATGTGTATGCCAAGCAGGCAGACATCGTCGTCGAAGTGATGAGAATCGGAAAAATCAAGAACGGTTTCGATGACGGATTCTAACCATTCTTCGATGTCTTTTTGTGGATTTTGGCTGGCAGTTTGCAGGAGACGCTGATCCATGAACTGTTCACCCTCATCATTTTCAGCTTCCAGAACGCCGTCTGTGAAGAGCAGCAAGCGCTGCGCATCCGATAGATCCAAGGTGTGAATGGGATAGGTTAAATGGTTCATCAAGCCAAGAGCTGGACCCTTTTCGCCGCGGGCGGTGCAGAGTTGTTGGCTGGACGTTTTACCGACAACGATGGGTCCCGGATGGCCGGCGCAGGAGTAATCCATCGATAATTCGTTGAGATCGATGATGCCATAGAACGCAGTGGCGAACATCGTTACGTTGGCGCGTTTCAGGATAGAGGATAAACCGGAATTGAGTTTTCCGAGAAATTGTGAGGCGTCATGTTTGCCGTTGGCTTGAGTGGCGAGAAGGCCTCTTAACATTGCCACAACCAAGGCAGCTCGGACGCCGTGACCCATCACGTCGCAGATGAAAATCCCGTAGCGGTTGTTGCTGAGTTTGATGATCTCGTAGAAATCTCCAGCGAGTCCGGAGATGGGTAGGTAACGTGAGTCGAAGAAAATCTGGTTGCCGTTTGGGGCGACGGCTGGTGGGTAGCCAGAGGTGGAGAGGGCTTGTTGGATCTCGTGGGCGAGTTTCACCTCTTCTTCGTAGGCGATGTTTTTCTGCTGTAGCTCATTCGCTAACTCGGTGGCCTGGCGTTGTGCTGTAACCAACGAGGTGACATCGCTGGAAACACCGAACGTTCCTTTGATGGTTCCGCTTTTATCTCTCCATGGAAATTTGGAAGTCACCACGAAAGTCTCGGTGCCTTCCTGCCAAGTTTCGCATTCCAACTGACCCGTCATCGGAATCCCCGTTTTGATGATTCTTTTTTCATCGGCATCAGCTTTTTCCCAATGGGCGTTAGAAAATAGATCCCGATCGTGTTTTCCAATTAGGCTCATGCTCTTATCAAAGCCGTGGTATTCGGTCATGCCACGATTCACCATGACAAACTTCGATTCGAGATCTTTGAAATAGATCTGTAATGGAACGTGATCGATTAAGGTACGCAAAAGATGACGCTCCTCTTCAATCTGCGCCTCGGCGTTTTTCCGGAGGCTGATATCGATCATGGATCCGGCGATACGGTTGGCTTCTCCTTGGCGATTTCTAACAACCGTCCCGCGTATTCGCAACCAACGCCATTCGTTCCCACCGGTTTGGATCCGGGCATCGATGGCTAGGGTTTCGGGTCCACCGATTTCAAGGGCGCGAACGACGGCGCTTTCGAAAGCGGGGCGGTCATGCTCGTGGACATTGAGATAAGGGGGGAGAAAAAGATTCGGCGCGCTGGACTCCGTGCATTCAAGAAATTCAATGATACGCCTAGAGTAGTAGATTTTCTTTTCGCCGACCATCCAGTCCCAGATTCCTTCGTTGGACGCTCTCAAGGCGAGCTCGAGCCTATCATTATTTTGAACTTCTTGGGGAAATGACTCTGACATATCTAGGTGTTTTAAAGAGGTTGCCTGTCGAGGTGGTTATCTAGTCGCAGGCATGCGGGCCTTTCAAGGAAGATCGATGAGCGGGGAGCTCGAAATGTGCAATTTTTGCCTAGTTCTGGGGTTGCTTTTGGAGCTGGAGCGTTTAGAACGACGGCGATGAAACGTCTCGCTTTACTCATTCTTGTGGTTGGATTTGGTCTCGGTGCCTGTGAAAGGCATGATTTTGAAGAGACTCGGAAATTGCACGATCATCACGAAAAGCACGATAGCCACGAGCCGGAAGGGCATTCGGAGAAGCATTGAAATGCTTAAACTTCGCATTTTTCCCTCCAATTGCGCCCTGTTTCTTGATCCTAGGCTTGTCAAACGCCGAGAGCTACCTCACAGACGCGCCGTTCTAGGCAATCCATGAATCAAGAAATTGCATTAACTCTGATCGTAATTGGGATCACCTTGGTCGCGTTCATTCGCGAGTGGGCTGCACCTGATGTGTTGGCATTATCCATTCTGTGTCTATTGGTGGCGCTGGGTTTGATCGACATGGACAGCATGGCCAAAGTTTTCAGCAATGAAGCTCCATTGACGATCGCGGCTCTGTTTGTAATCGGTGGAGCCTTGGAAAAATCTGGAGCCGTCAATCAGATCGGGCGGTTGTTGGAACGGCGAGTCAATGGGGGAGTGAGAACGTCCATTTTTGCGTTCACCATGGTGGCGACATTTTTCAGCGCGTGGATGAACAATACGGCCATCGTTGCAATCCTGATGCCAGTCGTTTTGGGATTTGCGAGATCGAAAAACATCGCCGCCTCAAAATTACTGATACCTTTGTCTTATTCGTCGATCTTGGGTGGTTGCTGCACCTTGATCGGGACATCTACCAATCTTTTGGTGAACGGCAGTCTTAGAGACATGGGTCTGGAGCCGATGAGCATGTTTGAACTGACGCCAATAGGTGTCCCGTTGGCGATTGCTGGCGTTGCTTACATGGTAATTTTTGGACCTAAATTATTGCCCTCACGGTCATCGATCACGGGAAGTTTAGAGATCGATTTGAGGGTGGTTCCGCTGCATCACTTGCTTATTTCAGAGGGTTCGGAGCTAATTGGTCATAAGCTTCTCGATACGCCCCTTGGGAGTAGAGACGCAGGAATTCATGTTTTGGAAATTCGCCGACGCGGCACGCGCCTCATGTTGCCTCTTAGTGATGTAACGGTTGAGAAAAACGATCGTTTTCTTGTGGCTCTGCATCGCCGTAAAGGTGGTGCGGCAAAAGCACAGGAGTTGTTTGTGAAAATCGGGGCGCAGGAGCTATCCACAGTGGATGGTATTGTTTCTGAGTTGGTTGTTCCGAATGAGTCTTCTTTGGTAGGGAAAACCTTGGCTGCATCGGATTTCCGTCAGCGCTATAACTGTGTTGTGTTGGCCGTGCATCGCAATGGTCTGAATATTACCAGTAGCATGGCCAATATTGCTCTAGATCATGGCGATACTTTGCTGGTGATCACCGCGATCAATAACCTAACAAGTTTGAAAGAAACTCGGGATTTCGTTCTTACCGATACGCCGGACTCGAAAACCGAGACCGAGGCAAGCAATGAAGAATGCATCAAATCGATCAAAATTTCTTGGGCGATTCTTATTGGAGTGATTTTAGTTGTATCGATCACCGATTTCTTGAGTCGGATGAATTTAGGGATACCAGACATTCCGATTCATTATGCATCTGTTGTCGGGGCTTTGTGTTTGTTGTGGCTGAAAATTCTGACGCCGCGTGAAGCATACGCGAGTATCGACTGGCAGGTATTGTTGATGCTCTACGGATTACTGGGTCTCGGGATGGCGATGCAGAATTCAGGAACGGCTATGTGGCTGGCGGAGCGCTTGGTCGATATGACTCGTCATCATGTATCTCCAGCAATCTTGCCATACGTGATGCTTTGGGTGATCTATCTGTTTACATTATTGCTTACGGAAGTTTTGTCCAATAATGCCACGGCGGTGATGTTGGTGCCTATTGTGGTCGGGCTTGCGCATGAGCTTGGGGTCGATTTCCGGCCGTTTATCATCACAATTACCATCGCTGCGTCATGTGCGTTCGCTCTGCCGATGGGATATCAGACTCACATGATGGTGTATGGGCCAGGTGGGTATAAGTTCAGCGATTACCTCCGTATCGGGATTCCCCTGAACATACTGATCTGGGTGCTGACAAGTCTTCTTGTGCCATTAATCTGGAATTTCTAGGGGGGTAAAATTTTCCTTCGCTCATGGGTGAATTTCGATCTTACTTGGTCGAGATGGATTTTGATTTTCCAGAAAGTTTTTTGCTGCTGCCTTTATTAGGGTTAGTTGGATGGTTTTGGCCAAAGCTGGGATTGTTCCGCCCGCTGCGTTTGGTGATTCTGCTGTTATTGGTTGCCATGCTTTCGGGGCCGAATTTTGTGAAGCAGCAGAATGCCCTTGAACTGATTGTCTTATTGGATCGGTCCGATTCGACTGAGGACTTGATCGATAAAAGCCTGCCTGAGTGGACGCGGCTTTTGGAGAGTTCGAAACCCGGACGTAAAGATAAGCTGCGCTTTGTGAACTACGCGGCGGAAGTTGCGGAGGCGGGGATAGACGGATCTTCGTTCACGGGCTCGCGCAAGCAGACACGGACGGGTTTGGCGTTATCAAATTTAATGGCGCAGGTGGATGAGAAAATGCCGACGCGGGTGTTGTTGTTTACGGATGGTTATGCGACCGAACCGTTGACCGAAGCGGCGGAGCAAATGAAGAAGCGGGGAGTGCCGTTGGATTATCGTTTGGTGCGTGAGGAGACGATCCAAGATGCCCGCTTGGCGCGGCTGCAGTTTCCGGAACGTGTGCAGGTTGGTGAACCGTTTTTGATTTCCGTTCTGGTAAGATCTAACAAAGAAGAAGCTGTCCCGTTGGTGATCAAGCGCAATGGCCAGACATTGGTTGAAACTGAGGTCGCGGTGAAAGATGGAGTCGGGACTGTTGAGTTTACGGATCGTTTGGGACAGGTTGGGGCGTTTGAATATGAAGCGGAGATTCGTCCAGTGGTGGATGCGCATTTGGGAAACAACCGGATGAAGCGTTGGTTGGAAATTACTGGCGGGCCGCGTCTGTTGCTAGTAACGAAATATGAAGACGATCCCGTGGCGCGTGCGATGGCGGATATGGATTTCGATGTGCAGGTGGTCAAAGAATCATCTCAGCTCAAGCCAGGTATGCTTGGTGGCACGAAGGCAGTGATTTTCAATAACGTGCCAGCGCACGAGATTCCTAACGATTTCATGAAATCATTGGATTTCTTTGTTAGGGAACAAGGCGGTGGATTCATGATGGTGGGCGGTAAGCGCTCGTTCGGAGCGGGGGGATATTTCCAATCCGACATCGACGAACTTTTGCCTATCTCCATGGAGTTGAAATCCGAGCATCGGAAACTTGCGGTGGCGTTGGCGATCGTGATGGATCGTTCTGGCTCGATGGCTGTGGAAGTGGCCGGTGGAAAGACAAAAATGGATTTGGCAAACTCCGGTGCGATTGCTGCGGTGAATCTGTTAGGAGATATGGATCAGGTGACGGTTTTCGCAGTTGATAGCGAACCAAACAAGACCGTTCCGCTCAGCAAGGTTGGAGGAAAGCAGGCGCAGATTAACCAACGGATTTCCAAGATTTCATCCGGCGGCGGAGGAATTTATGCATACACTGGCTTGAAAGCGGGTTGGGAAGAATTGAGAAAATCGACGGCCGGAACACGGCATGTCATTTTGTTCACCGACACCCAAGACACCGAGGAGCCGGGCGATTATAAAAAGCTATTAGCTGAAATGACCAAGGAAGGTGCGACGGTTTCTGTCATCGGTCTTGGGACGAATAAGGATGTCGATTCGGCGTTTTGTGAAGATATTGCCAAGCTCGGAAACGGACGGATGTTTTTCTCAGATCGGCCGATGGATATTCCGCAAATTTTCGCGCAAGAGACGGTGACCATCGCGAGATCGGCGTTTCTTGAAGAAAAAGTAGAGGGGCTGGCATCGGGGCGTTGGAGTGAAATTTCACCGAAGCCAATTGAGTGGATGCCTGCGGTTGGCGGTTACAATTTGTCCTACGCTCGCAAAGACAGCACGGTTTCTTTGGTTTCAAAAGATGAATATGTCGCCCCACTCGTTGCACATGCTCGGCGTGGCTTGGGCCGCACAGCTGCGGTCTCGTTTCCGTTAGGTGGTGATTATTCTGATGATGTTAGAAATTGGAAAGGATACGGGGATTTTGTGCAGACGATGGGTAGGTTCCTGATGGGGCAGCAATTGCCGCCAGGGATTGCGATCCGACATCAGATGAAGGGAACGCGCTTGGAGTTGAGCTTATATTACGATTCCGAGGAATGGGGGGAGCGCTTGAATCAGGATCCGCCAGTTGTGAAATTACAGGATGAAGCGAGTGGACCGATTTATGAAGTTCCATGGCGTCGAATCGCGCCCGGTCATTTTTCTCTGAGCCGTGATTTGAATGAAGGCAGTGTGGTGAAAGGGGCGATCCGAGTAGGGGATCACGCGTTGGCGTTCGGTCCGGTGAGTGTGGGATCGAGTGTGGAATGGGCGTTTGAATCGGAGCGCTTGGATGAGTTGCGTCAGGTTTCTCACCAAACAAATGGGCGGAAATTATTGAATCTTGAGGACGCTTGGTTGAGGCCGCCATATCTGGCTGCGCATTCGCTCAGTTTGCCATTGGGTATTTCTCTTCTGGTTTTGATTATCTTGGAAGCGTTGATCACCCGAACTGGCTGGAAAATGCCTGAGTTTGTCCGTTTTAAAAGTGATAAGGTCAAACAACCCAAACCGCAAAAAGTTCGCACTCCGAAAGTGGTTATACCCGTGGTTGAAAAGGTCATCGAAGAAGTTGAAAAACCCGTCGTCGAAGAGGATTCTGATCGGCGTTCCAGATTCCAGAGAGCGAAGGATAAGAAGTGATTCGTTTCGCTCGCTTCCGGTTTGAATCCAAGTTCTTTTTCGGTATAGTATGATGATAACAAGAACTTCTTCTAATCATTAATTCGTAGCTCGCTGATTGCGAGTGCAACTACCGCGCAGCCTGCCAATATTGCGAACGGCAAGAGTATGTGCGCCGCCTTATCCTCAACGACTCCGACGAATAACATGATCCCAGAGATCACGATGGCTAGCATACTCACGATTCTTGATGCTTTCATAGAGGGTCAAAGTTTTGGATTATTTTTCCGAACGATATAGGCCATTCACGGCGGGGAGGAAAGCCCGAATTCAAATTGGAACGTTGCCCGCCGTTGGATGAGCCGACTTCTGCATTCTTATTAGATTGGGGAGAAAGATTAGCGTAATGCACCCCGCCATCAAAAAACCAAATCCCAGCAGTAAATTGAACCAGCTACCCGGAAGCAAATCTGTAAACAGGGTGCTCTCATGGGGATTGTGAGGGCTGTAATAAACATCAAGCTCACTGCCACTGGGGGAATCGCTGACGGCAGTCCACTCCTTACTTCGAGTTCGGTTACCCAACTCCCCAAAGATGACACGATCCGAAACGTATGTGGCGCCATCGACCGCATACTTATAAGAGAGGGTCTTTCTGTATTGGCCTGTCTCAACCGTAAGGACTCCGGTGGTTCTTGGCCATGCTTCGCTCTGGCGCGCATTAAAGAACGCGGTGGTCTGAAAATATACGAGAAACGCCCCGAACACCATCAAGGTGATTAGCGCGAGGCGCACTACGAGGAAGCGATCAACGTAGGAAGTCCGATTCGTTATCATGCTCTTCATTTTCCAGCAACGATATAGGAATGGCGGCGCCGGTGTAAACTCCCAATTCAATCAGACGGCTTCCTCGGCGTCGCCATATCTGCCTTGTTCGGTTTTTTTTGTTTCATTGCCTGTGCCATCTCGGGATGAGACGCGTCGAAACCGAATAGCATCAAACCTTCGCTCCCGCCTGCTGCACTTGTTCCGCCCATTCGATAGAGGACTGGCGAATCAAACTCTAATTCTTCTCCTAGTTGTGCGACGATAGATCGTTGTTCGGGAGTTCCGGGGGCGTAAATCCGTTGAATCTCCCAATCAGTCACCCACAAGGCTTGTTCAATCGGTATCTTAGATGGCTTGCTGTATACAAGATAGGCTGTGAAACCTGCAACCACTATGCACCCGAAGAATAGGCCGATCATTATCAACGCTGCTATGCGTTCTGAGCGTTTCTGCGGAAGTCTCATTTTATAACCGAACGATAGAGTGGATGCACCGGCGGTGGCGAGCTCGAATTCAAAGGGGGACGTTGTCGACGGTTGCATCACATGACTTGTGTGTGCCCAGCATGGGCACGTTGTAAATGGGGTTCAAGTCCCTTGTAGAAATACCAGAACATGAAAATGAAGAAACTACTATCAGAAGCCAACTGTGGAAGGGTGACCGACCATGGGAAGGAAGGCTATGAGAA
>JANPMK010000077.1:0-11837 GCA_031422775.1 Akkermansiaceae bacterium | reverse complement strand
GCTTCTACCCGCCAGAACCATACAAAGGCAAAGGCGTTCGCTACTCCGATGAAAAAGTCCGCCGTAAGGAAGGTAAAAGCGTCGGCAAATAACCATAAACCATTTCTGTTTAATGAGCACTATTCAACGCAAAACTATCCGTCAACGGATCCACAGCCGTATCCGCCGCAAGGTTGTCGGCACCACCGAGCGCCCGCGTCTCGCTGTGTATTTCTCGAACCAACATGTCTACGTGCAGTTGATCGACGATGCAGCAGGCCGCACGATCGCATCCGCTTCGACGATGGACAAAAGCTTCGAAGGCAACGCCTCCAACATCGCTACCGCCCAGAAGGTCGGTCAGTTGATCGCCGAACGCGCGAAAGCAGTCAACATCACGGACGTGGTCTTCGACCGCGGCGGTCACCTCTATCATGGTAAGGTCAAAGCCCTTGCCGACGCAGCCCGCGAAGCCGGTCTTAAATTCTAATTTTACCTATCACATGGCTAATACTCCTGAAAACGAAGCCGCCGAGTCGGCCCCGACATCTGCAAGCGCAGAAAATGTCACTCCATCATCTAACCAAGACTCCAGCGCACCACAACGCGGCGGATACCAAGGCGGCCAAGGTCGCGGTGGTTTCGGCGGCGGTGGTGGCGGTCAAGGCGGCGGTCAAGGTCGTGGCGGTCGCAGCGGCGGCCCACGCCGTGAAGAACGTCAAGCTATCACCGATGGCGAAGGTAACGAACTCTCCGAGAAAGTTGTCTTCATCAACCGTTGTGCGAAAGTCGTAAAAGGTGGACGTCGTTTCTCCTTCTCCGCTCTCGTGGTTTGCGGAAACAAGCTCGGCAAAGTCGGTCTTGGTTTCGGTAAAGCCAACGAAGTCGCAGACGCCATCAAAAAAGCTAGCGAAGCAGCTCGTAAGGTTCTTAAACCAATGAGCATCGTTGACGGCACCATTCCTCACGAAATCTACGCCGAATTCGGTGGTGGCAAAGTGCTCCTCAAACCAGCATCTCCCGGAACGGGAATCATCGCTGGTGGTGGTGTCCGCGCCGTTTGTGAAGCTGTCGGTATCCGCGACGTCCTCGCAAAATCGATGGGCTCTTCCAACCACGCCAACGTCGTCAAAGCCACCCTCAAAGCCCTTTCATCCGTCCGCACCCGTGACCAAATTCTCGGCTCCCGCGGCAAACAGAAAAAAGAGAAAGCTATCTAATCTAACTGATCTGTCTGATTCGACGGATCTAACCAAATTAAAAAAATGGAACTTCATAATCTCAAGCCAAACCCAGGCGCCAAACATCGCGTCAAACGTCTCGGTGCTGGTGAAAGCTCCGGTCAGGGTAAAACCGCCGGTAAAGGCAACAAAGGTCAGAAGGCACGTTCTGGATCCGGCACTCGTGTTGGTTTCGAAGGTGGCCAGATGCCACTTCATCGTCGTCTTCCTAAGCGTGGTTTCAACAACTACGATTTCCGCGACAAGTTCATCGTCGTCAACGTGGGTGATCTCGATGATCGCTTCGACGCCGGTGCAACCATCGACGAAAAATCACTCCGCGAAGTCGGCTTGGTCAATGGTCCTTGCGACAAGATCAAACTTCTTGGCGACGGCGAAGTAGAGAAATCTTTCACCGTTACGTTCGATAAAGTCAGCGCAACCGCGAAGGCTAAAATCGAAAAAGCCGGTGGTAGCATCGTTGATCCTACTCCAAAATCGTAAGCCCAAAGTCTGGCGGCTTAGTCGTCAGCAACACTGATTTAGGAGAGGAAGCCACGCGCTTCCTCTCCGTGTTATCAAAAGCAAGCATCGCCAATAGAATTTTAACGAGTTTTTCAAAGCGACCCCCTAGCTAGAATAGAATCAAAAATTTATACTCTGAAGTTTTTTACATCATGATCTCCGCCTTCAAGAATACCTGGAATGTCCCCGAACTGCGGGACAGGATTATTTTCACCCTCTGCGTCATCGTCATCGTTCGTCTCGGTGTGCATATCACCCTCCCGGGGGTTGATGGCTCTGTGATCAAAGAATGGCTCGATTCGCTCTCGAAGAAAAGCCCTGACCAAGCCGGTGGCATCACCGCAATCCTCCAAGTTTTCTCTGGTGGTGGTTTGACCCAAGCTGGTTTGTTCGCACTCGGCATCATGCCATACATCTCCGCATCCATCATGGTGCAGTTGATGACGGCCATTGTTCCTAAATTTTCAAAACTCGCCCGTGAAGATGGCGGTCGTCAAAAAATCACTCAATACACTCGCTACATCACGATCGCGATTGCTGTTGTGCAGTCTTATTTCGTCGCGAAATCACTCATCACTCCCGAGAACATTCCTTATATGCAGGGAGTTGAAAAATTCGGTGATCTCGTGCTTAATCCTTCTGGTACTTGGATCGCACTCACCATGATGACACTTGTTGCTGGCACGGTATTGTTGATGTGGTTGGGTGACCAGATCACCGAAAAAGGGATAGGTAACGGAGTCTCCATCATCATCACGGTTAACATCATTTCCGGACTTCCCGGTGCCCTGATGCAAGCTTGGACTTTCTTCACCAACAAAGGTCCTTGGGGTGCAATTCCGATGGTTTTTTTGATCGCGGTCTTGTTGTTGGTGATCGCTGGAACGATTGCTATCACCCAAGCTCAGCGCCGCATCGCGGTGCAATACGCCAAGCGTGTGGTTGGCCGTAAGCAGTTTGGTGGGCAGACTCAATACCTTCCGCTCAAAGTTAACTACGCAGGCGTGATGCCCATCATCTTCGCAACTGCTGTGCTTTCTCTTCCACCCATTATGCTTCAGTGGTTTTTCCCAGAAGAACAATGGACTGCAAAACTCTACAACCAGTTAGTCACCGGTGGAACTCTGTATTTCATTATCGGTGGCGTCGGCATCTTCCTGTTCTCCTATTTCTGGGTCGCGATGATGTTCCAACCTTCTCAAATTGCTGAGGACTTGAAACGCAATGGCGGTTACATTCCTGGCGTTCGCCCAGGGAAGCCCACTGCGGAGTTTCTCGATTTCACCATGACCCGTTTGACATTTGCAGGCGCTATCTTCCTTGCAGGTCTATTCTTCCTTCAACCTATCACTGGTGCCGTCGTCGGACTTCAGCAGGGCTCGTTGATCCTAACATTCTTCGGCGGAACATCGTTACTCATTATGGTGGGTGTAGTGCTTGATGTCATGCGTCAGGTAGAAACTCAACTCCTCCAAAAGCATTACGATGGCTTCCTCAGAAAAGGAAAACTCAAGGGTCGTTACGATCGTCTTGGGAATACTGGCAACGCGGCATCACGTAACACGATTGTTTATCTCTGCACCGTCGTCTCTATCATCATCGTGATCGCTGTGACTGCATACATTTACAATTCCACCCAAGGTTGAGCTGGCGGTCACCGTTAAGACGGATCCCATTTCATCTGTCTCTTCCTGAGTTTTTGATCCAATGAGAATCGTTCTTCTAGGTCCACCCGCTTCAGGAAAAGGCACTCAAGGACGAGCCATCGCCTCACGGCTCGGACTCAATTACCTAAGCACCGGAGCATTATTGCGCGAGGCGATAGAAAATCGCTGCGATCTCGGTCTCGCAGCCGAGCCCATTCTCGCACGCGGCGGCTACTTGCCAGATGCGTTGATGGAACCTATCCTTGGTGAATGGTTAGACAGACATGATCAAAAAAACGGCTGGGTGTTAGATGGATTTCCTCGAAGCCTCGGCCAAGCCCAATACCTTGATCAATGGCTTTCGGCGCACGGAAAAAAACTCGATCTTGCGATCACTTTAGTCGCGCCTTATGAAGATTTGGTAAGTCGCATTTACAGTCGCGTGGAATGTCCGGTTTGTCGTTGGTCTGGAAAAACCGATGAACTCCGCGATGCAACATCTTGTCCCGTTTGTGGCGGCACAGCCACCGCTCGGCATGACGACGACGCAGAGAATTTTAAAAATCGTCACGCAGAATACACAGCTTACACCCTTCCAGTCATCGACTTCTATCGTGAATCTGGCACGTTGTTTTCCGTTCCAGCCACCGACAGCCGGGAAGCTATTTCCAAGGCGATTCTGTCGCACATCGAATCAACATCCAATCAGCCACAAAGCTAAAGCTACCTATGATGCGCGTCCGTATTCCTATTAAATCTTCTAAAGAAATCGATCGCATGCGCGAATCGGGAAAGATTGCTTCTCAGATTTTGCAGCAGTTGATTGCAGAGGTGAAGCCGGGCGTGACGACGAAAGAGATCGATCAACTCGCTGCCGATCTCATGGCGCAAAACGATTGTCGCAGTGCGTTTCTTGGCTATCGCGGCTTCGTCGGACAGATCTGCATATCGGTGAACGAAGAAGTCGTTCACGGAATCGGTGGACCACGTCGCATCCAGCCTGGTGACATTGTAAAAATCGATGTCGGGATTATCAAAAGCGGTTTCATCGGAGACAACGCGAGCACGATTGCTTGTGGCGAAGTCCCTCTCGAAACGAAACGTCTTCTCGCCGTGACTGAGCAATCGCTCTATGAGGCAATCTCGCATGCGCGCGCTGGCCGGAAACTAGCAGATCTCTGCGGATCCGTTGCTGAGTATGCCGAGCCTTTCGGTTTCACCATCGTGCGCGAATTCGTCGGCCACGGCGTGGGTCGCAAACTTCACGAAGAACCTCAAGTTCCCAACTTCCGCCCACGTGGTAAATCACCAACCTTGATGCCGGGCATGACTCTGGCCATCGAGCCGATGATCAACGCCGGTGTTGCTGAAGTCCGCATTCTCGATGATGGTTGGACGGTCATCACCGCAGATCGCAAACCTTCCGCGCACTTCGAACACACCGTGCTAATTACTCACGGTGATCCGGAAATTCTAACGGATCGTCCGCGCGTCGCGCTGCCCGAGCAACTCGGTATTCCAGCGCTCTGAGTCCTCCGCCGCAGGCTCTGGACCGTTGATGTTCTTCATCCGCAGCTATTAAAGTTGATAGGTTCAAACGGTAAACAGCCTAACCACTCATCCTTTGCTTGCTTTGGAAAAATTATGTTTTGAACAGAAGGTAACAAAGGAAACAAAGAGCGTTCCACTCTACGCTTTCGATTTCAGAATTAGCTCAGCTAAGAACATGAGTTCCAGAAAGGAACCGCGATTTAAAATCGCGACTGCAACCGCGCCACTGTGAAAATCGATTGAGAATATTCGATTGTTGATACGAGCGGAAAGAACATCACGAATTTCAATCTTCATGAACCCATAGCTCATAAGTAATAACCACATGCAACGCAAATTTCCACCCTATCAAAAACGACTGGTCGCTTTGCATCGTGACTAGCCGTGGGATAACTGTTGTGCAAAACAATGCGTATTATTTCCTTAAAGAGCATGAAGTTTTTCGAATTCCAGATTCCCTCCATTCAGCACCTCACACCAACCGAAAGAGAGGAAATCGTGAAGCAATGCATTGAATCGGATGAGATGTTACGATTCAAAAAAGTGGCGAACCAAGTCTCATGCGTCATATTATGGCTCTGCTCGGTAGGGGTTATTCTTTCAGTTATATTTAAGTCTTGCTGGAGCATTATTCCTGATCCCCAAACGCTATTCATACTAATGTGTATATTTTGGATGGCGACAGTTCCGCTAAAGTTAGCTGTAGAAATTTGGATCATAAAGACATTGGTTAAAAAGAAAATTTCACCTTGAAATGAAAAATATGCCTAACAGGATGCTCCATCCAGCGGCGGGTAATCCTCCTGTTTGAATTCGACCTTCCATCCCCGCCGTGGATGAGATAGACGTTCTGCAAAATCATGAATACACCAAAAAAACTCCATCGACTTCAGGCATGGTTGTATCTCATTGCTGGAATAGTAGCACCGATCATTTTGCTGATTCCCTCGGGTGGCTCGGAAGGAGGAATCACCGCTGCTTGGATTGTAGGAGGTATTTTTTTGGCACTTTCGGCATCACATTGGTATAGATTTAAGAAGACCCCTGAAGACGCGATTTTGTACGATATTTCGAAGCAACCGCCAGCGGAGCAGATTAATGTTTCTAAGCGAGTTATATGGATTGTGGGAATTCTGGGCCCCGCCCTAAGCTATTGGATCTATCACGATCTTATGACTTTAGAGACTGGAGCAGAGCAGTCGGTCATTGTTTGGGCACCTGTAGCTATGCTTTATGATAATTTCGGCTTTTGGCCCGCGGTGCTTTGCTGGCCATTACTTTGCTTGGTTATTATCGGAGCATCGTTCTTTCGGATCGCGAAGGCGAAATCCATGCTTATGTCCGAGGTTAATGAAAACGCAGAATAAAACATTCACGCATGTTTCGCGTGCCACTCGTGGTAAACTTTTGGCGAGATCTCGGAAGGTTTGATTTCCGAGCGACCACCCCAAAATACGTTGGTGTAGCTTACGGGAATGCCGATGGATTCGAGGTGTTTGTCGATGGCTGCTTTGTGTGCGAGCACGCGGTCTTTTTCGGTGCCGTGGACGACACCCATGATGTTGACGTCGCCAAATTGCGAGCCGCCTTCACGCCAGTAGCAATGAGTCATGCAGAAGTGGCGACCGACCTCACTGCCGCCTTCCATTTCACGACCTTTCGGCACAGCCCAATGGAACAAACCGTTGAAACGGGTCACGCGCTCGCCGGTTTCTGCGGATGGTTTGACGTGTTCGAGGAAAGTGGAGAAACGACCGATGACTTTTTTCTGGTTCAAAGTTTCAGCGATTTCGCAGAAGCGGTCAAGAGAGACGCCGGCTTGCTCCGCACGTTTCTCCCATGGGTTTTCGTTGATCTCATCGAGAGTGAGTTCTTCTTTTAGGATGAGCAGGATATCCCATTCTTGCTCTGTTAGATCTGCGGGTACCGTGGTCATCATCACCGCGGGCTCATCGGACTTTTCACCAGGCTCCATGGTTTTGCGGCGGACGTGGCCGACGCCGAGGGCGAACACCCCATTTGCTGGCATGAGCAAATACTCAGTCGCACCAGTAAGTTTGAGAAGTTTGGTGGCGTGGAAATCTAACGACTCGCCGACAGGAACTTTCAGTGTGGTCCAGAGGCGGTAGCCGGAACCAGAGACTTCGGTATCGGTGGAGCGGATGACAACGTGGCCGGAGAACGGATCTTCCTTCGCCATGAAATCGAAGGCGGCGTTGAGTTTTTCTTCCGGCACTTTCCATGCGACAAGCGCACCGTGTGCGAGTTTGGTCGCGAGCATGGTCTGGCGGACGCGGCGGATGATGCCCGCTTCAAGCATGGCGCGGATGCGCTCGATCACGGTTTCGAGAGGCACTCCCGATTGGTCTGCGATCATATGAAATGGATGGCGTTGGAAACCAGCGATGAGATCTTCGGAAACAGCGAGGATTTTCGCGTTGATGGGATCAGAGACGGAAGTAGGAATTTCGGAAGTCATTGTCGGGATACTAGGCGTAGTTTCTTGGAACGTCCAAGCCAGATTGATTCTTGCGGAGAAAATGGCAAGAAGTGGGAAGTCGGAATTTAAAGAATTTCAACGCAAAGGCTCAAAGAACGCAAAGGATCGCAAAGCTCGGTTGAGTTACCCTTTCCAGAAGTCTTTAAGTTTTCCTTTGCGTAACTCTGCGTTCTTTGCGGCTTTGCGTTGAAATCTTCACTACAGAAGCGTTTCTAGAAAGGCCATAGCTTCTTCTCGGGTGGATAGGCGGTTTTCGAGTTGCTCGGTTTGGATTTCCTCGAGGATTTCTTTGAAACGCGGGCCGGGTTGCAGGCCTTTTTCGATGAGATCCCTGCCCGTGACCAGAGGGGGAGGGATGAGCGGTTCGCTGGCGAACTCTTCGGATTTCTCGTTGAGGAATTCGTAGTTGTCGGTGAAACCATTCGATGACGCGCAATCAACGCGATGCAGTTCCATTTCGAGTTCAAAGGTCGGTTCCGACATGAAGCGTTTGAGCTTTGCTTTGCGCATTTGTTGCACATTCATGAATTGCATATGGCGCGAGACCATATGAATAACATCTCGGATGACCGCGTTCGGATATTTTAAACGCGTCAAAATCGCCTCGGCCATTTCCGCGCCGAGAGTGTCATGTCCGTTGAAACGGATACGGCCATCGGGATCGGTGGTTTGCGTGGGCGGTTTCGCGATGTCGTGAAGCAGCGTGGCTAAGCAAAGTGTGAGTGGTGCATCAACCTCAAGCATCTCCAACATGATGCAAGTGTGGACATAGACATCGCCTTCCGGGTGCCATTGGGGCGGTTGCTCACAGCCGATGAGCGGCATGACTTCCGGGATGAAATGGGAGATCAATCCGGTTTCTACCAGTAACTCCAAACCCTTGCGGCGGTTGGGCGAGGTGATGATTTTTGAAAACTCATCCCGAATCCGCTCTGGTGAAATTTTATCTAACAGCTGAGCGTTGTCTTTGATGGCTGCGAGAGTGATGGGCTCGATGGGAAATCCGAGAGTGGTGGAAAATCTCACCGCGCGCAGTAGGCGCAGGGCATCTTCCTGAAAGCGATGCGTGGGAGTGCCGATCGCGCGAATGACGCGGGCGTTAAGATCTGGAAGCCCTCCAACGTGATCGATCACTTCTCCCGTGAACGGATTTTCAAACAATCCATTGATAGTGAAATCCCGCCGATGCGCATCTTCATCGGGAGTGGAAAAGGTCACGGAATCCGGACGCCGACCATCGCCATAAGAGCCGTCCGTTCGGAAGGTGGCTATCTCCACGTGATGTCCTTGGTGTTTCACAATCACCACCCCGAAGTGCGCGCCGACTTCGTTTGAACCCGGAAACAAAGCTAAGACCTCATGCGGCGTGGCGGAGGTTGCGATATCGAAATCTTTCGGCTCCACCCCCAACAGTTTGTCACGCACACAACCACCCGCGAAATAGGCGGTATAGCCTGCTTCGGCGAGCTTGGAAGCGAGGGATGTGGCTGAACGTTTTGCGGACATTGTGGAGCTGAGAGTTGCGAGGAATTTCCAGAAAGACTAAGTCGATGACTTAAATCTGCGATAAAAAATGAAAGCCCTCTAATATAATACAAAATCCCAGACCAATTATAAATCGACTAGAGCTTCGGATGGAAGCTTACAGCAATATTCCCTAGCAGATCGAAAGTCGCAGCATGGCGGGGGAGTTGTGTCCAATGGACTGTGGGAGAATAATGATGATCATTTTAGTGTTTGTGGAAGCACTTTACAGGCGACCTTTGACTTCGGACATTCAGACCTTAGGCATATTACGTCCCCTTTTGCCCTTCCCAGAACGGCTCTCCAGTGTATTCTCCACGCTAGGTGAAAAAGCAATTTCATAGCATTAGGCGCAAGATCTGTGATACGCCCCCCCAGAACTGCGAGCTCAATTGAAGCGGATTTGTGGCCTTCTTCTGTCGCGATTTTCCATTCCCATCATGAGGCAGTTCTGCTCCGTTCTTCTGCTCACACCCTTGTTGCTAGGTATTCTTTCATGCAAGAGGCAGACAAAGGTCACTCAGGCAGAATCGTCTGCCGTGCCAGCTCAGTCTGGGTCTTCATCAAATAGTCCCATTGCGAATGTGGAGTTGCCTCCCCACATCAAACCGTCGTTGGGGGAAGCGACCTTGTTTGCCGATTTCGAACATCCCGGGCCGGATGGTATTCCCTTGTATTTCATCAACGGGAAGCAATCCGATCAGTATCTGTCCCGAGAAGGTGGGGATTTCTACATCAAGCTCGAGTATCAGGACGAAAGCGGGAAATGGGTGCGTGCCCAGCCACATTATTACAGTTTCTGCGGCAACAGCTATGGATCATCGACGGTACCTCCCGGAATGCACTGGAAAATTAGTGGCTACAAGCCACGCGAAGGGAAAGCAGTCAAGGTGCGCTACAAGATGTACTCCGCTCTTGAGATTGTCTCGAATGAAGGGAAGGGAGTCGTCTCGATGGCTGATGTGGATCTCGCTGCAAAGGACAGCATGACGGTGATGTATCTTCCTTCAGTATTCGAAGATGCGTTCAATGACCGTGTAAAGGATTGGACTCCGTCTCAATGTGTGGAAGCGTTGGAGCTACTTCAATTTTTCGGAAAGGCGACCCATGTCAGGGAGGAGGCGAAAGCTCTCGCCGATGATTGGAACAAGTCTAGTAAATCAACGGCCGAGCAGAAAAAGGCGGCGGCAGACATCCACAGTCTTCTCTCCAAGCCCGAACCGGAGGACCAGTCTTTGGATCGACTGGTTCGCGAATGCTGGAAGCGGATCAACCGTCAATCTAGGGGACCCAACGAATCGCTTGTCTCTTGGCTTGTATGCGAACAGCTCTCGCGAAGATTCTTTCGCGAGGGTAGAGAGGGGCCTCCCGAAAGCGGCATGCTATCCGACCTCGACACGTGGCAGGCACTTACACGCCATGCCGCCCAACTTCATCCAAGCGCCGATGAATCGACGCGAAGGAGCATTGAAGAGCTGCTGGAATCGGATTTCCTCGTGGATAGCTTCCTCAAGCGGGAGGATCTTGTGAAGCTGTTGAATACCACTGAAAATGCAACTTACATCGCCTCGTGCGCCTTCGTTCGTCGAGATGAACGCGAATGGCTCGCGGAGCAGGCAATGGGCTTCCGCGCGGAATTCAAACCAAAGGTCGTTCTTGCGCTCTTCTCGAGCGGCAAGAATGCGGAGATCATGCTGTTCCGTGGGCGCTGGTATCCCAGTATCCCACCTAAAGATTCCATGCAAGAAAGGCTATTGAAGGATGCCTTGGAGTCAGATCCGGCAAAGGTTGCATTTCTGATTAACTATTGGGCTGAGCGTTCCCCCAGAGGAACGATCTATTTTGGCCCGACCATCACGCTTGCGATCAGACGGCACCTTCAGAAGGAAAAAGAAAGGACGGAAGAATTCGTCATGCCGCCATTGGATCTAACTCAATATGAAGTTAGACACCTCGCTCTCGCCCGAGACGAACAAGACACTCCCTTGCTCCAAGCTCTTCTGGCCCACGGTGGCTATGTAACATCTAAAGGAATATCGTATGAATCTGGAGCCGAAAAGACAGAAGTTAGTTACCTTATCTATGGGATACGCCACGTCGCAGCGGAAATGCTGGAGGAGCGAGGAGTTAAGGTCCCTCCTGATGTCGTGATCTCAAAGGAGACTTCTAGCGCAGGAACGAAAGTATTAACATTCAGCAAATATAGCAGGTGGAATATGCGGGGAGATAGATGATTGCTGATTGAATCGAACGTGCCATTCGGGACAGACAATCTGTATAGATTTTCTATTAGAATCCTGTCACACCACTCACTTGGTGCATAATCGCTTCATGGATTTAGCAGTAGATGATGTTCCGGAAGCCGGTATGGCCAGAATAACCGATTATTTGCCATCGCCATCAGATTTGTCTTTGTCCTCCATTGGAGCTTCATTTTTTGCATCCCCATTATTGCCGTTTGCAGTCGATGGTGTCTCTGCGGGCTTATTTTGATGGCGGGTGAATCCCGCATAGAGAAATGTGGTAGAAAGTGCGATCAGGAGTAATAGAATGAATGCAGATCCAATTTTGAGTGCTTTGGATTCTGAATATTCATCGCGAAGTTCCGAGCTTACAGGCCTTCTGAGTTTTTTACGTTTCTCCGTACCGAGTTCCTTCGTGTCTTCATTCTTAATTAATTTAGGAATGGTCTTCTCGAGGGTTTGCTTTTCTTGTTGGGCAATTTCGGCTGCGGCTCTCTCTACTACGACTTTCTCTATTACGACTTTCTCTGCTTGAGCTTTCTCTGCTTGAGCTTTCTCTGCTTGAGCTTTCTCTGCTTGAGCTTTCTCTGCTTGAGCTTTCTCTGCTTGAGCTTTCTCTGCTTGAGCTTTCTCTGCTTGAGCTTTCTCT
>JANPMK010000076.1:0-18963 GCA_031422775.1 Akkermansiaceae bacterium | reverse complement strand
CGACTGCAGAGTCTCTCGCGCCGAAGCATTTCGCGACGGCGGGCGAAAACTACATGCCCACCCCACCCGACGTCAATACGTTTTCTTGCTTTTTTTGAAGTTTTTTTAAACCCCCTCCAATCCCTTGAACTACTTGGGATTGCTAGCATAGCGGACACTCATTACCCCGCTCAACACGCCCCCTAAACTAAACCAAATGACTCACGCCAAATCATTCATTAAAGGATCATCGTGTTACGAAATTGTGAACTATTCGATCTATTACTAGAGGAATAGTAGTTAACCCTCCTATTCCTTTACAGGCGGACGGCGAATTTGACCTTACTACCTATTGGATAAGCCTGAGATGGAACCAACTGCATACGGCGATGAATTCCAACGAGTAAACCCACAGCAGCTAGGCTGAAGATCAAACTCGTTCCACCGTAACTGACAAATGGAAGCGGCAGTCCATCGTTTGGAAGCACGGCAGTTGTCACGCCAATATTCACCATGGCCGGAACAACAATGACGCAAGTTAACCCTAGAGCGATGCAGCGCTCAAAAACATGCTTCGCTTGAAGTGCGATCCCGAATCCGCCAATCGCAATGAGAACATAACAAAGCACGACTCCCAATGTCGCAATCAGTCCGAGCTCTTCTCCAATGACAGGAAAGATGAAATCGATGTGAGCAAACGTAAGGGTTCCGAACTTTTCGACGCCATTTCCGAGTCCAACTCCCCATGGTCCGCCATTGCCTAGTGCAAGGAGCGCGCGCCACTGTTGCATGCCGCGATCGAGTTGGTGGATCGGATTTTCGAGATCAAGCCATGCTTCGATCCGACCCCAACGGTTCGGGTCATTGTAGAGAAACCATCCCGCGAATGTGATGGCGGAAAGCGCCGAAGGAAGCATAAAACTGATGCGGGTGCCGATGCAAAACATGATCGCTCCGACCGTCACCCCCAATGAAAGAGCGGTCCCCACATCTGTCTCTGCGGCAATCAGACCAATCGGAACCACAGCGATCAATCCAGGGAGAACAAATCCACGCCAAAATGTTTTCACTTCGGTTTGCCAACGCGAGAACCATAAAGCCAATGCAACGACGACAACGATTTTAGCTCCCTCGGAAGGTTGAAACTGGCCGATGCCAGGCAGCTCGATCCAACGTTTAGATCCATAGAGTTCAACGTTAACTGCAGGAACAAAACAAAGCGCTAAGGCAACACAGCTTAACAAATAACCAACAGGAGTCATGTGACGAATCCACTCCAAAGGCATTTTCGCCATAATGACCGCAGCAATGATACCGACGCCGACCATGATCGATTGCCGGGTGACAAAATAGTATGGGGTCTCCAGTCCGCGCACCCAAAACCCTGTGCTCGCCAGCATCACTAACCCCAACCCACAAAGGGAAGCGACTGCGATGATCAGGATGGTTGAGCTATGTTTGAGCACGAATGAATATTTTTTAGTAAAGAATAGAGGCGGATACCTAGAACAAATTAGTGGAGTTTAAGCACCTGCCCAGCTTTGATCTTGTTTGGATCGGTGATGCCGTTCAAGCTCATCAACTCTTTCTCGGTCAAATTGTGTTGTTTGGAAATTCTCCAGATGCTCTCACCAGCTTTGACCGTGTGGGTTTTGCTCGTTGTTCCTGCTGGCACAGCTCTTGGTATCGCGTTGGGTAGATTTGCAGTGCTCTGCAAACCGTTTGCATTGGGTAAAATTTCTACTAAACCGCTTTCGGAATCATTTGGCGTGGCTTGGTTTCGAATCGCCTCGACTTCAACTGGCTCGACCGCGACGATGCGTTTTGCTTGAGGAATACGGAAAACGGCACCCGCGCGCAGCTCCTTTCCTTGATTCAGTTTACGAAGCTCGGCCTCTTCCACATCGAACTTCGTCGCGATGATCGTGAAATTATCACCCTTCTTCACCATGTAAGGTTTAACCCCATTACTCAGTTCTGGAAGTTCATCCATTCTCTCTGGTGAAACGGCGGCAGCAGCAGAATGATCGGCCTCCTCATGATTCGCAACCGCAGGTGCGTCAGTTCTTCCGGAGAGATACTGTTTGTGAATGAAGATCATTCCGATCGCAAGAATATGGATCGCGAAAATAATCGAAAGCGAACGCGAAATATTGCTGCCCGAATCATCAAATTCTTCAGGCGATGCTGTGGCCGCCGAAGCGCGTTGCTTGCGGAATTTGGTTCGATTGAAAAGACGTGCATAGACCGTCTTTTGAACGGGTTTACGACGGGTTGGGATTTGGTCGAGTTTCATAGCTTTGTTAGATGATTGGTTATTGAAGATGTTGGACGATGTCTCTGAAAACGTTTCCACGGTGATCGTATCCTTTGAATTGATCAAAGGAAGACGTGCCTGGTGAGAGCAGCACAGTCGAACCGCGCGGTGCAGAAGAACGTGCTTGGTGAACGGCTTGTTCAAGGGTGGTTACGGTTGAGCAAGGAACAACCGTTTTGAAAAGATCTGCCAACGGACGTGCAATCTCGCCGAAGGTGATGACTTCCAAAACTTGCTTTTGAAGATAAGGAATAACTGCGGAATAGTCCAAACCTTTATCTTTTCCACCCGCAATGAGAACCACCGGACGACTTTGCGAACGAATCGCGCATTGCAGAGCATGAAGATTCGTTGCTTTGGAATCATTGAGATATTCGACACCATCCAGAGTGCGAACCAATTCACAACGATGCGGCGGCGGTGCGTAGCCTTCGAGCGCGTGAAATATGATTTCGTTCTTTATTCCGTATGCCATGCAGGCCGCGATCGCCGCCATGGCATTCTCGGCATTGTGAAGTCCGCGCAACGCAGTTTTGGCCTCAATATCTAAAATCACATTGCCCTTGTGAATGATCATCTTTCCATCCGAGTAGAAATCGGCGTCCACAGACTCCGTTGAAAAAGTAATGACTTTAGGCGCGACCTGACCAATCTCCTCACCAAATCGCATGATCACAGTATCATCTCCGGTTTGATTTTCGAAAATCCGGAGCTTGGCGTTCTTGTAGGCCTCAACCGTTGGATATCGGTCCATGTGATCCGGCGCGAAATTCAGCCAGATGGAAACGTGCGGATGCAGCGTGTGAATCGTCTCAAGTTGGAAGGAAGAAAGTTCTAACGAAACCGCCGCCGGAATTTCGGGGGCGAGGATCACCTCAGATAAAGGCATGCCATAATTCCCGCACGGTGTTCCGCCTTTTCCTGCTTCTTTTAAAATCCGAGAAACTAACTCCGTGGTCGTTGTTTTTCCGTTGGTTCCAGTGATTCCAATGATTCCACCGTCATAAAATCTCGATGCGAATTCGGTCTCCCCCATCAAGTAACCTTTGGCAGCAAAAGTCTGAACCAAGGGTGAATACGTATCGATTCCCGGGCTGAGGACGATCATGTCCGCGGAGAAATTCTCCGCATCACGGATCGTTAGATTCGCGTGGATTTCAACCCCAACCGGCACGTTTTTAAACACCTCAAGTCCACCCTGATCCCACATGGAAACTTTCGCACCTTCACGCAACGCCAGAGTAGCTGCCGCAACACCAGAACGCCCAGCGCCAAAAACGGCGATGTGCTTTCCAGTAATGTTGAAGGTTTCGTTCATGAACTTTTAGGCAATTTTAAGTAAGGCGATTCCAAACAGCGCGAGCATGATGGATAGAATCCAAAATCGGATGATGACTTGTGATTCATGCCACCCGAGCAACTCGAAGTGATGATGAATCGGTGCCATTTTGAAGATACGTTTTTTGCGGAGTTTGAAGGAGCCGACTTGAAGCATGACGGATAGAGCCTCCATCACGAACACTCCGCCGATGATGACGAGCAGCAGTTCTTGCTTGGTGCAAATCGCAGCCGTGCCGAGCGCGCCGCCGATGGCGAGCGATCCCGTGTCGCCCATGAAAACTTTCGCGGGATGGCAGTTAAACCAGAGGAAACCGAAAGCCGCACCTGCCAAAGCCATCATAAAAACGGCAAGTTCTGCCAAATAGCGGTTGTGCGGAATGACAAGATATTCAGTCGCCATGAAAAAGTGTCCGGCGAGGTAAGCGAGCATCGAGTAACTAAGTGCCACAGAGATGGTGCAGCCAGTTGCCAGACCATCGAGCCCATCCGTTAGATTCACCGCATTGGAACAGCCGATGATGATTAGCACAAAGAAGGGAATGACGAAAATGTCTAAATCGATGATGGACGTCTTGAACAGAGGAAAGCAGATCTCGCCTATACCGATTGGAGTGTCACGTAAACGGAATCCAGCGACACCGTCCTGGATCTGCTGCGCGGTGGCACCGAAACCCGAAATCTCCGGTTTGAAATAGATGAAACTTGAAGCGATCAGAGCGATGATCAGCTGCCAGAACAATTTGGTTCGGCTCGAAACGCCATCGGAGTTTTTCTTTTTCACCTTGGTGTAATCATCCACAAAACCTAACAGACCACACGCGCACATGGTGCATGCGCAAACCGCGACGAAAGGATTGAAAATTCGCGCGCAAACCAATGTTGAAATCAAAACACTCGCAAGAATCAGCACACCGCCCATCGTCGGGGTGCCGATTTTTCCGCCATGAAGTTCGGCAAGTTTATGAACTTCTTCCGCAGTGCGGATGGGTTGTCCTAATTTTAGTGAAATCAATTTACGAATGATCCATGGTCCGAGAATGATTGAAATCGCAAACGCCAGCAACCCAGCTGTCGCAGCCCGGAATGTCACGTATCCAAAAAGATTAAGGAAAGAAAACGTATGCGCCCAGCCTTCTTGACCCGAGGCGATCTCAGATTGTAAAGCGGCGAACCAATAATCGTAAATGGCGGTTAACATGCGGTTGGAAAGGCGGTTTGAAGAACTTTTTCGATGGCGGCCGAGCGACTTCCTTTGAAGAGAACGATGTCGCCGGAATTTGTGTTAGAGACTAGCCACTCTGCTGCGGCGCTGCTATCTGGCAAATGCATGGACTCACCTCCGATGGCGATTTTTTCTGCGCCATCACCCACGGCAATCAATCGCAAGCCTTTGGATTTTGCGAGTTTGCCAATGCGTAAATGCGCTTCGGTGGCGAATGGCCCAAGCTCTCCCATTCTGCCGAGAACAGCGATGCGTTGGCAACCCTCTGCAACTTTCATTTCGCATAAGGTATCCAATGCGGCTTCCATGGATTCTGGGTTCGCATTGTAGGTATCATCGAGAAGAGTAATCCCATCGCATTGGATGCGACGCATGCGGCCAGATGTTAGATTGACCGATGACAAACCTTGAGCGATTTGTGCAGGGCTGAGTCCAAGTTTCCAACCCAATGCAGCGGCAAGCAAGGCGTTGGTGATCATGTGCTTACCTAAAACAGGAATGAATACTTCGATCGGCTCTTCACCTTGGATGACCAAGTCAATCCATGTTCCATCGGCTTGTGGTCTGGGATTTTCAGCGCGCACCAAACCGCGTCCGTTGCCGACCGGAATGAGTTTGGCACTTGTTCTGGAGCGGAAATACTCATTGAAATCGCAACCCGCAGGTGTGAACAAAATGCCGGTTTCAGGAAGGTATCGCGCGAGTGTGCTTTTTTCCTCAGCGATCGCTTCGCGTGATCCAAGAAACTCGATGTGCGCAGTGCCGATGTTGGTGATGATTCCGTATTGTGGGCGGGCGATTTCACAAAGCGGCGCGAGTTCACCGGAATGATTCATTCCGATTTCAAAAACACCGGCCGTGTGATCCTGGGTCGTCGCTAAAACAGTGAGAGGCAATCCTATGTGATTGTTCAGGTTGCCTTTGGTCGCGTTTACAGAAAATTTTTGAGACAGCACGGAAGTCGTGAAATCTTTGGTGGAGGTTTTTCCATTCGATCCGGTGATACAAACGATAGAAATATCCAACTGACTCCGCCACGCATACGCCAAGCGCTGCAAGGCAAGCAATGTATCCTGAACTTCGATCACTGCTTGATCCGAACCCAGTTCTCTGCCTTCCCATTTCTGCACCAAGGCGATGGATGCACCAGCATTCAAAGCCCCAGCAGCAAACTGATCACCGTTGAAATTCTCTCCCCGCAGCGCAATGAAAAGCCCGCCAGCGATGGGTTTTCTCGTATCGGTGAAAACTCCGTTTGCTTCCACAGAACCAGAACCCGCAGCGACTTTCGCGCCGAGGATTTCAGAAATCTGTTGAGCTGTTAATTTCATAGTTTGATGGAAAAGTTAGAAACGCGGAGGAGGGTTCGCACGCATTTCAGCAATCGCTTCCGAGCGCTTTCTCAATGCAAAATCGGCCTTTTTCCGGTCATCAAAATCAATTGTGCGATCTGCAAATTGCTGGTAGGTCTCGTGGCCTTTGCCAGCGATCAGAATAATGTCGCCGGAGAGAGAATTTTGGATGGCGGCTTCAATCGCTTCCGCACGATCTAACACACTGATGTAATTGCACTTTTTAGGTAGGCCTCTTTCGGTTTCACGAATGATTTCCGCGGGATCTTCCGAGCGCGGATTATCCGATGTGATGACCATGACATCACTGAAACGAGCCGCAGCAGCAGCCATCAACGGACGCTTGCCTTTGTCGCGATCTCCACCGCAACCGAACACGGTGATCAAGCGACGTGGATCGAGCTCTTTCAACGTGCGGCACGCATTTTCCAACGCATCCGGTGTGTGTGCGTAATCGACGAAAACCGTGGCACCGCCTGAATTGCCAACGTTTTCCATGCGTCCGGGCACCTGTGGTGAATCGGCTAAAGCAGCAATCGCTTGACGAGGTTTGATTCCGCAAGCAGTCGCACCAGCAATTGCCGCGAGAAGATTGTAAGCATTGAAACGTCCGATCAACGGAGCGCGGACGAGATACGTTCTGGCTTTAACCGATAGCTCAAAGGTCATGCCGTCTCGGCCTTGTTGAAAGGTGTTGGCCCTGAAATCAGAATTTACCGAAAAGCCGTATCGAATGACCGGCATTTTGCCATCGAGCTCTTTTGCTAACTCATTTCCACGCGCATCATCGATGTTGATCACTGCGGTTGGTTTTTTCCCATTCGGATTTCTCGCAAGATCACGGAACCACGAAGCTTTCGCATCCATGTATTTCTCAATCGTGCCGTGATAATCGAGATGATCTTGTGTGAGATTTGTGAAGATCGCGGCATCGAACGCTAAATGACCAACACGCTTTTGGTGGATGCCATGTGAGGAAACTTCCATCACCGCACCCCGGCAGGCGTTGTCTCGAAATGTTTTGAGAATCCCGTTCAGCTCGATGGATCCGGGAGTGGTATGTTTCGCGACAGTAACCGTCTCGCCGTCATCAATGTGAATCGTGCCGAGTAAGCCAGCACGATGCCATTCCGTCTTCATGATATGATGCAGAAGAAACGCGATCGTGGTTTTTCCGTTGGTTCCGGTCACTCCAGCCAACTTCAACTCTGCAGCGGGATTTTCATGGAAGCTCACTGCAAGTTGCGCGAGAGCATCTCGGGAATCCGGAACATGTAACCAACTGATTTCCGATGGCAAATCCACAGGCGGTGCGATTTCTGCTAGAATCACTGAAGCACCAGCCGAAATGGCATCGCCGATAAAATCATGGCCATTGATCGAAGTCCCACGGATCGCCGCATACAAACAGCCTTTCGAAACAGCGCGTGAATCCGCCGTGAGGGCAGAAATTTCCGTGTCAACCGATCCTACGACCGTGACCTTTTGTAATGTTGAAATGAGATTACGAATGAGCATATTGCTTTATGATAACCACTACCGAATGGCGACCGTTTCAGGGATCGGCTCGGTGGGTTGAAGATTCATGTGAGTGGCAAGGCGTTGTGCGATTTGCGCGAAAATAGGTGCGGCGATCTGGCCACCGTATCGTGGAAATTCGGTGGTCATCGGTTCGTCGATGACGACATAACAAACAAACGCAGGTTTATCCGCAGGCATAAATCCAGCGAAGGAAACCACGTATCCTCCGTCGATATAACCACCACGTTTTGGATCATGCTTGATGGCGGTTCCCGTTTTGCCGCAGACCTTATAGCCGGGAACCGCTGCCTTGGTAGCTGTGCCGCCAAGAAGAGTAACTTTATGTAAAGTATCCCGCATTTTTTTTGCGGTCTCAGGCGAGATGACTTGGCCACGGCTTTCTGTTTGAAATTCCTCGATGATCGTACCGTCATTCGCGATCAACGATTTTACAATTTTTGGACGAAGCAGTCGGCCATCACCAGCGATGACTGAATAAGCCGCAGCCATTTGAATCGGTGTCACTCCGATGAAATAGCCGTATGCTGATCGTGAAAAATCAACCGGGAGCTTTGGAACCGTAGCGGTTCCCGGATTCTCACCGCTCAGCTGAATTCCAGTGCGCGTACCAAACCCATATGCGTGAACATATTCATAGTAACGCTTCACCCCGAGTTGTTTTGCTAGCTTCCAACATCCTGGGTTGTTAGATTTCTGGACGATTTGCCAAACCGCAAACATGCCGCTCGAATGTCCGTCCTCAACAGTGAATTTGTGCTCCTGCAATACACTGGGACAATGAAGCACTGTGTTGAGTGTGACCAAACGTTCCTCTAACGCAGACGACACGGGTATAATCTTAATCGTCGATCCCGGCTCATACTTTGCTTGGATTGCGTAGTTGAAAGAATTTTCAGCGAGGTTTTCTTTGTGGTTGAGATCGAAATGCGGACGAGATGCCATTGCTAAAATCTCACCATTGTTCGGATCCATCACGATCACCGCTCCTTGTTTGGACTTATATTTTGCCAAGCCGGCATCGAGTTCTTCCTCGATGATCGCCTGCATGCCGATGTCGATCGTGAGTTTAACATTCAGTCCGGCTCGTGGCGGCAAGAGGCTACCGGAATTCCCAGGAACAACCAAACCACGCGCGTCGCGAAGGTGCTCTCTGCGTCCATCACGTCCTGCGAGAAATTGTTCCATCGCTGATTCGATGCCGAACCTTCCGACCATGCGGTAGGTTTTCTGACCGTTTTCAAGTTGTTCTTCGATCTCGCCGGTGAAGCCTGTTAGGTGGGTTGCAATCTTGGGGTTTGCATACCATCTTTTAATCGAGTTTTCAAAAACAAAACCCTCAATGTGATTTTCATCCACGATCTCACGAAGGCGCTCCGCGATATCATCTGGAATGTCTTTTACGACAGGAAACCACTTGGCTTTGCTGCCTTCAATTTTTTCACGGAGCTCGTCACGGCGCATTCCGATTGGTTTTGCAAGCAGGCCGATCGCATACGCCATGTGCTTTTGAACGATGACATCTGGTTCTTCGCTCGACAGAATGTCTCCACGAGCCACGCGGATTCGTTTCAATTTATCCTCATCATCCAATTCATCCCAGCCCGGCTCTTTGGAAACCTTTACATAAGCCAAGCCGAACGATGCGAGTTTCGGATCTAATAAGTGGTTTTTATCCACATAGATGGAGGAAACAGGAATGCTTTTCGCGATGGTTTCTTCATTGCGATCGACAATCATTCCGCGAATCGCGGGAATCCGCTCAATGCGATGATAGGCTTTAGCAGAAGACTCCGCATAGCGTTTGCGATCAACGAGTTGGATTTGAATCAGGCGCGCCGACAGAGCACTGAGCAAGGTTACGAGAACCAGACACAGGATGATACAGCGGTTTTGAAAAGCTCGATTCACAGATTGGTATTAGAGGAGGCGACAGCAGTTGGTTCAGACGGAAGAATTTTTTCGGTTACACCTGCTGGGATAGGGCGCAGATCTGTGCGTAAATCTTCGAGCGTCTTGCGCATGGCAAAAAGATTCAAAATCTGATCCTGACGCATTTGATTCGTGCGGATATCTAGCTGATGCTTTTCGATACGTTGCTCTACAACGTCGATCTCTCTCATGGCTTTGATCTGGCAGTTGCGGTAGTAAACCCGCAACACGCCACCGACCGCGCCGATGGCCAAGGCGAGGACTAGGGAAAAGATCGCGAATGATGAAATGCGGTTTTCGATTTCGTGACGGCGGCGATTCATGGTTTTCAGGAGTTAGAGGTTAGAATCTCAGGACTAGAAAGCTGAGCAACCCGAAGCTTTGCGCTGCGGGCTCGAGGGTTAGAGGAGATCTCTGTTTGACTTGGGGCTATGGCTTTTTTGGAAATCAGCCGGTATTTAAAATCGGGGTTGGGCCGAGGTGCCGGCCAGGTAGGATCGTCGATGTATGGTTGTGAATGATGCCGGAGAAATCGTTTCACCATGCGATCTTCCAAACTATGGAAAGTAATAATGAGCAATCGACCGCCCGGCTTTAATACCTTGGCTGCGGATTCGAGAATGGATGCGAGCGATTCGAGCTCTTCGTTGATCGCCATCCGAATCGCTTGGAACGAACGCGTCGCCGGATGAATTTTGCTATTTCGACCTACGGCATTTTCGATACACGCGGCCAATTCCAAAGTCGTTTCAAAAGGTTTTTTGTCGCGTTGGGTGACGATCGCGCTAGCGATGCGGCGTGATCTCGGTTCCTCGCCATAGCTGAATAGAATGCGTGTGATTTCCGCTTCGGGCCAAGTATTGACGAGTTCAGCAGCGGTCATGGTTGCGTTCGGACCCATCCGCATGTCGAGCGGACCTTCGCGCATGAAAGAAAACCCACGTTCTGCGGAATCGAGCTGACGCGATGAGACTCCAAGATCTAACAAAAGTCCGTCAGCTAACTCACCGGCTGCGATTCCTTGGTAAGATGGAATTTCAGAAAAGTTTGCCTGAAACGTCGAAAACTGTGCGCCGAAGCTAGCCAATCTTTCCCCTGCATGCGCGAGAGCTTCTGGATCACGATCGACGCCCAAAACTTTGGCGCCGGTTTTAAGCAAAAGTTCGGAATGTCCGCCGCCACCTAAAGTGCCATCGATGATGAATTTTCCGGGTCCGGCTTCCATCATTTCAATGACTTCATTCGGTAGCACCGGAAGGTGATAGCCTTTGGGCGAAAATGATTCGGACGCCGAGGCCGACCACCAGCCAGCAGCGGACTCGGCGTCCGATTTACCATAACCACTCACTGTCCCGAGCTCGTGGTTTTGTTTTCCGTTGGAAAAATTAACCGATGCGCGCGCTGACAACCAGCCAGGCGCAGCGCAGCGCAACGGTTCAATAAGCGAATGAAGCTCTGTCCCGAGAGACTTCATACGCTCAGCTAAAAAAAGGGGAAACGAACGCCGTGCCGACAACCAGCCAGGCGCGGTAACGGCGTTCGTGTTTTCGAAACCGCGTGCTGTCCCTAGCCCGTGGTTTCGTGAAAAATATGAGCATACATTCTCCGCGCCGCACATCAACGCACTCCACCCGAACCCTGCCGTGTGGCGGATCGTATCAGTGTTAGAGATAGTAGATTGAAACAACATGTATTTGTATGTTAGAAAATGGCGAGGTGATCGTCTGCTTCAGGAACTGCAGAAAGACCGAAGATTTCTTCAAACTTCACTCGATTCCAGATTTCGAAATGGCTGTCACCAGCCGACAGCATCACTTCGCTGTCAGGTAAAATTCCGGCGTAATCAGCAAGATCTTTTGGAATTAGTAGTTTGCCTTGCTCGTTCACGCTCGCTTCGCGCAACAACCGCACCAACTTCGTCTTGAGTTGCGACTCTTCTTTCGGTGAGGTCGCATGCTGTTTGATGCGCTCCACTCGATATTCAAAAGCCTCTTGCGTGAGCACTTTAATCACCTTCACTCCTTCGGAAAGGGACGGCATCAAATTCAACGCCTCTCCCTGAACCGGACGCCAAGCCGGCACAACATTGACCCGATTCTTCGAATCAGTCTTGTACGGGAACGAGCCCTTGTATTGTTGGAATTGCGGTATCATCGGGAGACAGCTGGCGAATTTGACAGCACTTAGATACACTTTCGTACACTTCACCCACAAGTAGAAAATGAATATTTTTGAAGCAAATTTGCTAATCCCTGCTTTTCAATGACTTACATCATATTTTTCATAGAGAATTCCTCGATTTTTACTCCATTACATTAAGAAATTCTAAAAAATATCCGTTAAATTCCTCTTAAAATGTAATTACTAGCGATTCAGCGCGCTAAAATTTTAAAAAAATACTCTCGAGTGTACGAAGATCCCAATTTTTAGACGATCCGCCACGACGATTAAGCGAAGGTTGAGATTGCGGGCTTAAGAAGTTGAGAATAGACCCAAGTGACTAAGGTTATTTGCTGTATCGAACGTCGCATCATTCTCAACTTTTTTATCCCAACACTTTGGAAAAAATATTGAATCATCAGAACATGCGAATCGCAGTCATCGGTTGCGGGGCAGCTGGCGCATCGGCTGCTGTTTTTTTGAAACGCGCGGGACATGAGGTTGAAGTGTTCGAACAGGCACCCGAATGTCGCGCAGTTGGTGCTGGCTTTCTGATGCAGCCCAGCGGAATGAGCGTCCTGCGCGAGCTAGGAATTCACGATGAAATCATTTCTCATTGCTCGAGAATAAGCCGTCTCCATGTCATCGAGAAAGACGGCCGCGACCTCATGGAGCTCAATTATGCAGAGCTCGGCGAAAATCTTTTCGGCGCCGGGCTGCATCGGCCCGTGGTGATGAACACCCTGATCCAACTCGTCGAAAAAGAAGGCATTAAAATCCACTGGGGTGCGCGAGTTGAGCATGCGCAGAAAATCTCTGATCAATGGCAAGTCGATGGGAGAAAATTTGATTTATTAGTCATCGCCGATGGTGCTCGCTCTGCGATGCGTCAGGCTCTGTTAGGAAAAGGCTATGATAGAGGCTATGGCTGGGGCGCGCATTGGTTCATCGGGAAAAATAACCACGTTTTCCCATCCGCCGATCTCCATCAAATCGTAAATGGTACCCGCGAACTCGCAGGATTTCTTCCAACAGGCTACGAAATTGGCGGCAGCGATGAATTACTCAGCTTGTTCTGGAGCGTGCGCATCGAAGAAGATGGCGCCATCCGCCGCCAACCTCTCAAAATCTGGAAAGATAAAATCCTCGCGCTCTGTCCGATGTCGGAAAATTTACTTAGTCAGATCGATGATTGGGAACAAGTGCTCACCGCGCGTTACGGCGATGTTAGCATGCGGAAATGGCATGGCGACCAATGCGTCTTTCTCGGCGATGCCGGCCACGCCATGAGCCCACAGCTCGGGCAAGGCGTGAACCTCGCACTCGCAGACGCAAGTTGTCTCGCAGCCTGTTTAGCTGAATTTCCGCTGGAAAAAGCATTATCCCAATACTCACGCCGCCGCGGACCTACTCTCCGTTACTACCAACTCGCCACCCGCAGTCTCACCCCCATTTTCCAATCCGATCACGAATGGATAGCCCCCTTGCGTCACCCCGCGTTCCGAATCTCCCAACGCATCCCTCTCATAAGAAAAATGATGACTCGATCCATGGCTGGCTTTATATGATCCCTTCTTCCATGCACGAGTGCCTACGAAGAGGATCGTGAATGACGACGGTGAGCCCAAGCAGAGTCATGCCGGATTGCTGAATGGGGGCCAAAGCAGCTGGAAAGTGAAGGAGTGCATGGTGGACAGGGGGATCGGCGAGGGGAATATCAATCTTAAAATGAAAACGGTCCGCTCACCGTGGGCGAGCGGACCGTGGAATTATAGGTCTACCTTAGAGAAAGATTTGGACAGGATCACCAGGTGCCCGTCTTATCTTGTATCTCACTTGTTGTTGCAGGTGAAACTATAGCTGTTGAATACCAGTATTCAGGACCATCCACGGCTGGATTCGTGACGTAAAGGACGCCTGCAGCCGAAACCGTTGATAGGTATGAATAAGCAGCACCCAATGGGGTTTTAGGCTCCTTGAGGAAACCTGTAGTTGCGTCGAAGACGATAGTCGAAGGAAGAGCAGCACCCGCTGCAAGCGTATTCATGTTTTCATATCCGCGGACAGCTTGCTGGATATTGCGGACATTCATGATGTTAGCGGATTTGTCGGAACCCTTCTTCCAAGCGCGTGCGCCAACGAAGAGGATAGCGATGAGTGAGAGCAAAACAAGAATGACGACGGTGAGCTCAAGGAGAGTCATGCCGGACTTGATTGCTTTGTTGTTGTGTTTATGTGTTAGTTTCATGGTTTTTATTATTTGTGTTTTCTATTTTTTTTGTCGGAGCGAGATTTCTTAATAATTTTGGAAGGTTTTGAAGCCTTCGGTGTTATTAGGGAATCTCAGAAAGTTTTAGGAAGAAAATTGGCTATTACTTAAATTCATTTTTCATAGGGTTTTTTATGAAAATGAACCATGAGAAATGGTTTTTTCGATTAGATTTATAGAAATAATGTATTTTTATTTTTTCTGCAAGTATTTTTTTGAAGATGGAAGCATTTTTTTAAGTTTCGCCCTCAGATACGCCATAAACGATTGATGTATGTCTTACACAATCAGGTGTTTTTGTCATTTTCTTAGGAATTACATCCCATTGAATGATTTGCGGTAAGGGTGATATCGGGAGTTCCTTACTGAGTTGGTTGAGCTTCGCTTTCTATACGGACGACTGTCTTAGCTGCGGCGTCTCGAATTTTAGAGATGAAGCGATAGCGCTCTTCACACTCAGCAACACGCATAGGAGAAAGTAGTTCCCAGTTTTTCGATTCATCCCATTGCTTGGCAATCGTATTGTATCGATTGAGACAATCATCCAAGAGATTCAGAGCCTGACGCATATGGACGACAGTAAAATCGGAGGATTTTTTATAGTTATGTTCCGTGAACATCAGGTGAAGCATATTCGTGCAGGCCGCAGCAGCGGTGAGAGCCGGGCGGGGATCGTTTTCCTGTTTGAGGCAGTAATTGATGGTTTCTTGGGCAAGTTTCGCGGTGGCGGCGTCGAGCTGTGGGCGGGTTCCGACTTGGGGTTCGGAGAGGAAAAAGTGCAGAGAATTGTAATTACCGTAGTGTGAGGGGTCCAACTCATAGGCGAAGCGGAGTTTGATTTCGGCCTCATGGCGCATGTGGCGTTTGAGTGCGTCACTGGCTGGCCTTGGATTGGTGCGAAGTTCGGATGCTTCGTTTAAAGAGGTGATCAAATTGAGCAATCGGGAGTTGGGAGATAGAGTCTTTTTCGCATCTGTGGTTGCGGCATTGTCTCGGTCATGATCCCAGTTTCCATCAGATTCATGTTTTTTCTCGTTTTGGGGGAATGGCTCATTCGAGGCGCGCTGCTGGTTTACCATGCCCATTCCATTAATGAAATAATTATCGATTGGGCCTTGCATGGCCATGGCAAAGACTTCGCCGTAAGGGCTGCGTTTGATACCGAGAGGATTGAGGGGGACGTCGAGGTCTGGGTTTTTGACTATATGGCCTGCGGTAATTGTCCATACGAGTAATCCTGAGCCGATGAGGCCGTAGGTAATTCTGCTTGTGATGGAAGGGATGCGCATTGAAAGAGAAGAGGGAGAATTAAAGATTTAGGTTGGAATTTTGGTGCGGAAGCAGAGGCGAGCGATGCCGACATAGACGACAAAGATTCCCGCGTAGTAGGTAATCATGGTCCAGAATGCGGAAGTTGGTAGTGCTCCATCTTTGAAAAGTAGACGTTGAGTGAGATCTGCGTAACGATACTGTGGGGAGTAGAGCCAGATACCATGAAGGATGGTGTTTTCCTCCAATTTGAGCATGTTATCGAGGAAACCAACGCCGTAGAGGCCGTAAAGTGCCAGAAATAAAGTAAATGTGAACCCAGTAATCCCACCAAAGCGTGAAGAAACGGATGTAGTCAGAACGAGCAAGGGAGCGATGACCATGATGAAGAGAGCTGCATACTGGGCATTCAGCACCCACCACATCGAGCGTTCAACTGGATCTTTAGGCGTTGCAGCGAACTGACAGACGAGTGCAGCGATGATTGCAAGTGGGACAATGAAACAGATGACCGCAAGCCAGATTTCAAAAAGTTGGCGAGCTGCGGAGACGCCGGATGTGAGGAAATACTCGCCGATACCGGATTTGGCGTTGCTTTCGCCTTTATGAGCAGCTGTAAATAATCCCCAGGTCAGGGCGCTTATCCAAAGTACATTCCATACTGCAAGGACTCGAGCGGGCTGTATGAGCACCGGCTTTTCGGTGGCGCTTGAAATCAACGGCAAGACGAAGGGAATAACGATCAAAGCAAAAACGCAGATTACCCATGACTTATGGTGAAAAATCGTAGCGAATGTGAGTCGGAAGAGTCTCATGGTTTAGCTAAGTAGGGTTTTAAGTTGGCTCCAAGTTTGGTCATCACTTGAGAGGTGGCGGGCGGATTTACCTTCGATTAGCAAGGCACTGGGCATTGTCATCGAATCGTAATCCGGATGGCAGCTGACAAGACGTAACACGTTAGCAGAAGATTCTTTCCATATTTCCTCGAATGCTTGGCGAGCAAACGCGTCAAGACCGCTGAAAGGCTCGTCGAGTAATAGAATATTCCCCACATCCGGCTTCACGGAAAACTCACCCATAATCAAGCTGGTCTTGCGGCGATTCCCAGTAGAAAGACGGCCATAGGGCTTTTTCACATCCAGCTCAATGCGAGCAGCAAGATCCAGCGCTGCGGCAAGTCTCGCCTTAGGAATTAGCATACGAAAAATCGTGCCTGGCGTGATCACCGGATCGAAGCGCAAATCTTCGGGAAGATACTGCACGAATCCCTCGACACGAAATTTTCCTGTCACCGGTTTCAAAGTGCCTGCGAGAGTGCGGAGTAATGTCGTCTTGCCGCGGCCGTTGCGAGCTAATAGGAAATGAGTGCCCGAGCTTAGATTCACTGCATCGCCGAAACGTGCAAGCGGACTGTTGTAGCCAATTTCCAGGCCCGAGTCGAAATGAATAGATGGGATTGAGTTTGTCATCGTCTGATTTTAAATTCGAATGATAAATTCTGTGACATTAAGTTAGCTGAAACATATTTCAGCGTCAATAGCATGTTAGGCTACTTTTTAGCATCGCGTTGGTAGAGAACAATGTTCTCTTCATGCGAGACAATTTTAAGCAAAACTTCCACCCCGCTTTTTTCACCCATGGATTTGAGCAAACTGCGAATCGGCTCAGCCGTAAGACCTTCCCTACCGATCAACATCGCAACATCACGCCTGACCAAAACAAGCTTCAGACACAAGACTCCTGGTGAAATTTCACTAATATTAATCTGCGATTTTAAGGGTTCGTCGACGAGATTCACCACCAAATATTGGAGGAAATTTTTCAGGCTCTCAGTGAGTGATTTAAAATCCTTCGCTTTAATTTTTCTCTTGGCTGCCTTTGCTGTGGGCTTAGTCGCAACTGCGTCAACTGGGGCTTTGGAGCTCCTGAGTTCCCACTCCATGACTTGAATATTGCCCAAGCGCTTCAACGCATCACCGATTTCAAGATCTTTGATATCGGTGTGTATAATTTCCCTAAATTTTTTCCTGCCAACCTCTTTCTTTTCCAGAGGCATATCCGCTTCATCGACTTTTGAACGGTGTTTTGGCATAAGGCTTTGGGATGAACTAAACTCATTTCTTTCGGCAATTCAAGCTTCCTTTCGTGTCGCTACAGAGTCACTGAGATAAGATTCAGTCGGTAAAGAAAGAAGTTCTGCTGCTGGCTTGCCAGCCGTTTTCTCGGCGAAGGCTGGAAGCAGAGGTGCGAACGCTATCTCTCTGTCACAATAATCTTCCCACCGCACAGCACAAATTGACACAGCTATCGAAACCCTATACATGAATTAATCTTAAACCCCACTACATTTTGATTTTATTCATACCTTCATCGAGCAACAATAATCCCCATAAAGCACGATGACTCCCATCCTAACCTACCCATGTCTAACACCCACGTTCGGCGCGAAATCCTAGCTATCAGTCTACTCCTTGCTTTTGTCTGCCTACTCGCGTGGCCGGGAATGAATTCCCAACCGATACTGGATGATCTAGATCAACGCCATTACGTCAGCACATTCACATCCTGGCGCGACTGTTTTGGCACGGACTGCTTCAATTTTTTTCGCCCGATCAAAAACATCATCTTCTACGCGCTGGCTAAGCAGCCTCCCTTTACATGGCATTTACTTGGTCTCTCTCTTTATCTCGCAGTCATCCCAGTCATTTACTTGTTTCTGCGGCGCTTTCTGAACTCCTCCCTGTGGGCATTCATCGCCGTAACGCTCTGGGCCACCAGCCCGACTCAGGTCAGCACCGTAATCTGGATGAGCTGCGCCAACATCAGCATCGCCATTCTATTTACATGTGCTTGTCTCTATTTTCACGACATCTCACAAGCTGGATCTGATCGCTACTACAGATCCACCGTGCTTACTTGCCTGTGTTTGTTTCTCGCCCAGACCAGCTATGAGACTGCAATCGCTGTGCCCGCGCTTTGTGTGCTCATCGATGCCATTCGTCGGCGTCCACTCTTCACGCGTCAGACAATCATCCGCTACGCGCTATTAGCCTTCGTAACGCTGATCTATTTGGGCGTGCGCTCCCATTTTAATGCAAGATATACGCTGAATGAGGCTTCATTAGGATTCCTGCCTGACAGCCCAGGATGGCAGCTCAGTATTTCGGCACCGTGGTTCCTATGGAATCACTTCAGTATGTGGCTGATGCCTGCGGGACGCATTGAAATGCTTGGCACCTACCTATGGGGAACCTCAGCCGCAGCTTGGGAATTGGCAGCAGCTTGGGCATGGTTACTCGGAATGATTGGCATCATCTTTTACACATGGCGTCGCCAACCATGGATCGCTTGCGGCTTGCTGTGGTTTTTCGTCACCAGCTTCCCCTCATCCAATTTCATCCCTATAGCAACAGGACCCATCGCTGATTACTACGTGGTATTTCCCAGTCTTGGGCTCTCCATCGCCTTGGTGGGCTGTGCCAAGTCGCTAATCGCATGGTATTTGCGTGAAGGATCCAACCCTAAATCCTCACACAAACTGATCGTAGGGCTCACGCTTTTTATCGGCACAACTTGGAGACTC
>JANPMK010000075.1:0-17936 GCA_031422775.1 Akkermansiaceae bacterium | reverse complement strand
CGACTGCAGAGTCTCTCGCGCCGAAGCATTTCGCGACGGCGGGCGAAAACTACATGCCCACCCCACCCGACGTCAATACGTTTTCTTGCTTTTTTTGAAGTTTTTTTAAACCCCCTCCAATCCCTTGAACTACTTGGGATTTAAGCCCTACAGCCCTACAGCCCGACCATGATCCTACATATCGAGGAATAAGCGGAGCCGATATCCCTATACCAAATGACTCATAAAAGGACAATCGTGTTACGAACTGGTCACTATCCACTCAATTACTAGAGACGCAGTAATTAAAACCCTCATCCTTTACGGCCGAACGGCGAAATTGATACCATAAGCCGAACCTTGATCTTTTTGCGGCAATGGCAATGATTTGCAGCAACCAAACGCGTCATGCCAAAAATCGCACTCCTTCAGTCCAAGACATTTTCAGATAAGCAAACGGCCTACGATCATCACGAGCAGTTGATCCGTGAAGCTGCGAAGAACGGCGCGCAGATCATCGCGACACAAGAGCTGTTTCTCACTCCCTATTTTTGCACCATTCAGGACACAGAGCGATTTGAACTCGCGGATACTATTCCGAGTTCGGTGACGGATCACCTCGGTTCGCTGAGCAAAGAGCTCGGCGTGGTTTTGATTTCGTCCTTATTCGAACATCGCGGTCCGGGCATGTATCATAACACCGCTGTTGTTCATGATACGGATGGAACCCAGCTCGGCATCTATCGCAAAGCTCACATTCCTCAAGATCCGGGATTTGAGGAAAAGTTCTACTTCACTCCCGGCGACAGTGGTTGGCCGGTATGGGAGACTGCATTTGGTAAAATCGGTGTATTGATTTGTTGGGATCAATGGTTTCCCGAAGCGGCGAGACTGATGGCTTTGGGTGGAGCGGAATTATTGATTTATCCAACAGCGATCGGCTGGCTTCCTGAGGAAAAAGCAGCACTTGGAAAAGCCCAGCATTGCGCATGGGAAACCGTGCAACGCGGACACGCGGTTGCGAATGGTTGTTATGTGGCGGCGATCAATCGTGCAGGAACACATGATGGCACGGAGTTCTGGGGACAATCGTTTGTCGCCAATCCTTACGGTGAAATCGTCGCGAAAGCTTCTGTGGAAAATGAAGAGATCGTTTACCACGACGTCGATTTCCAACAGGTGGAAAATTTCCGCCGAATCTGGCCGTTTTTCAGAGATCGCAGAATCGATGCTTATTCCGATCTAACATCTAGGTGGAGAGTTTGAAGGACTACTGGCAATAATCGAAGAAGCAGCGCTTCTTGATCAGCTCCACAACCTGCTGTGGCACCATGGCCTCCCAGCTGTGATCCCCTTTACTGATCTTAGCTAGAACATTTCTGGATAAAATACTCAACACTTCAGGGTTGTGGTTATCCAGATCAATGAAGCTGCCTCGATCTGCTAGATAGCCATACAGTTTGCTCAACTCGGGAGCGACTTTCATCGTATCTTTCGTGATGATTTCTCCTGTGGATGGTTCGAGCAGCGGGTAGATGAATAGCTTCAGATTGTGTTTAAACAACCGACCGAAACTCTCCAAAATTCCGCCGGGAAGCGATGTGTAATACTTTTCATCGAAAAGTTCGATCAATGAGGGAACACCCATCACGATTCCGATTCGCTCCTTGGTCCTCCACGAAAGGTAGGCGGCAAGGCGGTAATATTCAAAGTAGTCGGAAATCAAAACCGTCATTCCACAGGCAGCTAACAGATCGGCTCGTGCGAGGAAATCCCGGCGATCCACATCTTTTCCTCCCGCGAGAAGATTACGCATCGTAAGCTCAAAAATCGGCAAGACCTCTTTATCCGCCATCGAGGGATCCTCTTTGATCTTCTGCAATGCACATTCTAACATGTCAAAATTCACATGCGTTGGCGGACGGAAACTTCCCCGTTCAACTAGAACGGTTTTTTTGTAGAGCGCTTCGGAAGGCTGAAGCACTTCGCCTTTAGCACTGAACATCGCGGCTCCGCTCAAACCAAGCTGCACGAGTTTCAAAGCAATCAAACGATTATCCACGGCACGAAATTCAATCCCGCGAAACTCAATCATATCGATCTCAACACGCCCAGTTGTCAGCTTATCAAGAAGGCTTTCGACCAATTGCTCGGGCTCATGGTGAAGGAAAAAACCACCATAAAGCAAGTTCACCCCAACAATACCGAGCGCCTCCTGTTGCAATGAAGCCTCAGCATCGAGCATCCGAACATGGATCATGATTTGACTAGGTTCGTCGTGTGGGCGGGATTGAAATTTCAAACCCATCCAACCATGGCACTCGTTTCCGCCTTGGTAGGAACGAGCGACCACTGTATCCGCAAAAGCAAAAAACGCCGTGCTATCTCCACGCTGTGAATTCAGGCGCTCCACATTGAGACCATACTCCCTATCCAACATCGATTGGCACCGCGACTCAGAAACATAGCGATCCCCACTGCCGTAAATCGCATCGCTCACGGTCATGTCATACGCGGACATACTTTTCGCCACGGTTCCTGCGGCTCCCCCAACACGAAAAAACCACCTAACGACTTCCTGACCAGCTCCGATCTCTGCAAAGGTGCCATACCACCTCGGATCCAAGTTGATCTTCAGGGCTTTTTGATGCGTGTCCAATTCGAGCTCTTGTTGCATGATTTGATTGAATTTACAGGAGAAGCTCTAACATCGACTGGGAAAATTAGGGCATAAAAAAAGGTGGGACAGACATCCCACCTTTTACAAAGCAATTTTAACGCCGATTACTTCACAAAATCTGCAGCTTTCATATTTGGTTTAAATCCCTTGAAGCCATAATTAGACGGTTTGAACTCGACTGAGACGGGAACTTCCGCCTTTTCCGGCACTTCCAAGCCCAAGCCCCAGTAGACTCCATTGACGATAAGTCGGCGTAAATCCTCATCAACGATCTCTGTCGCGGCGCCCATCGTGGTGGTTAAAATTTTGTTGGTGGTTCCGGTTTCGTTCTTCACCTCACGCGTCCAAGCGACCGGCATCGCGGGCTCATTGACCTTTTGAGCCACTCCACCCTTAGTTTTTTTCTCATAATCTGCAGGCTCATCCGTTGGGTTCATTCCTTTCAGAACAATACCGCGAAGCAAAATCGTCGCATCCGCTGGAGGCGCGGCTTCATAGACATCGGTATCGCCAAAAACCTGAGTGACACCTTTTAGCAGCGGGCTTTTTTCACTCCCGGGCTCCATGACGGTTTTGGTCGCCTCCTTTTTATGCACGCCCCAATGAGTCAACCAGGTTTCGCCAAGCACCTTGCGTCCGAAGCCACCACTTGAATGATTCCATGACCAATCTGCCCATGAGCCATCTTTCTTAGTATTGAAAGCGTGTGTGCTCGTGCGCAGAGCGACCACCGGAATCCCACGATTCATAGCGGCTTTGAACTTACCCATCGTTTCATCGTTCCAGTCACGGAAACGCAGCAACATCACCACGGCATCCGCCTTATCCAACGCCTCAGCACCCATCAAACTCTTGGTCGCCCCAGGATTGATCGTGCCGTCTTCATCTGCTGAAAACAAAACCGTCGTCTCGAAACCATGTTTTTCCGCAAGGAGTTTCGCCAACACTGGCATGACCTCCTCGGATCGGTACTCCTCATCCCCCGCCAAAAGAACCACATGTTTGCCCTTTCCTGGTCCTTCCCCACCACTGAAATTTAATGTCCCAACGCCCGAGGTCATTTTCACCTCTGCTTGAAGCGTGACTGTGGCAAATCCGAATAATGCAGCTATGTGTATAAGTTTCATCATGTCTGGATACTTAAAGGTTCGTTCATTCCTCTCAAGAAATTTATTGGGATAATGTCCATCAATCCAGCTCTTGCCAAAGACGCTATCATCTTCATGTTTATACCCATGAAAACTGCCGTGCTACTTTCCATACTAGTTGCCTCCAGCGCGTTTGCCGAAGTCCAGTATGCAACAGCAACGTGGACCACAACCAAAACTGCGACCAGCGGCGGCCCCATTCAAACCGTCATCCGCATAAAGATCGATGCTGGCTGGCACACCTACTGGAAAAATCCCGGTGAAGGCGGCATTCCCCTGAAAATCGAAGCCAAGCTGCCTGATGGTTGGGCGCTCGGTGAAATGCAATATACGGCGCCAAAACGCTTCACCACCGGTGAGCTGCCAAGTATCGGTTACGAAGGTGAAGTTATTTTACCCATCACCATTTATCCTCCAAAAGGAGCGGGTGGAAATCTACCTCAAATCAAAGCCACTTTATCATGGCTGACCTGTAACGAATCCAGCTGCGTGCCCGGTGAAGCAGAATTAACTCTTAGCGGCACAGGTGATGCTTCAGTCATTCAAAAAGCATACGACGCTACTCCGAAACCCCTCGAAGGCGCGAAGCTCGCATTCGTTGCAGATAAAAATCAGGTAACGCTCACTCTGACATTACCCGAACAGTCTAAAATCAATCCAACAATCTATGACGTTTTTCCCGTTACTCCTGATGCAATCTCGGCAGCTTCGGAGCTCCACTTCAAGCCTGTCGATGGCAAACCCAACATCTGGATCGCCACCGGCAAAAGTAGCGAATACCTCGATCTAAAAATCAAATCTCTAAGTATTGAGCTTTTCAAATCCAGCGAACCTGCGTGGAGTATTTCCTCAGATAAATAACCGATATTGTTAGAAAAAATATCTATGCGATCATCTTCCACTGCGGATCTTTCCGGCTTACTCACCACACTCCGTCATCTCATTCGGGAGCCTTCCGTAGTGGGCGCTGAAGATTCATTTTTTCGAGTGATTCGCAGAGAACTCGAGGAAATGGACATTTCCGTAGAACGCCACAGCGGACTCTTGGTCGCACGTGGAAATCGACCAGATAGCTCCTACCTTTCCGCACACGTGGATCGCAACGGACTTGTATGCACCGGACCAAACGAATTTCAATACGCCGCCTTTGTCGCCAGCAATCGCGGTGAACTCACCGGTGATTCGGTCTCAGAACAAATGGTAGCTACGATCGCCGATCGTTTCACTGGGCAGAGAATCCAAGCTCACCTTCCCTACACCGGAACATACATCGGCCAAGGCACGATTTCTTCCGGTTATCTTTGCCCGAAACGATCCAACCTCATCTTCGAAGTCGATGGCTTGGATTACCTCGAACCCGGCACTCCCGTCTCTTTCCTTGATCGATTGAAAGTGGAAAACGGTCGCGTATCCGCGCAACTTGATAACGTCGTCAGCGTTGCGCTCATCATCTACTTGTATCGTCTCGGCTATCAGGGCACAGCATTTTTCACAGCTCAAGAAGAGGCAGGAAGAAGCTGGCGATACATTCTTGCATGGATTCAGCGCGAGGGCATCTGTACGAAACGTCTGTTAGTTCTTGATACCAGCCCTTACCCCACACAAGAGGAAGCTGAAGAACAAAATCTAACTCTACGGTATCGAGACGCGACCTCGGTGTTCGATCCGGATTTCACCAACGAAATCGTCAACCGCTGCGACACCCTGGGAATCTCATACTCTTTCAAAGATGAATGGATTCAAAAACGAAATCTCGGGCGTGAAAAACCCCTGTCCCTAGGTAGAACCGAACTCGGCAGATTGATCACAGCCAGCGAAGGACAAATCAGCGGAACCACCCTTCAGATCCCCACCACAGGCTACCACACCGCCAACGAAACCGCTTCGCTCTCTTCTCTAACAGCAGCATTGGGCCTACTTAGCTCAATATCCTAAAGTTAAAACTTCCTCAGCGTCGTCGGTTTTAAAAACCTCTCATCCATCTCCGGATAATCCATGGTGAAATGCAGCCCGCGCGATTCTCTACGCCGCAACGCGCACTCCACAATCAAGCCCGCAACCGCCACCAAATTTCTCAGCTCTAAAATATCCGCATTCACCCGATGTCCCCAATAAAACTCGCGGACTTCCTTCTTCAGATTTCTCAACCGAGCCGCTGCACGACGCAACCGGTTGTCCGTTCTAACAATGGAAACATAGTCCCACATGAGTCGGCGAATTTCATCCCAGTTGTGATAAATCACCACCAACTCATCCGGCTCCGCCACATCGCCGTGATGCCATTCTGGAATCGGTGGCACATCCATCACCTGCTTGTTCGGCGGATAAAGCCTCATCATTTCATCCAACGCCAAACGCCCTACCACATTTCCTTCTAACAAAGAATTCGATGCCAAGCGATTCGCCCCATGCAGCCCCGTGCAACCCACCTCTCCAATCGCAAACAACCCGCGCACCGACGTCTTACCTGTCACATCTGATTTCACCCCGCCGCACATGTAATGCGCCGCAGGAACCACAGGAATGGGCGTCGTCTCACAATCCACACCAAACTTCATCAGCGTCTCATAAATATATGGAAAATGCTCCTTCATAAAACCTTTGGGCTTATGCGTCACATCCAGATACACACACGCAGCACCGGTCTTTTTGATCTCTTGGTCAATCGCCCGCGCCACAATATCACGCGGTGCCAATGACCCCCGGGAATCGATCTTTTTCGTAAAATCCTCACCCTTCGCATTGCGTAAAATCCCACCCTCACCGCGCACCGCCTCACTCACTAAAAATGACCTCGCTTCAGGCCCTGTTGCGGCCGGGTTGTAAAAACAAGTCGGGTGAAACTGAATAAATTCCATGTTAGACATGGTCGCACCCGCGCGCCACGCAAGTGCCACCCCGTCGCCCGTCGCCGAGTCGGGATTGGTCGTATAAAGATAAACTTTTCCACATCCTCCTGCCGCCAACACCACTCGATCCGAGCGAAACACCGTTACCTCACCACTCATCCGATTCAACACATACGCTCCCAAAACCCTGTCGCTGGATACAATGTCCAAACGAACCGAAGTGATCAGATCGATCACAAAATGATTTTCCAAAAGCGTGATATTCGGCTCACTCCGCGCCGCTTTCAGCATCGCCCTTGCGATCTCCCGGCCCGTCGTATCACGCGCATGCAAAATCCGCCGATGACTGTGGCCTCCCTCTTTCCCCAACGCATACTTTTCATCCTGCTGATCAAACTCCACCCCGTAACTCAATAAATCTTCGATAGTCTCTGCCCCTTCTCCAATGATGCGACGCACCACCGCCTCATCACACAAGCCCGCACCCGCATCCAGCGTATCCACCACATGTTTCTCCACCGTATCCCCCGTATCACACAACCCCTCAGGCAAAACCGATGCAATCCCGCCCTGCGCCCAAGCCGTATTCGATTCCTCCGCCTTACCCTTCGTTAAAACAACCACTCTCCCATGCTTCGCCGCCCGCAATGCGAACGACAAACCCGCGATGCCAGCTCCAACCACCAAGAAATCCGATGTCATGTGCCCCCATCATGCCGTGCTATCCAAAAATGGAAAACCTAAAATGATTACTCATATTTCACATATACCTCCGCTCTGCGTTCCCTCGGCGACCTCCGCTGCTCCTTGCCTCTCGTAGCCTTCTTGGCCGCCGTAGCCTTGGCAGAGGAGATGGCGAAATGGGGAGCGCAAAAAAGGAAGCCCTGAATACGGTTTTCCCCCACAAGCAGCCAAAATCACCCCTCATTTTTTAGATTGCCAAACCATCCCCACCCTTCCAGTCTCCCTGTGTTGACACGACGGTTGACTGCCTCGGGAATCTCTCCACGGCTGTCATTTAAGCAATCGCTCCCACGTTTCCACCCTTCTCACCAGATCGGGTGTTTTGTTGGGAAACCATTATGCTGAACCCGTCCACTTTCAGGCAATACCCGTAGATTTTCATATCACTGGCTGGCCCTCCCCATCTTCCCCTTTCTCTCGTGGTTTTAAAAATCCACCAAACCCTCTTTTCCCAAACATTGACCGAATGAGCCAAAACAGCACCGACGATTTCCTCGAACTCCCTGCCAAAACCAAGGGCGCCAAACCGGCAAAAGCTGCTAAAAAAGTCGCAGTCAAAAAGACTCCCGCCAAAAAAGCAGCGAAAAAAGTAGCCACGAAAACAGCGAAAAAAGCCGCTACTAAAGTTGCCAAAAAAGCGACGACGAAAACCGCCACCAAGACCGCCACGAAGTCAGCAGCCAAAAAATCCGCCACTTCCGCACCGGAAATCCAAGCGCCCTCAGCCCCCGCTCCTACCCCAATCGTTTCAACACCTATCCAAGCGCGACCCATCGAACCCATCGCCGCACCAAGACCCATCACGCCTCCCGTTCTTCCTCCCCCGCCATCGCAGTATCAACCATCTGCCAATCATTCCGAACCGAACGACGCACCACGCATTGGACGCGTTCCAGGCGGTGGACCGATCCAGCATCATCCTCAACACACCCATCGCGAGCCAAATCCTGATGGTTCACAACAACGCGAATCCCGTTCAAAAAAACGCCGCGACAAACGCAAACGCCGCCGCGACAATTTTGGAGACAATGGAAATCGCAACGGCAACGAAAACCCTCAACGCAACGAGCGAAACGATAATCCTCAACGCAACGATAGAAACGTCCGCAACGAATGGAGCGAGCGCCCACCTTTAGAAGATCGCTCACCCACCATCCTAACCGGCCCCATCCTTGATATCAGCGGAATCCTAGAAATGACCCCTAAAGGTTTTGGGTTCCTCCGCTTATCCGAGACCAACTACGAGCAAGCCAAACTCGACGTCTACGTTTCCGCAGAACTGATCCGCAATCACTCCCTCCGTCACGGTCAGTGGATCATCGGCAAACATCAGGAAAGCAATCGCGGCCCACAACTCGTCGAGATCACCACAGTCAACGACATGGCTCCCGATGCCGCCGCCAAACTTCCACACTTCGACGAACTCACAGCGATCAACCCAAACAAACGCATCGCTTTCGAAACCACGCCCGATCGCTACACCACCCGCGTGGTCGATATCGTCGCTCCCGTCGGACGCGGCCAACGCGGTCTTATCGTTTCTCCTCCGCGTTCCGGTAAAACAACACTCCTCTTACACATGGCGGAGGCGATCCGTGAAAAATACGACGAACAAATCCACCTCATGATCTTGTTGGTTGATGAGCGCCCCGAGGAAGTCACCGAATTCCGCCGCGCGTTGCCGGGTGCGGAAATTTATGCTTCATCTAACGACGAAGCCACACGCAACCACACCCGCATCGCCGAGCTCGCGATTGAACGCGCGAAACGCCTCGTCGAAGCTGGGAAAGATGTGTTTCTTCTCATGGACTCCATCACCCGCCTCGCCCGCGCCTACAACGGTGCGATGAGCAGTGGCGGAGATAAAAACAACCGCAACCGCGCCACTGGATCCGGCGGTATCACCATCGGTGCTCTCGAAGTTCCACGTCGACTCTTCGCAGCAGCACGCAACACCCGCGAAGCCGGCTCTCTGACCATTCTCGCCACCGCGCTGATTCAAACCAACTCCCGCGCCGACGAAGCCATTTTCATGGAATTCAAAGGCACCGGAAACATGGAACTCGTGCTCGATCGAAAAATCGCCGAGTCCTACGTCTACCCAGCCGTCGACATCTTTAAATCCGGAACCCGCCGCGAGGAACTCCTTCTCGCCGAGCACATGCTGCATAAAATCCACCTCATCCGCCGCGGCCTCTCAGGTCACCGCCCCTTCGAAGCCATGGAGCGATTGCTCTACTTCATCAAGAAGTTCCCGAACAATCCGCAGATGCTGTTAGAAATCAAAGGCTAATACTGGAGAGCCGGTCTCCGACCGGCTTAACCCATCCGATAGCCTTTCAATTATCCGAACGAATCACTATTTCTATTTTTTCACCGATCACTTCAATGTCCCACACACTCTTCGTCGAAAAGAAATCTAACTTCGCTAACGAGGCCAGACACCTCCTACACGACCTTCGCGAATCACTGAATCTTCATAACCTCGAATCACTCCGCTTTCTCAATCGCTACGATGTCGAGGGCGTCTCCAACGAGGCATTCACCAAAGCCTCCAGCAGCATTTTATCGGAACCCCAAACCGATCTCCTCTTCAACGAACTCAGCATCAGCCCAGAGGAAACTGCTTTCGCCTATGCCTACCTTCCCGGCCAATTCGACCAACGTGCCGACTCCGCCGCACAATGCATTCAGATCCTCACTGGAAAAGATAAGCCCGTCGTCCGCGCCTCACAGATAGTCATTCTGAAAGGTAAAATCTCAGACGCACAAGTCTCAGTAATCAAATCCTACGTCATCAACTCCGTCGATTCGCACGAAGTCACCGTAGCGGCCCCGACAGGTCGGGTCCATGCCAATCCAGCCTCTCCTTCCGACATCGAAATTATCCATAGCTTTCTAACAGATACTCCCGCAAAAATCCGCAAAGCCATGTCGCTCGCCATGTCAGAGGCTGACATCGCATTCACTCAGGATTATTTCAAAAACCAAGAAGGTCGCGCTCCAAGTTTGACCGAGATCCGCATGCTCGACACCTATTGGTCCGATCACTGCCGCCATACCACTTTCCTAACAGCTATTGATGACATCAAATTCGGTGCAGGCTCGGAACTCATCGAAGAAACCTATAACATCTACCGCGACGTCCGCAAAAAACTCAACCGCGACGACCGTCCCGTCACCTTGATGGACATCGCTCTCATTGGCATGCGCGAACTCAAAGCCTCCGGCGAACTCGATAACCTCGAAGTCTCCGAAGAAATCAACGCCGCCTCCATCGTCGTTAATGTTCAAATTTCAAATTCCACCTCTTCTCCAAGCTCCCAGCTCTCTGCTCCACGCTCTGAAGAATGGTTGATTCAATTCAAGAACGAGACACACAACCACCCAACCGAAATCGAACCTTTCGGTGGTGCTGCAACTTGCTTGGGAGGTTGCATTCGAGATCCCCTTTCCGGACGCTCCTACGTCTATCAAGCGATGCGTGTCACTGGCGCAGCAAATCCTCTCACTCCGTTTTCAGAAACCCTACCTGGCAAACTTCCTCAGAAAAAAATCTGCCAAATTGCAGCAAAAGGTTATTCCTCCTACGGTAACCAAATAGGTCTCGCAACCGGCCAAGTCGCTGAAGTTTATCACCCAGGCTACGTCGCCAAACGCCTTGAAATCGGTGCCGTGGTCGCAGCCGCTCCACGCTCCAATGTTTTCCGCGGTAGCCCAGCACCCGGCGATGTCATTCTCCTCATCGGGGGTCGCACCGGTAGAGATGGAGTCGGCGGCGCCACCGGTTCTTCCAAAGAACATACCGACACCGCTTTAGAAAATTCCGCTGAAGTCCAGAAAGGCGATGCGCCAACCGAACGCAAAATTCAACGCCTCTTTCGCAATCCAGAACTCACCCGCAAAATCAAAATCTGTAACGACTTCGGCGCCGGCGGTGTCTCAGTTGCTATCGGTGAAATCGCTCCTTCTCTCATCATCTACCTCGATGCCGTTCCTAAAAAATACGACGGACTCGACGGCACCGAACTCGCCATTTCCGAATCTCAAGAACGCATGGCGGTATGCGTCGATCCATCAGAAATCGACTTCTTCATCAACGAAGCGGATAAAGAAAACCTCGAATGCGTCCACGTCGCCGACGTCACAGACTCGGGTCGTTTGATCATGAATTGGCGCGGCAAAGAAATCGTCAACCTCAGCAGAGCCTTCCTAGACACCAACGGCGTCCAACAAACCGCAAAAGTTGAAGTAACCGCTAAAGCCATTTCTTCCACTGCTCACTGCTCACTGATCACTGATCACTTAAAATCCCTCAACATCGCCTCCCAAAAAGGCCTTGGTGAAATGTTCGATGGTTCAGTCGGTGCGAACACCGTCCTCTGGCCCTTCGGTGGATCTAATCAACTCACGCCGCCAGATGCGATGGTCGCAAAACTTCCTCTGTTAGAAGGAGAAACCGACGCCGCGACTTTCATGGCATGGGGCTTTGATCCTTACCTCTCAGAGCAATCCCCTTTCCACGGTGCCGCATACGCCGTCACTGAATCGGCCTGCAAAGCCGTCGCCGCTGGTGCTCGACTCAGCGATATCCGCCTGACTCTCCAGGAATATTTTCCCCGCCTTGGCAGCGATCCAAAACGCTGGGGACTTCCCTTCGCTGCGCTGTTAGGTGCGTTCCGCGCCCAACACGAACTCCGCCTCGCCGCAATCGGTGGTAAAGATTCCATGTCAGGATCGTTCAACGAACTCGACGTCCCACCCACCCTCGTTTCCTTCGCCCTCGCACCGGGATACGCATCGCTCGCACTCTCACCTGAGTTCAAGAAAACCGATTCGACGGTTTCATTGGTATCAACTCCGATCCTCGGTAACGGCCTGCCCGATTTCACAGCACTCAAAGAAATCGCCGAATCGCTTCATCAACTCAACAAAGCCGGAAAAATCATTTCCCTCCATCACATCGGAGCAGCCGGCATTCCCGCCGCACTCGCCAAGTGCTGCTTCGGTAACCTCATAGGTTTCAATGGGAGCGCGGACGCCCCCTCCGCATTTTCTACCTCCAGCCCGGCCTATTTCAGCTTCCTCATCGAGCACGCAGCAGCGGATTCCATCCCGAGAGCCATCATCATCGGCGAAACCACCGAAGAACCCACCCTCACCATCAACGGTGAGTCACACTCTCTAACCGATCTCCAAACCGCTTGGCAATCCACCTTGGAACCCATCTATCCAACACGGCCGGAATCATCTCCAATAAGTCCTATAGGACCTATAAGACCTATTTCTTCCTACACTGCTCACCGATCACTGATCACTCGGCACTCAAAACCCCGGGTCCTCATCCCCGCCTTCCCCGGAACCAACTCCGAATACGATTCTGCCCGCGCCTTCCAACGCGTCGGTGCAGAAACTCACATCGAAGTCTTTCGCAACCTCTCCGCAAAACACATCGAGGAATCCATTCACGCTCTCGCAGAACAAATCAAAACCTCACAGATCCTTTTCGTCCCCGGTGGTTTCTCAGCAGGCGACGAACCCGATGGTTCTGCAAAATTCATCGCGACCATCCTGCGTAACCCACGCGTTGCCGATGCGATTTCAGACCTCCTAGAAAACCGCGATGGTTTGATTCTCGGAATTTGCAACGGCTTCCAAGCCCTGATTAAAACCGGTCTCGCCACCCATGGCAAAGTCATCCCCACCGATACCAACTCGGCCACGCTCGTTCACAACGACATTTCCCGCCACATTTCCCATTACGTTCAAACCCGTATCATCAACAATTCCTCCCCTTGGCTGGCCAACCAAGAAATCGGAACGATCCACACAGTCCCCGTTTCCCACGGCGAAGGCAAATTCTACGCTCCTGAAGACGTCATCGCGCAACTCGCCGCCAACGGCCAAATCGCCACCCGATACTGCGACACCGAAGGCAGCCCGACCATGCAGCATCCGTTCAACCCGAACGGCTCGCTCCACGCCATCGAAGGCATCACCTCGCCTTGCGGCCGTGTGTTCGGAAAAATGGCTCACTCCGAGCGTTTCTCCCATAACGTCGCCAAAAATATCCCCGGAACCAAGATCCAGCCAATCTTTGCAGCGGGAGTTACGTATTTCGAATGAGCCAAATGTCATAATTGGCACAAATTATGCTTCATTTCCAGTAACTGTGTGACTAACTTCGTGCAGGCGATTTTACGCCCTGCCAAATGGCCGAAGCTTCACTCTACCAGTCACTCTCCCAGTCTCAGACTCTCGCGCCTCAAATGCGTAAGAGCTTGGAGATTTTGCAGGCGAGCACTTTGGAGCTCAATCAACTGTTGCGCCAGGCCCTGGAAACGAATCCCACCCTTGAGGACGTCACGGAAATCGAATCGCTCGATCAGGAATACGAAGACGGCGAGGATCCGGATTCTTTGGAATACCTGAATGAAACCGATGACGATTGGCGCGACCGCTCCATCATGGATGGGAAAAATAGCCCGTGGACCCAAGAAGACGAAGAACGCCGTCAGCGACTTTATGACAACATCGTCGCGCCCGAAACTCTCCAACAACACCTTCAGCAACAGCTCGATCTCGCACTCATCGAGCCATCCGTGCGCAAGGCCGCACAAGAGCTGTTAGGCTGCATCAACGAACGCGGATTTCTCGATGAGCCTTTGCAGAAAATCGGGATGAATTCATCATCCACTTTCAAGAATCTCCGCGAGGCACTCAGCCTAATCCAAAGCTTCGATCCCGCAGGAGTTGGCGCTTCAGGCATCCCCGAAGCTCTATTGATCCAGCTCGATCGCGCATCCGGAAATGAAACGATCGAATACAAAATCGTCAAAGATCACCTCGAAGATCTCGCGAGGAAACGTTACCCACAAATCGCCAAAGCTCTCAGTATCAGCGTGGATCGGGTCACGGAAGCCGCCGCCAACATTAGCCGTCTCTCCCCGAACCCCGGAGGCGAATTTGATCCTACCGGAAATCCCTACATCCTTCCCGATGTGATCATTGAGAAAAACGATGATGGCAAATGGTCCGCGCGTCTAACCGGTGAACACTTACCCAGCCTGCGCATCAACGATTTTTATAAAGACATGATTGGAAAATCAGGCGTGGACGCGAAAGCACGCGCGTTTCTCCGCGATCAAATCCGCGATGGCCGTAGCTTGATTCGATCGATTTCACTCCGCCAAGAAACTATCCTCGCGATCGCCCACAAGCTCATCGATCAACAAACCGATTTCCTGGAAAAAGGCCCGCGCTTCCTGCGTCCATTGACGATGAACAACATCGCCGATGAATTGCAACTTCATGCAACTACGGTCTCACGAGCTGTTGCAGGGAAATACATCCTCACCCCGCAAGGCCTAATGGAAATGCGCGCGTTCTTCGCCACCGGATACCAAACCGAAGGCGGAACCGAAGTCTCCAACGCCGGTGTCCGCGAGGCCATCCAACAACTCGTATCTCAGGAAAACCAAGCCAAGCCTCTCTCAGACGACGCGATCACCAAAGCCCTAGGCAAACAAGGCATCACCATCGCCCGCCGCACCGTCGCGAAATACCGCGAACAACTCAACATCCTACCATCGCATCTTAGAAAGTCTTTTTAGTGTGATGCCCTACCCAACGCTCAATCTAACAAATCGGGATAACACCTCTCGGCAATTTCCATACTCAAATCCAAAATCCTCTGCGAGCGGGATTCTTTCAACACCTGCTCCGCCAGCGCATGGCAATCGCCGTAATGCAGAGAACGAATCACCTGACCGACTTTTGGCAGAATTTTAGGAGAAACCGAAAGCTCCTCCACACCCAAACCTAACAACAACGGAGTAAGCCGAATATCGCCGGCCATTTCACCGCATACTCCTGTCCAGATTCCCTGCGCCTCACCAGCTTCGACAGTGCGTTTGATCAAACGAATCACAGCGGGATGAGTTGGCCTGTAAAGATCCGCCACGTGCGGATTCACCCTGTCAACCGCAACGGTGTATTGAATCAAATCGTTTGTTCCTATCGAAAAGAAATCGACATAAGGCGCGAGTAAATCCGCACATACCGCCGCGGACGGCACCTCGATCATCACCCCAACTGGAATTTTTTCATTAAATGGAACGCCCTCAGAAGTCAGCTCATCCATACAACGCGTCAACATCTCGCGAGCACGGATCAATTCCGATAAACCAGAAACTAGCGGGAACATCACTGCGAGCTTTCCATGTGCACTGGCACGCAGGATCGCGCGCAACTGATCACGGAACATCGCCGGACGTGAAAGCGAAACGCGAATGCCACGCCAACCGAGGAATGGGTTAGGCTCCGGCTCGGTCAATGGCTCAATCGGAAGCTTGTCGCCACCTGCATCCAAGGTGCGAATGATGACAATATTACCGTCCACCGCTTTCGCGACACGCTCGTAGGCTTCTGCTTGCTCGTTTTCATCGGGCATTTCACTGCCGTTCAATAACAGGAATTCTGTTCGATAGAGTCCAACACCTTTCGCTCCGCTTTCTTTGACTTGATGAAGCTCTTCAAGAAACTCGATGTTTGCCGACAAAGTGATAACCCGCCCGTCATTCGTTTCGGTCGCCTCGTTTTTCCGAGCATCGAGTTCGTTGCTTTGCTTCTCTTTTTCAGCGACGAGAAGAATGTATTTTTCCAACGTCTCACGTGTTGGATTCAAAATCAATTTTCCGGAGTAGCCATCGATCACTGCCGGAGTGAGCGCGGTCACTTGAATGACCGAAGCCTCAAGTCCGACCACTGCCGGTATCCCGAACGAGCGTGCAAGAATCGCGGTATGCGAGTTCACACTTCCCTGCTCGGTCGCGAAACCTAACAAATGCCTGCGATTCATCGACGCAGTATCCGAGGGCGATAAATCATACGCTAACAGAATGTGAGTCCCGTCCGGAGCTTGATGCCCGCTATCCTCGTCTACTTTGAAATTTCGTAACACCCGTTGCGAAACATCCTCGATATCCGCCGTGCGCTCGCGCAGATATGCATCGGGTATGCGACGCATCGCTTCCAAGAAATTCTGCATCACTGCGTAGAACGCGTATTCCGCATTCTGCTGCCGCTTCTCAATCGCAGTCATCACCCGACTGATCAACGATTTATCTTCAAGCAACATCACGTGCGCCTCAAAAATCTCACTTTCAGAATTTCCCGCGAGAGACTCCAACCGATTCTGCAGATCCGTCAGTTGCTTTTTGGTGATATCCACCGCGTTCTGAAACCGCGCTTGTTCCTCGTCTACCTGCTCTTCGGGAATTTCATAAATCTCCGGTGCGGAAAACCCTCGCGCATTCACATGAATAGGCGCCACCGCAATCCCCGGTGATGCCGGGATTCCGTTGAAGACTAATTCTTCCGCTTGTGCGTTTTTTACCATTCGTTGCTTTCGAAACTCAGCGTTTTCAATAAATTCGGCAAGGTTTCAAGCCCTATCTCAACCAACTTTCTTTCATCCCTCCAATTATATCAGAAAAAAGCCGCCTTCCGGGAAGGAAGACGGCCTAGAAGTGACAAGACTTATGTCAATCGCAGCCTTATGGAAGCGGAACTTCGGAAATCGTCTTAAGAATGCGCGAAGCGATCTGGTATGGATCACCTTGCGAGTTCGGACGACGATCCTCGAGGTAACCTTGATACTTATTATCTTTAACAAAGCTATGTGGAACACGGATCGATGCACCGCGGTCAGCAATACCGTAAGAGAACTTATCGATCGACTGAGTCTCATGGAGACCGGTCAAGCGAAGGTGGTTATCTGGGCCGTAAACTGCGATGTGCTCTTCCACATTTTTAGAAAATTGAGCCATGAGAGCTTCGAAGTATGCTTTACCACCTTTTTCACGAAGATAAGTAGTGGAGAAGTTTGCGTGCATACCGGAACCGTTCCAGTCGCCTTTGATCGGTTTGCAGTGGTAATCCACGTCGATACCGTATTTTTCACAAAGTCTGTTAAGAAGGTAACGCGCAACCCAGATTTGGTCAGCAGCACTCTTGGAGCCTTTACCGAAGATCTGGAATTCCCATTGGCCTTTAGCAACCTCGGCGTTGATACCTTCGTGGTTGATTCCAGCGTCGATGCAAAGATCAAGATGCTCATTAACGATGGTGCGAGCAATGTCACCTACGTTTTTGTAGCCTGCGCCGCAATAGTAAGGACCTTGTGGTGCTGGATAACCATCAACAGGGAAGCCAAGTGGCTTGCCGTCTTGAGTAAGGAAATATTCCTGTTCGAAGCCAAACCATGCGCCTGGGTCGTCGAGGATAGTGGCGCGACCGTTTGAAGAATGCGGGGTGCCGTCTGGCATCATAACTTCGCACATGACGATCGCACCATTGCGACGGGTAGTGTCCGGATAAATAGCAACCGGCTTAAGGACACAGTCGGAGCTACCGCCCGGTGCCTGTTGGGTCGAACTGCCGTCGAAGCCCCACTCAGGAAGTTCTTCGAGTTTAGGGAAAGATGCGAATTCCTTAACTTGGGATTTGCCGCGGATGTTTGGAACAGGTGTGTAG
>JANPMK010000074.1:0-5497 GCA_031422775.1 Akkermansiaceae bacterium | reverse complement strand
AGCTAAAAAAGTGGTTGCACCCAAGCAGCTCTCTCCATAGCGTCCCGCCCACCCGAACGGGATGGAGCGGTAGCTCAGTTGGTTAGAGCGCCAGCCTGTCACGTTGGAGGTCGCGGGTTCGAGCCCCGTCCGCTCCGCCATCCCTGTTCGTGTTGACCCCGCCAAACGGCCCTAAAAAGCCTCACGGCGGGGTTTTTCTTTATCGCTAGAACGTCTCCAAACCTCTAGCTTCTCGCAAAACTCTCCTTGAGAGTTGAAATTTGAAAATTGAAATTTATGCCAACTGTCGCCATCGTCGGTCGCCCCAATGTAGGGAAATCCGCGCTCTTTAACCGCCTCGCAGGCCGAAAAATCGCCATCGTCCACGATCAACCCGGCGTCACGCGCGACCGGATTGCCGCGCCCTGCACCCTGACCACCCATCCCTGCACCCTCATCGATACCGGCGGTATCGGCGCAACTCTTGACGATGGATTCGGCGAACAAGTCGCCATCGAGGCAGACATCGCCATGCAAACGGCCGATCTCATCCTGTTCCTCGTCGATGCCCACGAAGGCCTTACCTCCATAGACCAAGCGCTCGCACAAAAACTTCGCAAAGCCAAACCGCCTGTCCTGCTCGTCATCAACAAGGTCGATCACGACAAACACGAATCCTCCTTCGCCGATTTCACATCGCTAGGACTTCCGGACAGCGTCTTCGTTTCTGCAGAACACGGCCGCAACTTCACCGAGCTCATCGATAAAATCGATGCCGTCTGCGAACCCCTGCACATTGAAACCGAAGAGGTCATGGTGGTCGCTGAAAAAGCCGGCATCAAACTCGCCATCATCGGAAAGCCGAATGCCGGAAAATCTTCCCTGATCAACGCCATCCTCCAAGACGAACGCACCATCGTTTCCAAAATAGCCGGAACCACTCGCGATGCGATCGACCTCCCTTACTCCTTTGCTGGTGAAAATTTCACCCTCATCGATACCGCTGGTCTCCGGCCTCGTGGCAAACGCGACAACTCCGTCGAGGTTTTCTCCGCGATCCGCTCAGAAAAAGCCATCCGCCGCGCCGATCTCTGCGTGCTCGTCATCGACCTCGCAGAAGGCGTTTCCGCACAAGACCGCAAAATCGCTCAGCTCATCCTCGAAGAGAAAAAACCCTGCCTCATCGTTCTAAATAAATTCGATCTCTATCACCCGGGTGCCGATTACAAACACCGCGTCGCCGAGGCCGAGGAACATGTGAAACGTGAATTGTTCTTCCTTTCATACGCACCTTTCGTCGCCTGCTCCGCAAAAACCGGCGATTCCACCGAACACGTTTTAAAGAAAGCTTTAGCGATCAAAAAAGGCGCTCAAGAAGTTCCAAGCACCGGTAAACTCAATCGCATGCTGCAAGCCGCCATGCAGAAAAATCCGCCGCCGACCGATAACAAGGCCAAGCGTATGAAACTCTATTACGCGACCACGGCTCTGAACGAAAAATACTCCGTCATCCCCGTCCCGACCTTTGTGCTTTTCGTCAACGACAAGGCCCTGATGAAAGATTCTTACGAAGCGTATCTAACCAACCAGATCCGCGAAACACACCCCGCCCCCGGCATCCCCATCATCTTCTCGGTCCGCTCACGCACCCGTCGTGAATGGGAACCGCCGAAAAAAGGCAACCAAGGCCACTAACTTTCTTACAGCATGGAATGCCCACTTTGCACCATGGACGATGTCATCGTCCTCGCCGATCATAACGAATGCGTGACCTGCGGTCATGAATGGAAATCGGAGATTTTCTCTGAGGAAACCTCTGCCCAAGAAACACGCGTTGTCAAAGACGCCTACGGCAACATCCTTGAAACCGGTGACATCGTCGCCATGATCAAAGACCTCAAACTCAAAGGCTCTTCAGAAACCCTGAAAACCGGCACCAAGTCCAAACCCATCCGCATCGTCGACGGCGACCACGAAATCGACTGCAAAATGAACGGCCTCTCCATCGCCCTTAAAGCGATGTATGTGAAGAAAGTTCAATAAGGAGGAGGAACATATTGAATCGTGGCTGGGGATTCCAGCCCCAGGCCGTTCTTGGGGAATCCTGCCCCAAGAATCCATTTACTCACCCAAGTTAAGGGCGAATACCATACGCATCACATCAACCGTCCGTAAATCCCCTTCAAGGTCGCGCGCCATTTCTCCAGAAATATCAGATCCCGCATCATCACTGCCGGATCCATCCGACCTTCCTCCACTTCCTGAAAACGATCAATCCTCTGCTGGATCTCCGCAGCAATATTTTCTAACAGCTCTTTAACCAGTTCCCGCTGTTTGATCAACTTCACCTCCACCATCGCTTTCACCAAAGCCGATTTCGCGCCCGCATTATCTCGGATCAACAACTCCGCCGCAGCGCCGACTTCAGAAACCTTCTGAAACAGATCCATCAGCCCCCCTTCGATCTGACCTCGCGCGTCCGCCTCCATCCCTCGCGCCGCCATCCATTCCTTCAGACGCCGCGCCGGACTCAACAACACATCCCGCGCCCCCTGCAACTTCGCAAACTCCTGTTCATCACCCCCCGAATCCGGATGCATCACCGCAGCCCGAACCCGAAACGCCTCCCGAATTTCCTCATCAGAAACCCCCAACCCAACCCTCAACCCCAATGTCTCAAATGCACTCAATGTTTTAAATTTTAAACTCTAAATTCTAAACCTCAAATTTGCGGACCTTCTTGCCATTCGTAGCTTCAGCGAAGTATGGTGCGTTCTCTGCGGCTTTGCGTTGAAAATTTTAACATATTAAGCCGCGAAACTCTCCCCACAAGAACAAGTCACTACCGCATTCGGATTACTCACTTTAAACCCTCCCTGCTGCAAATCATCCGAGTAATCCAACTCACTCCCACTCACAAACAGCGCACTCTTCGGATCAATCACCACATTCACCCCATTGCTCGGAACCAAAATATCCCTGTCCCGCGGACCATCCACCAAATCCATCTTGTATTGCAACCCCGAGCAACCGCCCCCAATCACCGCAATCCTCAACGCCCCATCCGCCCGTCCCTGCTTCTCCAATAACCCACGCAAGTGACTCGATGCCGAATCCAGCACTTTCACCAACTTCTCATTCCCTATCTTGTAATTCACCGCCGTCACACCTCCAACGTGCAACTCCTACTCTCTCCCGTCAAACCCCATCGTGGCTGAGACTTGTAGTCCCAGAATGTAGAAGGGACATTTTGTCCCCTCTTCAGGCATGGACGACAGAAATCGTAATTTTCAATCGCGACCTCATGAACAAAACATCAAATCCTGAATATCTATAGATTGTCCGTCCCCTTATTTATTAGAAAATGCTGTTCTATGCTTTCTCTACCACCACTGCACAGGCCTTATAATTCGGCTGACGCGAGTGCGGATCGAAGGATGAATGGGTGAGTTGATTTACCTCCGGATAATGCATGGGAATAAACAGCTGCCCGCGTTGCATCGTTGGGGCAATGTAGATGTTGACGATCATGCTCCCTCGCCGCGATCTCACGCTGGCAGTATCGCCAGTTTTCAAACCCAGCTCCGATGCATCATCTGGATGAATTTCCACGTAGGCTTTCGTCGGCGCAAGCTTGGAAAGGATATCGGATTTCGCGGTCCGACTCTGCGTGTGCCACTGACTACTGGTGCCTCGACCTGTTAGTAAGGTGAATGGATATTCTTTATCTGTCGGTTCTGGCAATGCTGCTGGTGGGGAAAAAAGCATCTGCGCTTTACCGTTCGGAGTGAAAAATTTTCCGTCCTCAAATAGACGACGCTCTTTGGAAATTTGGGATTTGGAATCCGACTTCGCTAAAGCTACGACGGACAAGTTTGAAATTTGGAATTTGGAATAAGGCCATTGAATTCCCCCGAGCTCGTCGATCTGTTCATAACCCTTTATCCCCGTGATATCGCAGGGTCGGTCTTCTGACAAATCACGCAGGATACGGAAGGCCGCCTCAGGATCGGTCCACTCGGCAAACATCTCACCACAACCCCATGCATTGGCGATGAGGCGGAAAATCCTGAAATCCGAGAGCGCGATCCCCGGAGCTTTGCGAACCGCTTTCGTCGTGCCGATCCGGCGCTCGGAATTGATGAAACAACCTTCCTTCTCCCCCCACCCCGCTGCGGGCAAAACTAGATCCGCCACTCGGGCACTCTCGGTTGAATGATACATGTCCTGTACGACGAGAAACTCCAGCTTCTCGCGGAGCTTCTCGAGCCGACCGCTATCGATCCATGAATGAAACGGATTGGTCGCGACAATCCATAACCCTTTGATTTTCCCCTCCTCGGCTGCGGCCAAAATCTGATCGTAAGCAAGCGATGATTCGGAAGGAATGTTTGCTATCGGAATTCCTAAACGATCCGCTACTTTCGCGCGATGCTCCGCGTTTGCAAAATCATGTCCACCCACGAGTGAGGTGGTATTTGAAAACAACCGCGAACCCATCGCGTTGCATTGCCCGGTGATCGAGTTCGCGCCTGTGCCCGGCTTGCCGATGTTTCCTGTGATCAGCGCGAGATTGATCATCGCCTGCGCGGTGCGGACTCCTTCGTAAGACTGATTCACTCCCATCGTCCACCACCACGAAACACGTTTCCCCGGGGCCGAAACCGTCTCCGCCAGCGTTTCGACTTCCTCAACCGACATCCCGGTTTTTTCAAAAACCAATTCCGGAGCGTAATCTTTCACGAACTCCGCGAACTCCTCGTAACCCTCCGTGTTCGAAATCGATTCCTGATCGATCCGGCCATCGCGGATGATGCAATGCGCGAGCGCGTAAAGTAGAGCGAGATCGCCTTTCGGTTTCAACGAAACATGTTGGGTCGCCGCCTGCGCGGTTTCGGTCGAGCGTGGATCGATGACGATGATTTTCGGGTTGCGCCGATTCCGCATCACCCTCTGCCAGAGAATCGGGTGCGCGATGCATAGATTCGCGCCGACCAAGACGATAACATCACTTTCCTCGAAATCCGCATACGTCGCTGGTGGCGCGTCGAATCCAAACGACTGTTTGTACGCTGTCACCGCGGTCGCCATGCACTGGCGCGTGTTAGCATCGCCGTGCAAAAAGCCCATGCCGAATTTGAACAAACAGCCCAACAACGCCATTTCCTCAAACGGGATTTGTCCGGTGGAAAGAAAGCCAACCGATTCGTGACCGTGGTCCTGTTGGATGGATTTGAAGCGAGAAACGAATGTTTGAAGCGCCGTTCCCCAATCGATTTTTTGAAAATCCCCATTCTCATCCCGCAGCAAGGGAGTCGTAGCGCGGTCCGATGATTCGAGCGGATCGAGCGCCTGCCAGCCTTTCGGACACGCCATCCCGAGGTTCACCGGATAACCCGCCTGAGGACTGAGATTGATGGCGTGACCTTCGGCATCGAGGTGGATTTTCAACTGACAACCGGTCGCACAATAGCCGCAAATCGAAGCCACAGTAGATACTGGTCTGAGCCGTGATGGG
>JANPMK010000073.1:0-4578 GCA_031422775.1 Akkermansiaceae bacterium | reverse complement strand
GGCAGAGATTGCAAAAATTAGCGAGTATCTGTCGGCGTGGTTGCTTGAACTAACCGCTGAGTTAATTCAAATAACATTCAAAACGGGCGGAAAGTTGCTTTCCGTGGGGGGTGCTGTCAAGACTCAGCGACCAAATGCTTTGGTCTGTGGTAATCAAATACTCGAAATATACTGCCATTAATAATCTGCCAGGCAAACAATTAGCTTGTGCATGCTTTTTTAGGTTGGTAGGTTTTTGTTATGGATATGCCGAAAGAATATAAACAAAGGGATTCAGAGCAGCAAAAGGTGTGGTCTCCTCTGGAGTTGGCGGAGATGAAAACGGGGCGGCGGTTGGGGCAGATTCGGCGGGCTCGAGGGTTTGCCGGACGCAAGCGGATGCGCGTGACGGATTGCTCGGCGTGTTATCATGTGATGTCGCGGGTGGTGAATGGCGAGTTCTTGCTCGGCTCGATTGAGAAGGAGGCACTGCGTCGGATGATGTGGCGTATGGCGACGTTTTCAGGGGTTGAAATCCTGACCTATGCGATCATGGACAATCATTTTCACATTTTGCTCAAAGTGCCTGAGCAGAAAAGCTGGCTGAAACGTTTCGAAGGTAAAGAGGGAGAAGAAAGGTTTTTTGAGCACCTTTCACTGGTGTATTCAAAGGCTTTCATCACCCAGTTCCGAAGTGAAATCACCGAGCTGCGCAATCGCCACGAGGAAGATGCGGCACAGGCGTTGTTAGAGCGATTCCAACAACGGTTTTGTGACCTGAGTTTGTTTGTCAAAGAACTCAAGGAGCGGTTTAGCCGTTGGTATAACAAGCAGAAAGGCCGACGTGGGACGTTGTGGATGGATCGGTTTAAAAGCGTGTTGGTGGAGACCGGTGAGGCGCTGCAGACGATGGCGGGTTATATCGATTTGAACCCGGTGCGGGCAGGGATTGTGAAAGATCCTGCAATGTATGCGTGGAGTGGTTATGGGGAAGCAGTGGGCGGCAGCAAACGCGCACGACGTGGGCTTTGTAAGGTGTTGGAAGTTGCGCAGGACGGGTGGAATGCGAAGGCGCATGCTTACTATCGGAAATGGTTGTATGAAGAAGGCAAGGTAGCAGAAGACTCGCGAAGAAAAGGTTATACCCAAGCGCAGGTGGAGGCAGCGCAAGCTGCGGTGGAAAATTTTCTATTTTTACCGATGTTAGAAATACGCCAGCGGATGAAGTGTTTCAGCGAAGGGATTGCGCTGGGGAGTGAGGATTATGTGAAAGGAATGGCAGCGAGGTATCAGGCACAGTTTGAGAGGCAGAAGGAACGAACAGCGAAGCCATTGAAAAGCGCAAGCGGTGGGAAGTCGGGATCGATTTTTGTGATGCGAGGGAACTGAGAGATAGATTTCACGGACGGTGCGGTTGAAGGAAAAATAAACCGCCAAGCATACATTTGCCGTTTTGCGAAAATCCCTTCACCTTAAATACTATGAATTCAAAACTTCTTATCGGCTTACTTGCCGCACTTGTTTTTAGCGGCTGCGATACAAAAAATGCCGCAATTCAAAACGAACTTAAAATCATCGAAAAGACCACGAAAGACACTTCGCAAACAAAACATATCCGTGAAAGCGCGGGGATTTTTTCGGAGATTCTCTCAGAAAAACAGAAGATCTCGCGAACTAAACTCTCGAGGGCCCATTGGGCAATGGTGTGCGATCCAAACCCAACAGTAATCGCCACCTATGTAGCTTTTCTCAAAGCTGTCGAAAAGCAGATGTCCGAAAAACTTCCATCGGTAGAAGAATACGAAGCCATGAAGTCTAAATTACAAAGATCGGAGATTGTAGAATACAGCGTGGCACAGACTGTATCTATGATGAGCAGTTCCATCAATAATATCTCTCTTTGCGGGGATCCGACTGCTGATGCGGAAGTAGAAGGTGTTTTGAAACGGATACAGAAAAAACACGGAGCTTCCAAAACCGGGAAGATAATTCTGGAACGTATCAACATGGAGTATCAACAAGGGCTCAATGAACAAAAGAGAGGCATCAAGCCATGGGAAGATTCTCGCCGACCGCAGGTTTCTGAACCCGGATCTGTCGAATGATTTCTTTATTGTTAGGTTCGTTCTTCGTTCTGAATTTTCCGACTCAGTTTAAGGCAATACAATAACGGAATAACGCCCAAAACGCCAAAGGAACAATCTATCAAACGCCAGAAAAATGGGATATCCCGAATGCCACCACAAATCAAAGCAACTGGGATCACTAGAATACATGAAATGATTCCGGCATAAATATTCCATCGGCAGGATATCGGATTAATGAGTGGGCCGATGAAAAATATCGCTATGATAATGTGTCCGAAGGCCAACCAGTCTGTTCCGTATCCAATCCATGGGTAGTTAGCGTAAGTCTCGCTTAATCCGAATGAGATTTTATGAATCCAATGGGCCATTCCGGTTCCTTCTAGGCCTGATAATAGAGCGTCTTTAGCAAATAAGCTCTCGGCATATCGAAGCTCAGATAATAGTGGAAATGCAGTGACGCCACTTAGAATCAAGCCGATCATAAATAAGCTCATCACGATTCTAAATTTCCGTATGGATGCGCTGGATTTCATATGTATGAAGAGATCTTTAGCGTCATTGCTATTGCTGTAAATGATCGTCGTTGGTGCATCGCTCTTCTCTTTGAACTGTATTTGTTAGTGTGGTCACCGTTTGTTATATCCCGCAATGTTGATGCGGATTATGATTTGAAACTTCCTTGGATTAACTGGGAATTATTCAAGGGCTCTTACGCTGCGCATTAATAAACGTCGCGGAGGTAGCGCTTGTCTTTTTTGAGCTGCGCAATGTAAGCGGCGGCGGCTTCTTCTGAAAGTTTGCCGTGTTTTTTCGCGATACTTAGCAAAGCAGCATCGACGTCTTTCGCCATGCGTGATGCGTCTCCGCATACATAGAATGCCGCTCCTTCTTGAAGCCACTTCCACATTTCGGCTCCTTGCTTGAGCATGAGGTTTTGAACGTAGATCTTTTCTTTCTGATCACGCGACCATGCAAGATCCATGCGGGTGAGCGTGCCGTCTTTCTGGAAAGCTTCGAGCTCGTCGCTGTAGAGGAAATCGGTTTTTGCGTAGGGATTACCGAAGAACAACCAATTTTTCCCTTTCGCGCCAGTGGCTTTGCGTTCTTCAAGAAAAGCTCGGAAAGGTGCGATACCCGTTCCAGGACCCACCATGATCACTGGCACATTGCCATCGGTTGGCAGGCGGAAAGCTGTGTTGTGATGCACGAAAACTCCTGGCTTCGAGTTAGCGTTCAAGCGATCGCTGAGATATGTCGAACAAATCCCGCCGCGCTCTCTGCCGTGACTGTCGTAACGCACGATGCCAACGCAGAGATGAACCTCGGCTGGGTGAGCCTTCGGACTTGAGGCAATCGAATAAAGCCGTGGTTGAAGTTTCTTTAAAACGGAAACGAAATCTTCGCCATCGCTGAAGTCGGCTGGGTAATCGAGCGCGAGATCAATCAGATCGCGGCCCCAACAAAATTTTTCCCATTCTTTTTTATCGTCCGCCGCAACGAGCGAGCGGAGGTATGGGGAGCCACTGCGCTTCTGCCATTTTTCAATGAGGGCTTTGTTGATCGTGCCGATGTCGTAATGGCGGATGAGCGCCTCGCGGAGGCTGACTTCTTCACCGGTAGATGTCGGGACATCGCCAGCTTTGAAAGGTAGAGCGGCAATGATTTCATTCACCACGCTTTCAGGATTTTCTGGATAGACACCTAAAGCATCGCCGACTTCGTAGGAAAGCTCAGAGCCTTGAAGAGAAATTTCGATATGGTGGGTTTGCTTAGAACCTGGACCGTTGAGATTGAAATTATTGAGAACGACAGACGGGAAAGGATTCTTTTTCGAGTATTCAGCTTCTTCGATTTCATCAGCGACAGCTTTGTTAGAAGTAGTAGCAGATGATGACGGTGCAAGAACGGCGATGACGCCTTTTGACCAATCCGCGTAGGGTTGGTCCGCATCGACATCGACATCGATTCTTGGATAAATTCGATTTGCACCCAGCGCTTCCAGGCGTAGATCGAAATCTGTTCCGCACTGGCAGAAATCAGGGTAAGAACTATCGCCCAGTGAAAGCACCGAGAAGTTAACACCTTCGAGGCGAGGTGCGGCATCGCTCATCAACCACGTGTGTAACTCTAACGCGGTGTCTGGAGGTTCGCCGTCGCCGTATGTGGAGGTGATGACTAAGAGGTTTTTCTCTTTCGAGAGCTGCTCTTTATCATAGCTTCCCATGTCCTGAATGTTCGGCTCGAAATTTCCCTTCTTCAGAGTTTTAACGAGTTTCTTCGCCAAGCCTTCAGCAGTGCCTGTCTGAGAACCGAAAAGAACGGTTACTGGAACGGCAGGTCCCGCAGATTGTGAAGCTGTTGAAGCTTGGGAAAGAATGTGTCCCAAGAATTCGCTCAACCACAGGCGTTGTTCGGGAGTAAACGGGGCGGTGTCTGGTATCTGGATCGATGAGGCCATTTTCTCTATTCAGGCGGTGATTGCCGGCTGCGGAACTTGCGCACAGGGGATTAT
>JANPMK010000072.1:0-2796 GCA_031422775.1 Akkermansiaceae bacterium | reverse complement strand
CCGATCACTGCGCCATCCGTGAAATAACGAATCCGGCACTGCAACATTTTCGCCATGCCCAAATCCTTCAACACGGTTTCGTTATCACTACTTTCTAGCAATTCCGTCGTGTTATTCGTCGTCTGGCCCAGACCTTTCCCGGTCTGAGAAATCTCAGCTCGTCCCGGTTCTTTGCCTAACGCCATTCCCATCATGCGCCGATATAATCGAGATACTTCAAGCCACTTGTCGGACTCGAATCCCACTCCCTGATCGCAAAAATACGCCCGCACTAAGCCCTCCCGCGCCTTCTTGCCGTTTCCCTTTTTACCACCGCCCACCGCCTCTCCGTAACTGCTCCAGCGATAATCTGCCGGATCCTTCACCATCCCCGCACGCACCGGATTAAGGTCGATATACGCCGACATTGTCCGCGCCGCCACGCCGCTTTCCACGATCACGCTCTTGAAACGATCCTCCCACAAGGTACCCGAACGCTTGTGCGTCCGGTTGAACCATTTGGTAAATCGTTCTAGAAGAGACTTCATGAACTCGCTCAAATCGTGCATCCGTCGGGTGTAGCGCCTGCGGATTTCTTCAACCCTCTGCGCCGCCTGCTGCCGTGTCGCTTCCTCCTGCTGGGCCGTGGTCCCTGGTATCCCATTTTCATCCACTGGCAGCATCTCATACTCATCGCGCGTGCTTATGGATCCAACTCCCGCTTCCTCCAATTCCTTCGCTATTTCCGCCACCTGCGCTTCATTGTAAAACACAGCTAAGCGCGCGAACAACTCCTCGTCGGAAATCCCCCCCTCCGGCATGGGCGGCACTTCCAGCAGAATATGGAAGTGATTGGACATCAAACAATATGACAGCACCCGGCACCCCGTAAACTTCTCGCACATCCGCATTAGCATCCTAAAATGTTCCCGCTCATCCCCCTCCAGCACAAACCGCCGATCCACAACCCGGCTAATACAATGGTAGATCGTCGGCTTCGACCCCGAATCCCTCCATGGTGCGATCCAGCGTTTGCGATTATTTCTGCTCATGGAAGTGAAGCTACGCACCAAAATCTGGTGTCGCAAGGGGATTATTTATAAAAAGCGTGTCTTTTTGAATAGTATGGTAGTTAGTGTATGTCAGCTCAACCCTGTCTTTGGTCAGGGCATGACATTGGCGCTGCAATCAGCTGAGATGTTGGGCGAGTTTCTTGAGGCAGGCAGCATGGAGTCGAGGCAGTTCCAGAAGCGTTTGCACGAACGAACCAAGTTCCCATGGCTCATCGCCACTCTTGATCCGTACAATCAAGCGACCACGTCGAGCTGGTCTCGCCAGCTTTGGAAGAGTGTGCTCTACCAAATCATCAAAAAGGCTAAAAGTAATGCGCACATGCATCATTCGCTGGTTGAGGTTCTGCACATGCTGGCAAGCCCGAAACGGTTGCTGGCGTTACGGCACTTGTCTTGAATAGAATGAATTGAGGTGTGATCCGTTAGGAGCCACGACTTAGGCTTTTGCTAGCGTTTCGATGAGAAATCTCCCTAGGATCCTCGACTCAAACTCGTCGAAATCACGGTAAAAATCGTCCTCGCACTCGTCCTCTAGATCGTCTGGCAATCCCTCAAAAAGGTCGAACGCTTTCCTGGTACGCCCAACCATGCCGACCGAGCTGACGAGTCCAAACAGCTTCAATCCCCGATCTACTTCGGCGTCAACTTTCCGATCGGCATTCGCTAGATATGATTCAACTCCATCGCTGTTCATCATTCCCCAAAGTTGATAAACAGCCATCGCTTCGCGGTAGGGCCGAGGAAGTCGATTCAAGCCCTGCATCAATGATTCGGTATGGTGGAGAACTGGATCACATAATCCCAAAAAATCCTCCGATACTTTCTCTCCGTCTTGTTTGTGCTCGTCCACTATCTTCTTCATCGCTTCAATGAACCGCTTCTTCGTGTATTTATAAAAAGCGTGTCTTTTTGAATAGAATTTTTAATTTCTACATTCTCACACCAACTTCAAAGAGCGGGAACCTGCGGCTCATCGCCTTGCCACGTTTGTGTGAAATTTCAGCAACAATCGAAGCACAAGAACGTTGAAGAGTCGAGAGTTTAGCAGGTTTCACAGCCTCGCCTCGGTCTTCGTTTCGCTAGTTTTCGAGGCTTTCGATTTCAACTGCGCCAACAAGAAAATAATACACAGGAATCTCATTCGGATCCTCACTATCGTTGGGAAAAAGAACGCAATCCTTCAAGTCACTGGCTCCTCTCATTATTACTCCATCCTTCATGCCGGTGAAATGTACAATGGGTTTGCCCTTGTACAAGTAGGAACTTCGAATCACCACCTCGCATAACCCTTCAGACTGAGTTATTTCCTCCAGTCGTTCCAATGAAACCTGATCTTCATCCGCTGTTTCATTGGCTCCATCCAGAAGCATCAAGTGCATCCCGACAAAAGCACGCACGAGTTCTGCGGGATCCAAATCTCGTGTTTTTGCAGAAGAAAATGCGAATGCCCCAAATTCCGGACCGACGCAACCTCGCCCTATCTCGCCATCGGGCATCTCATAGTCGATGAGAAAGACATGCTCTTCCTCCCTCACGTCCACGAACTTCACAGTGTATGCGTCGTGTGTTTTTGTTCTTATTGGTTTGACGCCATGCTCCATCGGCGACGCCAGCCATAGGGAGAGGCGTCGTTGCATGATCTTCTTGGCGATGAAGTAGCAGATGCGATTAATCACGTTTTGGACCAACGTTAGATGTGGAGGCACCGGCGGATCAAGCTCCGATTCAACTAGGGACGTTATCG
>JANPMK010000071.1:0-30671 GCA_031422775.1 Akkermansiaceae bacterium | reverse complement strand
CGGAATCCTAAAATCCGGCCAACCCTATAACCCAGAAAAGCGCGGCTTCGCAGGAGCTTAATACCGCGCAAAAAAATCATTAACCAAACCACTAAAAACAACAAATTACTCTTGCACTTTTAACGCAGCATCTTGTTCGGTATTCTTTTTATGTGCTCCAGTCGAGATAGAGGAACCACCTGCCATCCTTCTCGGTCAATATTGCTCTTCTGGTCTGGCCGTTGCTTTCATCGTAGAAGATGCGATCCTGAATGATGCGCCCATCGGTGGGCGTCCACCACAGAATCCGATCGGACAATCCTCCACTTCTATTCATTGGCTTGTTTGGAATCGCCAAAATCTGCTTCTCAATACCATCTTTCGCATCAGGTGTAATTTCTATCTTTGCGATGAATGCGGGATCAATGGGTGCCTTGTAATAGAAGTTTAAACCCTTCGCTCCCGCTGGCAGCTTGAGGCCCATGTCCTTCTCTACCATGTGCAGGGTGTCTGCGCCAAAATCTGCCGATCGAAGTTCGTAGTCGGAGGTGCCTTTGTCGCATCCGATGAGACAAAACGCGAACAAAAGAATGGAAGCGATTTGATGCATATTATTTTCTTACCGAACAGTATTTGCTTATTCGTATGACGTCGGGACCGTATATCCAGCGACTGTCATTTCTAGACCTGATAGAAAAATCCTTGATTTGAAAAGGATTTTTTCACTCTGCGTGTGTATATCAGGGTTCTTTCTTTCAACTTTGACAGTTGTATTTGGATTCCTGATATACACGCGTTTGTCGCGTAAAGGGCTTCGCCCCACGCGACTATGAATAGGTTAAGATGAGTGAATCCTGGGATATTTGGGAGAGATGAGAGATGACGGCGCACCCGACGGGTCGGGGCCGCTACGGTGAGCCTTGGCGGAGGCAAATCGCGAATCGTTCCCACTCCACTTTCCTATTTCCCTCGATTTTTCCTTCCCATCTCGCTTTCCCATGCTTCCCTAATCCCGTGATTCCCAAGACTTACCTCGACCGCGTTATCGCTCCTTCCCTGCTTGCTGCCAATTTCTCAAAAATCGGCGAGGAAACAACCCGTGCCATCAATGCCGGAGCCGATTGGTTGCATCTCGATGTGATGGACGGTCATTTCGTCGATAACATCTCCTTCGGCCCTGCGATGGTGCAGACGGTTCATGAATCGAACGATATTTTCCTCGATGTCCACCTGATGATTTCACGTCCCGATCATTACCTTCCGCGCTTCGTCGCTGCTGGAGCGGATTGCATCACGGTGCATGTTGAGGCAGATCACGACGTTTCAGACACACTCAAACGCATCCGTGAAGCCGGTTGCCTCGCCGGTCTCTCGCTCAATCCTGCAACTCCCTTTTCCGAGGTCGTCCCGTTTCTCGATCAAATCGATCTTCTCCTGATCATGACAGTCGTCCCCGGATTTGGAGGTCAGCCATTCATGAATGAAATGATGAGCAAGGTCGAAGCTGCCGCTGCCTATCGCCAAGAGCACAACCTCAGCTACCACATCCAAGTCGACGGAGGGATTGGTGCGGAAACCGCCGCAATCAGCGCCAAAGCCGGAGCCAACGTCATGGTCGCAGGATCAACCACCTTCGGAGCCAAAGACATGGCCGCCGCTATCAAAGCCATTCGCGAAGCGTAAGCAAAATTCTTCTTCATTCAAAAATTAACAATCATCAATCGTCAATAAACCGTAATATTTAACGGCCCGCTAAATCCAGCCACGAATGGCATAGGATTGATTGACTACGCTTCACTCCGTCCATGCAGTCAGGACTTCGTCCCACTAATAAAGTTCGCTAATGCTCACAAAGCATTGATGATTGATGATTGATGATTTCCGATTGACTCCGCTACGCTCCCTCTAAGCGATTAGGACTCCGTCTTAAAATGAAAGTTCGCTATTGCTCACACAGCGTTGTTGATTTTTGATTTAAAAGCCCACTCACCTCTCACCTCTCACCTCTCACCTCAATGCCCAAAAAAAGCGGAACCGAACGTGTCGTAGTCAAAGTTTTCACCTACGGCATCCAACCCAAAATCTGGAGACAATTCTCCATCGATACATCGGTCAACTTTCTCCAGCTCAGCGATGCGGTCCAAGCGGCGATGGGTTGGGAAAACAAACACCCGCACGAATTTCGTCATGGCAAAGGCAAACGCCTTGTCGATGTGATCGGCCCGGTCGGTTTGCAGGATCAAACCCTCGGCGAATTCCAAGACGAGACCTTTGTCACTGTCGCCGACTACATCGGCCGCAAACGCCTGCCGATGCGGATGCTTTACCGTTACGACTTCGCGGATGAATGGATTCATGAGGTCGTTTTTGAAAAGCGCGTCGAAAGCGAAACCATCACCGGCCCAGAAATGATCGCCGGTGAACGCGCCTGCCCACCCGAAGATTTCGGCGGAGCCTTCCAATACATGATGGCCGCCGCCGGTGAAATCGAATGGGCACATCCGGGCTACATCCCGGAACATTTCGATCCGAAAGCCGTGAACTTTGAAGCGAAGAAGACTCGCAAGAGATGAAACTAAAATTCTACAGCATCTTCGTTGCGATTTTCGCCTACGGTGGATCGTTGGCATTTGCCCATCAATCGGAACCACAGCAACCCTTCGAGCGTCCACACGCGCATGAAAACTTTGAGTTCCACATCCACACCGGATTGGAAAGTCGCTATTTCTCGGAAGGCCGCGATGCCCTAAATGGCGATTCGATCTGGGCCAGCAGTTTTGAATTCGGCCTCGAACACCTCGCGGCAGGTCTCTGGTATGGAAAATCTCCCGATCAATCCTACGACGAACTCCAGCTCAGTCTCGCGCTCACCCAAACTTTCGGTGATTTCGAAGCCTACATAGGTTACACTCATTACATTTTTCCCTTTGATGGCAGCCACGACGACGAAATCGGAACCGGTATCACTTGGACTGGCTTGCCTGCCGAAATCGAACTCTCCGCTGACATCTACCACTCATTCGATGCCGATGGCTATTTCGCCGAACTCTCCACCTCACGCGAATTCGAAATCACCGAACCGTTCAGCGTAACCTTGTCATCCATCTTCGGAATAAATCAAGGCTACGTCTCAGACGGCCACGACGGAGCAAACCATTTCGCCCTCCAAATCGGCTACGAATACGTCCTCACCAAATCTCTCTCACTCATCGCCCACACCACCTACAGTTGGGCGATCGACAAAAAGGCCACCGCCCCTGGCGATGCGCTGTTAGAAGATTTCTTCCACTGTGGCGCCGGACTCCAGTGGAATTTTTAAACCCCTCTTATTTTTCACCCAAAATTTTTCTGTCTGCGAATCACTCAGACTCTTTCCTTCTCTTCATTTATCTACCTCTGCGTCCCTCTGCGACCTCTGCGTCTCTGCGGTAAAAAATCCCCCCAACCTCAGACTCCACCTAACAACTCGCCGCTGAATTACCGGCACGCGTCCCCGTAGCGAACGATCCTTGCAGCAAATAGCCGCCCGTCGGCGCATCCCAAGCTATCATTTCTCCACAGAGAAAAACACCGGGCAAAGATTTCAACATGAGTTGATCATTGAGCTCGCTCCAACAAACCCCACCCGCTGAGGAAATTGCCTCGGCGATGGGTCGAGGACCTTTGAGAGAAATCTGACAAGCTTTGGTGCGATCTACGAGTTCCGCTGCACTGGTCACCGATTGCAACGAGATCACCTGTCGCGCCGCTTCGCTCAACTTCCAACGTCGTGTTGCGAGATCGATAAGATTTCCCCCACCATCGCCTAATTTCTCTGATAACTCTTGATGCGAAAAGGTCGGCTTAAAATCGATTTCTAAAGCCGGTTCTTTCATCCCCCGCAGTTCCCGACCCAGCGCATAAACCGTTCCTCCTTCTAGACCGTAGCGCGTGACCAACAACTCCCCTGCCACTTGTTTATCACCAGCCTTAACGACGATGTTTTTCATCGGCAGTCCTTCAGCCTTTTCCAACAAGCTCTGTGGCCAATCAACTTCCCAACCACAGTTCGATGCTACCAATGGTTCACACTTCACGCCCAACTCCTGAAACTTCGCCAACCATCCCCCATCCGATCCAGTTTTAGGCCACGACCCACCACCGAGAGCAAAAACGATCGTCTTTGCAGCTGCTTCATGGCCGTTTTCAAAAACCAACACATTCCCCTCGCGCAGTCCGCACCAAAGATGCCGCGGTCGAATCTCAACGCCCAAGTCTTTCAACTTCGCCAACCATGCCCGCAGCACGGGAGCGCCTTTCAAGGATTTCGGATAAACCCGTCCACTCGTCGCTTGAAACGTTTCCTGCCCGAGACTGTGCGACCATTCACGCAACTCCTGTGGTTTAAAATCCGTTAACAAACTTTGCCAAATCTCTCCTCCCGCATAACGCGAAACAAAAGTCTTAAAATCCTCCCCGTGCGTGAGATTCAATCCACCTTTCCCCGCCACCAAAAATTTCCGCCCCACCGAAGGCTTTCCATCAAACACCGTCACCGATCGACCCGCCATCGCAGCAACCTCCGCCGCGCGCAAACCAGCAGGCCCGCCACCGACAATCACGACATCGAGTTGTTCCATACTCGTATCGTTAAACCAACTTCAACCGCGCTAGATCCTGCGCGTCGATCAAACCAATTGGTTTACCTTCCGCATTCACCACGACGATATCATCGATCCGTTTCTCGCCCACTTGCTTGACCGCCTCAACCGCTAACGAATCTTCGGTCAGGGAAATAGGATTGCGCGTCATCAAATCCGCGACTGGTAATTCACCTAACGATGGATCTCTCTCATAGCCACGTGCAAAATCTCCATGAGTGAAAATTCCCGCGAGTTTGCCATCGGCAGATAAAATCAAACACGCACCCGCGCGACTCCGGTTCATCTCTGCCACCGCATCGATCACGCGTGCCGTAATGCCAACCATTGGCATTTGTTCATCGCGGCGCATCACATCACCCACTCGCAAAAGCAGCGCGCGACCCAGTGAACCACCGGGATGATAACGCGCAAAATCATCCTCTGAAAATCCACGTGCTTCTAACAAAACCATCGCCAACGCATCACCCATGACCAACATCGCAGTGGATGATGATGTCGGTGCAAGATTCATCGGACACGCTTCACGCTCAACCCATGTGTCCAGCGCGACGTCTGCTGCTCTTGAAAGAGATGAATCTTGCTTACCACTGAGAGCGATGACTTTGATATCAAAGCTGCGTAAAAACGGCAGAAGACCGAGTAGCTCTTCCGTCTCACCCGAATAGGAAAGTGCGAGAACCACATCGCCATCGCACAGCAAACCGAGATCGCCATGCAACGCATTCTGCGAATTCAGCACCACTGCGGTCGCGCCCGTGGAGTTAAGGGTCGCCGCAATTTTGTGGCCGACATTTCCGGATTTCCCGACACCAACGATCACCACCTTGCCGCGGTTTTCCAGCGAGTCCTTAATCAAACGCACCGCCTCACCGAACTCCGAACCGATCCGTGAAGCCATCTCACGCAGACTGTCCGCTTCCATCTCAATGACTGATCGTGCTTTCGCTTCAAAATCCATGACCGACAGTTCAACCCTTACGGCCGACTATTTCAACTCGTAATAGCAAGCCCCACAGGATGGCAATTTCCCTAGTTCTAAGCCTTCCGAGAGCATCGCTGCACCGGAGGTCACGATTTCACTCGTTCCGCCTAGTCGCCCGAGCCATGAAAAATCAGCGTTATCTGCTTTTCCTAAAAACGCCAGCGCCTCGCTCGTGAATCGGATTTTCACCGCTAAATCCCGATCTGGATGGAAATTTGCCACGCATAAAAATGCCTGCCCGCTCGCCGCATCACACCTGAGAAACGCGTAGATCCAATGACCAAAGCCCTCGCTTTCCCGATTCGCGTAATTCAACCCAAAGAACTCACCCCGCTCAAACGCAGGCTCTTTCAACACCCGCAACAAACCCGCATACCAAATGCGCAATTCTCGCTGCTCCGCCGACAAACCACCGCCATCGTATCGACCCCCGTTCACCCATTTCTGAAACTCAGGCATCGCGGTGTAATCAAAAATAGAAGTCCTTCCATCCGCGCCGCTGAAGCCCGTTGCGCCGATCGCAGGCTCGCCGATTTCCTGTCCGTTATAAAACATGATAGCCGCGCGACTCATCCCAAACATCACCGCCGCCGCAGGTTTTCCAACTCGCATCCCCTCTCCGCCCCAATGCTGCGGACTCGCGATCCGCACCTCATCATGATTTTCCAAATAGCGAATGCATTGATGAAATCTCCGACCCGTGAAGATTTCGCCATCAAGGTCGTTCGCCCATTTTCCAGATTCGTAAATGCCCTGCAGGATTTTGTAAGTTGGATGCTCATACGCTCCGTCGAAACCTGCATGTAGAAGAGCTTCGATCACATCTTGATCCGTGAGTTTTGCAGGATCAGAATCATACGCCTCCGCACCAAAATAAACCTGTGGATTTCGCTTACGCGCTCTCTTAACAACCCATGCCCAGAATTCCATCGGGATCATGTGTGCCATATCCGCGCGAAATCCATCGACCCCCATGTCTTGCCAGTAGGCGATAATCTCATCCATCGTCCGCCACGTGCGCGGCACCTTGTTCACCGCTGCATTCGGTTTAGGTAAATGCGAAGTATCTCGCCCTTGGGTAAAATCATGACCGTAGTTCAGCTTCACCGTCTCATACCAATCGTGAACCGATGGTGCCCATGTCACTGCGTTGTTTCCCGTGACACGACCAAACTTTTTCTCTGGTTCGAACTCCCCAGTGCACCCAGGCATTCCTGCAGTCGGGAGTTTCAACGGCGGACCGCCACCAGAACTGGTTTCATCGAGATAGAAAAAATGATTATCGTGATCAAAAAAGACATCGCGTTTATCTCCCTCACCAAACGAAAGCTCCGGCCTAACATCCGATTGATAACTCCGTGCTACGTGGTTTGGAATAAAATCCATGATCACACGCAAGCCCGCCTGATGACATCGATCGATCAACTCACGAAACTCTTCAAGCCTCCGCTCCGGCTGCACCGCATAGTCCGGACAGACATCAAAGTAATCCCGAATCGCATAAGGACTACCCGCCCGGCCTTTTAAAATATCCGGCGGATCGGCAGGACGTCCCGGATGATCTGTGCCACTCGCCTGCTCGATGACTCCTGTTAGCCAGATATGATTGAAACCCATTTCACGAATCGCTGCTAGAGCAGTCGAATCGATATCACGAAATTTTCCGCAGCCATTCAGTTTCAGACTTCCGTTGAAGATCATAGGTGAGCGTGTATTACCAAAGGTCCTGACGAACAATTGGTAGATCACTGCTCTTTCCATAACTCAGAAATCAAAGATTCGTCCAAGCACCGTTGTTCTTGGATGATTTCACAGCCGCTTCGATAAACGCCATGCCATCGACCCCGTCTTGAACGGTTGGGTAATCATACGCTTCGTTGCCTTTGAATTTTCCTTCAACGGCATCCGTGATCGCTTCTGCTGCGGCAAGATAGACATTCGCAAATGCCTCGATGAATGCTTCTGGATGACCAAACGGAAGACGTGTGTATTTCTGCGCCACCGCTCCGTTGTAGCTGTTACCTCTGCGCCATGTTTCACGCGGCTTGTCGGCAAATTTCACGATCAACTCGTTCGGTTGCTCCTGATGCCACTCGATCGATGCCTTGGTTCCATAGATCCGAACGTTCAGATTGTTTTCATCTCCCGTGGAAATCTGCGATGCAAACAACACGCCCCGCGCGCCGCCTTCGTAACGGCAAAGCATCGAACCATCATCATCGAGTTGGCGGCCAGGAATGAACGTATTCAAATCCGCTGCCACCGCTTCCAAGCGCAACCCGGAAATGTATTGGGCGAGATTTTCCGCATGAGTGCCGATGTCGCCCATGCAGTTGGAAATTCCCGAAATACTCGGATCCATCCGCCAATTAGAAATTTTTCCGCCTGCCGAAGTTGCTTCGTCGTAGGCTGAGATTGCGTAACCTTGCGGATACTCGGCCACGATTTTCAAAATCTTCCCAAGCTTGCCCTCGGCAACCATCGCCTTGGCTTCCTTCACCATCGGGTAGCCAGTGTAGTTATGAGTCAACGCAAACACCAAACCGCTCTTATCTACCACCGCTTTCAGCTCCTCGCCCTGCGCCTTAGACAAAGCCAGAGGTTTCTCACAAATCACGTGGATGCCACTATCCAAAAACTTCTTCGCCACTTTGTAATGAAGATCATTACGCGCCACGATGCTGACGAAATCGATGCGCTCACCTACTGGAAGAGCTCCTTCTTTCTCAGCCATTTCCTCAAAAGTTGCGTAAACTCGGCTTGGGCACAAAAAGAAATCTTCCCCCGAGAGCCTCGATTTCTCCGGATCTGACGAAAAACAACCCGCCACCAATTCAATCTTCCCATCCAGGTTTGCGGCCATCCGGTGCACCGCACCAATGAATGCCCCACGTCCACCACCTACCATGCCCATTTTCAGTTTTCTATTCATCGTATCAAAATTGTGTTTCTGCCCGCAGGCACCCGCATTCAACCAACTCTCCCCCCTCCTGCAACCCATTTTATGACCTCACCCGTTCATTTTACCTCTAGGCACTGAGGAATAAGGCAATCAAAGAGGGCAGCACGACAAAGACGGATTCGTCAACTTGTTAGGATGAGTGATTTAGTCATCCACTAACTCACTTCCTAGCTTGCATTGGCGCACTCAGAGCATTGAATGGTGACTTATGTTGCGTCATTGCCTATTTTTTCTAGCGATCATTTCACTTGCCCATGCAGATTCTGCGGAAAAACTCATCACCGAAGCCCGCAAACAAATCGGTGTCACAGTTCGGTATGATCCGGCATACGTTTCTCTCGATTACCCAAAAGGCGATCTCCCCCGCGAACGCGGCGTCTGCACCGATGTCGTGATCCGTGCTTTCCGGGATGCTTTAGATAAAGACCTCCAAGAACTCGTCCACCTTGATATGAAGGCGAATTTCTCGAAATACCCAAAAAACTGGGGATTGAAAACCACCGATAAAAACATCGATCACCGCCGAGTCCCCAATCTGATGACGTTTTTCACCCGTAATCACACTTCCATCCCCCTCCCCAAAGGCGATGAGAAATCCAAATACCTCCCCGGAGACATCGTCACCTGCATGGTGGCCAAGACACTCCCCCACATCATGATCGTCAGTGATAAGAAAAACGCAGCGGGTCGACCGCTAGTCATTCACAACATCGGCGGCGGCACCCAAGAAGAAGACAGAATCGACGAATTCCCCATCACCGGACATTACCGGTGGAAGGAGTGAGCTAAGAACGACAACGCAAAGCCGCGAAGATCGCAAAGGGACGCAAAGCCGGATAAGCGAGATCGATTTTATATGAATATAAATGAGATTTTGGGGATATTTAATCAAATATCTAAACTTTGAATCCTTACTTTGCGTCCTTTGCGATTTTGCATAAAAAACACTCCCACCCTCTATTTTCATCAAGCCCAGCTTTGCGTCCCTTTGCGATCTTTGCGGCTTTGCGTTGAAAAAACTCTCAAAACCAATGAGATTCCATGCTTGTTATTCTCGCAAAACCTGTGCAAGAGTCCGCGTCCCCGCGGAAAAACCGTGGTTTTCTTGTATTATTTTCTATGGACACACCTCCTTTTTCCGAGCTCGGCCTTCCCGATGATCTCCTCGCAGCGATTGAAACTTTAGGCTACGAGCGGCCATCTCCCATTCAGTGGAAAGCCATCCCGCCTGCCCTTGCAGGGAAAGACATTCTTGGCCTTTCTGCAACTGGCTCCGGCAAAACCGCGGCTTTCGCTCTCCCTGCCTTGGCATCGATCGACGTCAAAAAAGCTTACCCACAAGTCTTGATTCTCTGCCCAACTCGCGAACTCGCAGTCCAGGTTTGCGAAGAAGTCCATCGCCTCGGGGCGAAAAAAGCAGGTCTTCAAGCCACTCCTGTTTACGGCGGTGCCCCAATCGACCGCCAACTCCGCGCTCTCCGCAGTGGTGCCCAGCTTGTCGTCGGAACTCCTGGCCGCTTGCTGGATCACCTTCGCCGTGGCTCGTTTGATGCCAGCCGGATCAAAATGGCCATCCTCGACGAAGCCGACCGCATGCTCGACATGGGTTTCAAAGAAGAAATGGACGAAGTCCTCGCCGCGCTTCCTAAAGAACGCCAGATCCTATTCTTCTCCGCCACAATGAATCCGGGAGTTACCCGTTTCATCAAAAAATTCGGCAACAACCCGGAACTCATCGAGATCGAACAAAAAGCGATGACGGTTTCCACCGTCGATCAATCCTATTTCGAGGTTCGCCAACGCTCGAAAGTCGAAGTCCTATCCCGTATTCTCGATATGAACCCGCCACGTCTCGGGATCATTTTCTGTAACACTAAACGCTCGGTCGATGAATGCACAGAAGACCTTGTTAACCGTGGTTACGCTGCTGACCGCCTCCATGGCGACATCACTCAGCAAATGCGCGAACGCGTTCTCAAACGTTTCCGCGATGGTGCAGTCGAACTCCTCGTCGCCACCGACGTTGCTGCTCGTGGACTCGACATCGATGAAATCGACATCGTGTTCAACTACGATCTCCCAACCGACCCCGAAGACTACGTCCACCGCATCGGCCGCACCGGTCGTGCAGGTCGCTCCGGACGTGCTGTGTCTTTTGTCTTCGGTCGCGAAATCTATCGCCTCCAAGCGATCGAGCGCTACACCCGCCAAGTCATCAAACGCGATAAAATCCCATCGGTCGAACAGGTCGAGGGTCGCCGCGCAGACATCATTTTTGATTCACTTAAAGAACGCCTCGAAACCGGTGGCTTCGATTCCTATCAGGAAAACATCGACCGTTTGTTAGAACAAGGTCACACACCGACCGATATCGCCGGCGCCTTGATCACCATGCTCCGCGAATCCAACGGCCGCGAAGGCGAAGCCATCCAAGAGGATCGCGAGCCAGAAGGCGGCGCGAAGCGCGACAACAAAAAAGGCAAAAACGACAGCCGTGATTCCCGCGAGTCCCGTGAACCGCGCGAGCAACGTCCTCGTTACGAATCCCCTGATCGCCCACCACGCGAATACGAACGCGGTGGTGCGAAACGCGACGCCGGCCCAGTCGAAGGCGGTATGTCACGTTTGTTCATCTCTCTTGGTAAAGGCGCAGGCATCATGCCCAAAGACATCGTCGGCATGATGTATCGCGAAGCCGGTCTTCCCGACGGTTGCCTCGGTCGTATCACCTTGTTTCCAAAACATTGCCTCGTCGATGTCCCGGAAGCTCTCGCCGATCAAGCGATCCAGAAAACCCGCAACGCGAAACTACGTGGAAAAGCCTTCCGCATGGATGTTGATCGCGGACCGAATCAATAAGGTTCGTTGCAATTTCCTGATGAGCTAGGAAGCTCTGTGATATGAATCGTGCCGAGTCAGTCGAACGTAACCCCATGCGCTATGTGTGGTTTACGGCGCTTTATAATGCGCGCGCCTATTACCCCATCCTCGCGATTCTGTTTCTCGATCTCGGGTTAACTCTCGATCAATACGTCCTTCTCAATTTTGTCTGGGCGGCATCGATCTTTTTATTCGAAGTCCCATCAGGTGCTCTAGCCGACACACTTGGCCGGAAAAACCTGCTCGTCACCGCTTCAATCCTGATGATCGCGGAATTGTCATGCCTTCTTCTCGCACCCAAAGATGGAGGATGGCTACTTGTCGGACTCTGCATCGCTAACCGATTTCTCTCCGGTCTGTCTGAAGCAGCTGCAAGCGGTGCCGATGAAGCACTTGCTTACGACTCCTTGCCAGAAGCTGAGCGCGAAACCGCATGGGATAAAATCCTCGCGACCTCGATGCGTTATCGCTCGGTCGGGTTTGTCGTCGCCATGATACTTGGCGGGCTTCTCTACGATCCCTCGTTCATCAATCAACTGCTGCCAGAAAAATTTCACCTCAGTGCAACCCTCGCTCACCGCTTACCCATCGGGCTTGTTTTAATACAAGCAATCGCCTGCTTGTGCATCACGCTTCGCATGGTCGAGCCAAATATCCATCATACCGAGGGGATTTCCAAAGCTTGCCGCAACGCCGTCAAACTCACCTTACAAACTGCCAAATGGGTTTTCACCAACCCGACCACACGCGTGATCATTATCATCGGTCTTTCGATCGATGCAGTCGTCCGGAATTTCGCAACGATCAACAGTAGCTACTACCGCATGATCCACTTACCCGAGTGGACCTATGGTTTCATCGGCGCAGCACTTGGACTGCTCGGCTATGTGGTTCCAACCATCGCGGAGAAACTCAATCAACGCTACAGCACACTTACCAATCTTGGCATCATTTCCTGCATCGCTTTGATCGGATTGATCGGCATCGTCCCAGCAAATACGATATGGTGCCTGCTTCCTGCAATGCTTCTCATGACCACTCTTGGTTATCTAAGCTTCACCATGAGTCGCGCTCTCAATCGTGCCACAGACTCATCAAAACGCGCCACGGTCCTCTCCGTAAAAGGCCTCGCCTTCAACCTCGCCTATGGTTCGTTTGGCCTCGGCTTTTCTTTACTGCTCGCCGCAAACCCTCCCTCTCCTATCGGCAACAACGCCCTACAAAATGCGCTTTTCTGGCAAGTCCCCTTCTTCGCCTTGATCACCACGATCCTGATCCTTCGTGGAAAAGCCATACTCATGAAGCATGATCGCGGCACGAATCAATAAATAACGGTAGGGTCGCCTCGCCGAGTCGACCCAAATCAGAAATAACAACGCGCGTTTCATCTAATTGACGCGTGACCTTCCTTACTGCTCACTTAAAATACGGCATGTTGACACTACCATTTATGGTTTCGGCATGATAGGCGAGTCCCATCCTGCGAGGTCGGAAGGTTTCACCTTTTTCGCGTGGCCGTTGAAAGAGAAATTACTCGGCTGAAATGGACCGACAAAGGAGATGTTCATATCAGCCTTGATGTTGGCTTCCATGCTCATGGCCCAGAAAGTACCGTTGACGATCATGCGGCGATAATTGTCGTCGAGGAAATCCTGTGATGCACCTTGAGTGCTGTGGAAGACGCGATGTTTGCTGCCGTCCTTGCCCGCATAACTGCGTGTCCAGGTGGAAGGCATGGGTGGCTTCTTGGTATCCGGTTCAGCGTTTGGATCCATAGATACGAGCGGTTGCGAGGTGGTAAGAACTGTGAAGTCCGGAGCGGCTTTACCAACATAAGCACCGGCATGAGTGAATGCGGTCTCGCCGACACCGGTTAGAATCACGTTACCACGTTGTTCGGGAATCGTGGTGATGCGGGTGCCTTGCTTGTGGTTGGTTCCGTAGTGACCGACCCAAGTATTTCCCAGAACCTGGTGGCCGAAGCCGTTTTCGTAACCAGCGACTTTGGATTTAAAGTCATACTTCGCGTATTTCGAACTAGCAGGGATTTGAAACGCGTGGGACGAGGTGCGCAGACCGACGACGGGGCCACCGCGTTCCAAATAGGCTTCGACGTGAGCCATTTCATCATCGGGCAGATTGAGGAAACGAGCGACGATGAAAAACAGATCTGCTTTTTCCAATGCCGCGAGTCCGGACACTGTCGACGAACCAGCCTCAATGAAGCCTTCCTTGTCCACGCCGAAGACAACGGTGCATTTGAAGCCATGGTGTTTCGCGAGGATACGGGCGAGCGCGGGACAGGTTTCCTCTGCGCGGTATTCGTGATCGCTGGCGAGGAAGACGATGTGCTTACCTTTACCGGGGCCTGCCTCTCCTTCGTAAACGACAGGGTTGGCGTGGGCGAAGGTGACAGCTAGGAGAAAAGTCAGGATATATTTCATAGAGGTATAGAGTTTATTTTTCCAAGGGGTGATCTTTGAGCAGATCTTCGGGTTTCCAGAAAATCGAACGATCCTTGGTAGCCTCTCGGACTTTTTTGACCGTCTCAGCACTAACAGGATCGGCCTTGTTGCCCCAGGAGTTACGAACGTAAGTAAGCACGCCGGCCACCTCCTCATCTTTGAGGATGGAGCCGAAAGCGGTCATCGGCGGGACACCTTTCGCTGGATCAAAAGCTTTGCCGTTCACATCAATTTTCCCGTGAAGACCGTGTAGCACAATTTTAGCCAAGCGCTCCTCGCTGCCAGTCACCCATGGGGTGCCTACCAATGGTGGGAATGCCGGATCGAGTCCCATGCCGTTCGGTTGATGGCAGGTCGCGCAATGGGCCTCGCGTTGATAAACTTCAGCACCGAGCTCATAAGCTTTCGCTGCCTTGTCCTTGAGATGATCGGGAACTTTGACCACGACCTTTTTCTCTTTAACAATTTTAACTTCGGTAGGCATGCCAGCCTTCGCTGCATCTGCAGGGCCCCAGAATTGTTTCACCATAGCGGCAGCATTACGGGCATGAGGCTCCGGCGATTCGAGCAAAGCGGCGAGGAGTTTTTCATCGCGGATGTTGTGACGTTGGTGCCACCACAAAGCCTCTAACAAAGGATGAGCGTGCTCGGCCTTTTTCGGATCGAACTGTTGCATCCACTTGAGCATCGCAGGTTCAACCTCGGCTTGGGCGCGCAAGTCCAGCTCAGCGCGAACGCGTTCACGAACACCATCGATGGGATGATTGAGCGCTTCTAACAAAGCAGAAATCGGCTGACCGTGAATAGCGACGGGTTCTTGCAAAGGGCGATCCTTGAAAATCATGCGGTAGATGCGGCCATGTTTCTTGTCGCGCTTGGGATCACGGATGTTGTGTTGCATGTGACCGATGATGACGTTCTGCCAATCGGCAATGTAGAGCGCTCCGTCAGCCCCGAACTCGGCATCTGCGGGGCGGAAGTTTTTATCATCGCTACGCAGGAAGTCGGGGGTCGGTTCACCCCAAACTTCGCCCTGTTTGAAAGTTTTATCCCCGGACGTGTGGCCGTCGCGTTTGAGATCATAGCGCTTGATGCCGAGGTAGCCGATTGCATTGCAGATCAGGAAATTCTGCTGGATATCTTCGGGAAAATTCGTGCTGGAAACAATCGTGCTCGCCGGCACTGGGCGAACTTCCTTCTTGAGAAGAGGAAACATTTTGAAACCGTTTCCGTCAGGTCGGACCTGGAAGGCGTTACCGCCCGTACCATCGGTAGCGAAGAGATAACCCCAGCGGTCGAAGCTCGTGCCGTGCGGGTTCGGGTTGTTAGCGGCGATGAACTGGATGGTATGGCGACGCGGGCAAAAACGATACATACCAGATGCACCCGTGGATAAAGAGGCTCCCCATGGATGTTCGTAGTTGTGGTGGAGGAAAATGCCGCTCTGCCAGTAAAGCCCGCCGTCCGGGCCGATGGTGAAATTGTTCGCCGCGTGGTGAGTGTCTGCTGATCCGGTGGCTTGCAACAACACGATGCGGAGATCCGCTTTATCATCGCCGTCAGTGTCTTTGAGGAAAAGAATATCTGGCTGCGAAGCCACGATCACTCCACCGCCCCAGAAAGCGAAGCCGAGCGGGTTGTGTACCTTAGCGAATTCGATCGCCTTGTCCGCCACGCCGTCGCGGTTTTCGTCGGGCAAAATCAAAATGCTGTCAGTCATTTCCTTGAGCGGCTCCCATTTTGGATAAGTGCTCCAGCAAGCGGCCCAGAGTCGTCCTTTCGTATCAACCTGCATTTGCACCGGATTGGCGAGTGCGGGAAACTTCGATTCATCGGCGAAAAGATTCACCGCGAAACCTTCCGGAACATTGATTTTTTTGAGGCTCTCTTCAGCACTGAGATAATCACTGCTTCCCTCTTTTTCAGCGCTCGAGCTAGCACTTCCACCACCGACGTTGGATATGACTTCGATGGGTTTCGGAACGCTAGAGTCGTCTACCTTGAGTTCTTTCCCCTGCGCTAGGGCGTGGATTCTTGCGTCACGGTTCGCAGTCATTACGTCTAACATGGTCAACTCGTGTAGGAGAACCTCCGCATTAGTCTGCTTCTTGACGAAACTCAATCCGGCACGGCTGCCCCACATGTCGTTCTCATCCGTCGCGCGGAAGCGATTGTGCCAATGCCAGTTTTTATCGAGCACCGCCTGACGCAGTGGCTCAAGAGTCTTTGACGGAGAAACGGCTTTGCCTGTTAGAGCGGTGGCGATCACTTCACCGATCTGACGGTTGCCCTCCGGAAGCAGATGCACGCCGTTAAGAGTGAGCGGGGTTTTCGCTTTCGCGTAGAGTTGTTTCGAAGGATTAAAAAGATCGACGAACGCCACACCCTTTTCCGTAGCGACCTGCTTGATCGCTTCGGTGTAAAGGGCGAGGTTCACGTTGTTCGCCGTGCCATCGGGCAAGAGCGGATCTTTCAGGTCTTCATGGGCGATGGGAGAAAAAAGCACAATGCGCGGGGCCGATTCGCCGTTGTATTTCGCGGCTTGGTAATTCCCGACCATGATTGCGAGGTCGGTTTTGAACTGCGGGAGTTTTGCTTGTCCGCCAAACGATTCGTTATAACCGAAGAACACGAAAACCACATCGGCCTTACACGTAGCCAAGTAATCCTCCGGAGTGGGCACGCCCTTGCTGCGCGGACGAGAGGTCACGGTATCACCGGAAACAGCGAGGGTGCGGAACGACAGGTTTTGGCCAGCCATCTTGCTTTGGATGACCGTTTCAACCCAGCCGTCATGCTGCATGCGATCCGCGAGGGCGTTGCCGATGATACCGACGGTATCGTCTTTCTCTAGAGGAAGTTGGGCGAAAACGGTCGAAGTAAGAGCTAGGCCTAGGCCGATGGCGAGGTGCCTGAGATACGGAGTGTGGTGGAGGCTTTTTGGGAACATGGATTTCATGTAACGTTGAATCGCGACACGTTATTGCACGGCAAGTGATAATTTTCCGGTTTCGGCCCATTTTATGGGAAAGGAACCGCGATTTTTAATCGCGACCTCGTAAGCGATACATATCAGCCCAAAGCAACTGTTGCAGTCGCGATTGAAAATCGCGGTTCCTTTCTCAGGAAATCAAACCCCCACCAAAACCGGCACGCCATAAGTCGTAAACCCGGTCGATTCCTTGATCTCAATATCCAAGATCTCACCAGTCAAACGCTCAACATCGCCTTCGAAGATGACGATCTTATTCTGCGGTGTCCGACCCGATAAAGTGCTGGGATTATGTTTCGATGGCCCTTCGCAAAGCACGGTTTGCACGGTGCCAACAATTGCCGCGTGCTTTTCCATCGCTAAACGATTGATCACATCCAGCAGACGTTGGTTGCGCTCTTCTTTCACGGTTTCAGAAACCTGATCTTCCATCTCTGCCGCAGGCGTGTCTTTACGCTTCGAGTAACGGAACACAAATGCGTTGTCGAATTCGAGTCGCTCGACCGTATCAATTGTCGCTTGGAAATCTTCTTCCGTCTCACCAGGGAAACCCACGATAATATCTGTCGTGATCGCGATATCCGGCCTCGCGGCTTTCATCTTCTCGCAGATCTCGATGAACTTTTCGGCTTTGTAAGGACGACGCATCGCTTTCAAAATCCGATCCGATCCACTCTGCATCGGGAAATGGATGTGCGACATGAGTTTTGGCAAATACGTAAACGCAGCCACCAGATCGTCGCGATATCCAATCGGGTGTGGCGAGATAAAACGAATCCGCTCGATTCCATCGATTTCATGCACGGCTTCTAACAACTGCACAAATGGCGATTTGCCATCCACTTTCGGAAACTCCGTGCGACCGTAAAGATTCACAATCTGCCCGAGCAAGGTGACTTCTTTCACACCCTGGCGCGCGAGAAAATCAACCTCTTTCACGATGTCAGCAATCGGCCGTCCCCGTTCCTTTCCACGAGTATCGGGAACGATGCAGAACGAACAACGCATATTGCAGCCCTGCATGATGGAAACAAAAGCCGATGCATTACGTGCCTTCGGCAGGTGATCGCGGATCGTATTTTGAGAATCGGTTTCCTCCGCTATGTCGCACACGGAAGTCCCGCTCAATGCAAGCGCCGGATCGTCCATCCGAGCTTCTAACCGCTTTTTCAAAATCCCATCCACATACTCAAATACCTTGTGATATTTCTGCGTGCCCACCACCACATCGAGATGGGGAATGCGTTCAAAAAGTTCCTGTCCACGCGATTGCGCCATGCAACCCATGAAACCATAAACCACATGTGAGCGCTCCCGCCGCTGCGCGCCCATGATGCCCATTTTTCCTAACGCCTTCTGCTCCGCTTGATCCCTAACAGAACAGGTGTTGATCAAGATCGCATCCGCATCCTTCTCGGTTGGCGTGAGCGTGTAACCGCCCTCAGTGAACATCCGCGCCACCTGCTCGGTATCGCGCTCGTTCATCTGACAACCGTAGGTCTTTAGGTAAACTTTGGGCATCTCTTCTTAAAAACGTTACGCCAATTTCAAGCGCTCGTCGGAAGTCAGCTTCTCAGTCAGCGCCGCATAACCACCTGCCACCTGCATATTGAAGCATAACAGATACAGAGTGAAAATTTTCGGATCAAAAATATCGACCAGCTTCTCGATCGTCTCATCGAGCATTTTCGGATCCAGCTCTTTTGGCAACGCACCGGAAACCGATCCCTTACCATCGTGCTCAATCCCCAAACCATCGCAAAACATCCCCAGCATTTTCTGCTGCGCCGCCATCAAATACGCCTGCATCAATTGATCGCCTATTGGATCGCACCCACGGAGTTGTAGCGTTTTCTGAACCCATGCGTATTGCTCGGGCAGCGATTTCTTCTGCACAAACACCGGGCGCAACTTGCGATCCGATGCCAGCGCCGAGATCACAGACTTGTAGACTTCTTTGTCATTGGCGCGGAACCAATCGAGCATTTCAGCAACAACGGCAGGATCAATAGTGGTAAAAATTTCGTGGGATTTCACAGGTAGAAAAGTTGAATGGGCTGGAAGTCAAATCCCTACACCGCAAGTTGGCAACCATATCTTCCGTATCCTCGGGGCGAAATGGATGAAAAGAGTTCTGTTTCACTCTTCAATTGGAGTTTAAAATTTATCGTTTAAAGTTTACCTCTCTCGTATGCGCAACCCCGCCCCTATCATCGCCACCCTTTTCCTCGCTGCGCTCACGCTGTTCCTCATCTTGCGCCAGCCACCGAAACGGGTCGTGCCTCCCATAGAAAAACCACCCCTACCCTCCGTGCTCTCCGTCCTCGGTGGAATTCCTGATTGGACCCAGCTCAACGCATTTCAACACACGATCACCCGCGCCGATTTCGAAACCCTCCTCCGCGACATCTTTACTACCGACACCACTTGGCAAGAATTCATCACCATCCAAGACGATTCGGCTGAAATCCTTACCTCCAGCGATCTCAACGAAGCGCCTTTCATCCTCCATTTCGCCCAACCCGAGAAAACCCTCCCCACCCCCCGTCACTGGCAGACCACCGCAAACCTCCCTGCCAGACCCGCCGGAAAACCTCTCGCCAACCTCCACATCGCCATCGACCCCGGCCACATCGGCGGCGAATGGGCGAAAATCGAGGGTCGCTGGTTTCAGATCGGCGACACAAATCCGGTCACCGAAGGCGACATGACCCTCCACGTCGCCAAAATCCTCAAACCACAGCTCGAAGAAATGGGTGCCAAAGTTTCCCTCGTCAGGGAAAACTCAGATCCCATCACACCCTTCCGTCCCGAGAACCTCGTCGAACTTGCCGCTAACGACGACTCCCTCACCAATCCCGTTTCCATCCGCTTGTTCACCGAAAAACTCTTCTACCGCACTGCGGAAATTCGCGCTCGCGCCGAACTCGTCAACCAAACAATCAAACCCGATCTCGTGCTCTGCCTGCATTTCAATGCCGATGCTTGGGGTGATCCTGCAAATCCAACTCTCGTCCCAAACAACCACTTTCACGTATTACTTAATGGAGGCTACACATCGGAAGAAATCCGACTTCCGGATCAACGTTTTGAAATGTTAAAAAAACTGCTTCAACGCACTCATGAAGAAGAACTTATTGTTGGCAAAACTGTTGCAGAAACCTTTGCGGAAATCTCCGGATTACCACCTTTCATTTATTTTTCGGCTGGAACCAATTTTCGAGCTATCCCCAGCAGCCCTTACCTCTACGCCCGCAACCTTTTAGCGAACCGACTCTATGACTGCCCCGTCATTTTCATGGAACCCTACGTCATGAATTCCGTCCCCGACTACAACCGCATCCAAGCAGGCGACTACCTCGGCCTGCGTAAAATCGACGGAAAATTTCTCCCCTCCATTTTTCAAGAATACGCCAACGCCCTCGCTCAAGGACTCGCTCAACATTACGGAAACCAGCCTTGAAAGCAGACCGTGCATCCAGCACCTGATCGGACTTATAGTGGCTACCAAGGGAGTTTCAATGCTTCAATATCGCCTGACGTCCCTACCGAAACCTTATCCAAAGTACGAGTAGCAGCATCATAGGCAAAGGGTTTTCCGGTGTGAGGATTTAGCAAAAAGGTTTCCGTAAGCTTGGAGATATCTTCGCTTTTTTGTTCACGAATCAATAAATCCAACGCAGCGGCATAATGATGTTCCACCACAACAGACCGTATTGCGCCAAGCGTCCATGCATCACCACCGGAAAACATGATATCAAACACGACAACTCCTTCACGTGATATATTCTTCGTAAAAGGTTCATGGGGCAGAACTTTAGCTACGCTAAATTGCTGAAAGTTCATCGCATCGAGTCTTTTAGCGCTAGTATCATTATATTTAGCCCAGGCCATCATGGTTGCCTCAGGATCAGGGACTTCATCAAATAGTATGGGCATAAAGACCTCACTAAATGTATTCCACTCACCTTTCAGCAACACACTGTGTCGTTGTGGGACATGTGTTCGAGGTTCAAGAATCGATTGCCATTTTACCAAATTCGTTGATTGATCTAACGTAGGCAAGATCCATTTAAAAAATACCGTACGAACACTTAGTCGGGTCAATACATATACTGTTTCAGATAAAAAGTTAGGAGCCTCTATCGAATCTAGATGTTCAATTAGATTCAAAGCTAACGATAGATACCGAAAACTCTCGGCTTCATTACCATCCATCGCAGCGAGGCGCGCTTGTAGCACCAGATACTCACCCATGGTTTTTATTTCACCCGCTGGGAGGAATTCGGTGTGTAACTTACCATCAATGATATTGGATCGTTCTGTCAAAGCAGCGATCCGCTCGATCTCTTTTCTTATCGCATCAAATGCAATTAGATCCTTACGAATCACAGCAGGATCAATTTTCTCCTGGGAAACTTGATCGATAATCTTTGAATTCCTAAAATCCTTAAAATCAGGATCTATAGCCAGTTTGTATAATGCTAAATAGCCATTTTGTTCGGAGGCTACGACTTTCGCTTCCAATCGTAGACTCGGAATTTCCACTAAAATCGTTTTCCGAATGCGCTCAGACTCACGCATCGCAAATCTCTCTTCCTCTGCCGTCATCGAAGATTTTCCACCATACAAACCATCGACCCATTTCTCCAAACGAAACAATGCAAACCCCAATCCGCCCTCTTGATCAAAGTAAATCACCGCACCCGATCCAAACCCAAGCACCAGTATCACGATTGCCGCGATGATGTTTCTACGATTCCATTCCATAGCGCATACTCTCGCAAGAACTCCCATGAAACATCAAGAACGGATCCAATCCCCCATTCTTCTTCCTTGGAGTTTGAAGTTTAAAACTTAGACTTTCCCAAATGGTAACCCACCCGAACTTCATTCTCCTAATCCTGATTGTGCCCATCTTGGGTTGGTCGGCGTGGGAGCCTTATGACAGCCTCACTTGGTGGTTAGAGGTTTGTCCGGTGTTTGCGGGATTCATCGCTCTTTTCATCGCTCAGGCAAAAAACTGGAGATTCTCTAACCTCTCCATGGTGTTGATCTGCTTGCACATGATTCTACTCATCGTTGGAGGTCACTACACCTATGCCCGCGTGCCGATTGGAGATTGGGCAAAGGAGGCCTTTGATCTTTCGCGAAATCACTACGATAGGCTTGGGCATATTTTCCAAGGCCTCACTCCCGCCATCCTCGTTCGAGAGGTTTTCATGAGAAATCGCATCGTCGCAAAGCGCGGCTGGATGAGCGTGTTAACCGTGTCATTCTGCATGGCGGTCAGCGCGATTTACGAACTTATCGAATGGGCGGCCGCTCTCGTTTCCGCTGAGGCCGCAGAATCCTTTCTCGGAACTCAAGGCGATCACTGGGATACTCAAACCGATATGTTCTGCGCACTCCTCGGCGCGACGGGCGCGGTTGTCTTACTGCGTTTCGCCCACAATCGTTCGATGCGGAAATTATCAGATTCCACTTTGCGTTCCTCTGCGACCTCTGCGGCTTTGCGTTGAAAATTGAAACCACTCTAAGACTCCGATGACAGCCCGGCCCTTCGCAGTTTCTGCCTGAGCGTCGCACGGTTCATCCGCAGCGCGGCAGCGAGACGGGTGGGACGTTGATCGAAACGTTCTAACAAATGCCTCAACATCGCGACCTCCATTTGATCCAACAACGCATCGTATTGCCATTCGGCTTCATCGGTGAGTTCGAGTTGCGAGTCCAACCAACGCGCCACCACTCGATCCAACTCACCGGAAACCACTTTCCCACCGGATGCGTGCAAAGCTTGTGAAACATGCGGCGGCAGATGCCCGGGCAAGATAGGTCCGCCATGACTCATCGCCAACGCATGTTCGATCACGTGACGCAGTTCACGCACGTTACCCGGCCATTCGTATGCCTGAAGCGAACAGAGCGTCGCAGCGGTCATCTCAAATTTCGACGAAGCTGAACTCTGCATCCCGTGGAAAAATCGGCACAACGCAGGAATATCCTCCGACCGCTCACGCAACGCAGGCATCTCGATGGATAACGCGCTGAACGCATAGAACAAATCGGATCTCAACAGTTGTTTCGACTCAGCTTCACGCGGTTCCATTTGCATGGTCGCGATCAATCTTGGAAGTTGGATTTTTTCCTGACCGATCACCTCAGCCAAACCTGCCTGCAAAGCCGGATCGAGGGAATCCAATCCTTCCAACACCAGCGTGCCAGTAGGATCGGCTAAATAAGTTTGTAGCGAATCCAACTGATGAATCGTCGCGCATTCGACCATACGCAAAGCATCCTTACTACGATTGCTATTCGTATGAATGACCCGCGCTGCCAGGGTTTTTCCCGTGCCGCACGGACCATGCAACATCACCGGCATATCGCCACTGCAAGCACGGGCGATTCCTAAAAAGACGCGATGCATGCTCGTCGATGCGCCGATCAGGGAAGTTGCTGCAGGCTCATTTGGCTCGGCGATTTGGATGCTTTTGGTCACCAATGTTGAAATCACCTCTTCAAAGCGCTGCAAATCGAGCGGCTTGATCAGGTAATCCGCGACACCCAATTTCTGCGACGTGATCGTATGATCCAATGTCGCGTGTGCAGTGATGATCAGGATAGGAATTTTCGAGCCTGATTTGCGAATCTTCTCCAAAATCTCCAGTCCACTGACATCGGGTAAGCCGATATCTAGCACAATCGCCTCAAACTTCTGCGCCTTAATTTTTTCAAGCGCAGCCGCGCCACTCGCCGCGAGCACCGCCGAATGACCCAAGCGATGGATCGCCAGCGACAAGGCGGTGCCGAGTGCGTGTTCATCTTCAATAATCAAAATCGCTGCCATAATTCTCTATGTTAAATCCTGAGGCTTAGGCCATGTGATGCGCACACACGCACCTTTCTCGGGTAGGTTTTCGACAGAAATCGTTCCGCCGTGTGACTCGATGATCTCTTTCGAAACCGCGACGCCCAAACCCATGCCGCCTTCCCGTTCTGAATGAAATGGCTCACCAAATTTTTCCAGTGCTTGGGAGCTGAACCCGACGCCTTGATCTTCCACTTCTAGCAAACCGCGGAGCACTCGAACGTACATCTCTCCGCCTTTCGGCATGCTTTGGATCGCGTTAAGCAATAAATTACACAGCACCTGACGTAATCGATCCCTGTCCCCTTTCACCTCATGCTCGTGCCAGTTCGGGGCGATCTCTTGATGAATCACCACTCCGGCATGCTTCGCCTGCAAACTCAGGCCGTGACAAGCATCCGCAACCAACGCCACCAGATCAACCGGCATCATTTTCACGGGTTCCGGCTTAGCGTAACGCAGCCATTGATTCACGAGAAACTCGATGCGCTCCGCCTCGCTCACGATTAACGCCGCTGACATTTTTTCATCCGTCCCGCAAACCCGTTCTAACAACTGCGCGTGAAGTCGGATCGCAGCAACGGGATTTCTCACCTCGTGCGCCAAACTGGTCGCCATTCTTCCCAACAAAGCCAGTCGCTCCGCATGTCTGCGCTTATCTCTCTCCTCCACCAAAGACCCATGCGCTTTAGCTAGGGCGTTCGCCAAACTCACAATTTCCTGTGGTCCGGAACTTGGCAAGCCACGCAGCGGTTGATCACCGCCAATATCAGGAATTGCCGCCGCTAATTTCGCGAGGGGTCGGGTGACTTTACGGCCGATCCAAACCGAAAACAAAAGCGATAACGCCCAGAAGCTCCCCAACGCTAATCGCGCATCCAAACGCTTCCAAAACGGCACGGCACCGGGTCGATCCGCTTTCCGGGAAAACCAAACTTCACGACCGTTTTTAAGTTTGAATCCCACTTCTAACAGATCAGCCCCACGCCTCGCGTGACCATCGGCAGATTGCCCACTCACCGCTTCGTGAAACTCCACATCCGCTCCCATAACCCGACCCAACTGCTCGGCCATGTGTTTGCTCTGCGGAAAATTGCTTTGATCCAAAAACAAAGCGTTGGTCCGTCCCAATGATTCCAGTGCAACCTCCTCTTCCACTTTCGTCAGATGTTGGAAAAACGCCATCAACACAACCGACCCCACCAACACAAACGCCCCGAAACTCGCCACCAACCACATCGCGAGCGATCCGGACTTTGAGGAAATGGGACGATTTTTATCCATAAGCGAGAACGCATAGAAAATGCTTATTTCACGGGGATTTGTCGATTTTTTAGTTCATCAAACCGAACATTTTATGAACAAAGATTATCAAAATGGTTAATTTTCGTCCATCATTAATTATTGCTGAGGATCATCAAGAGTTCTACCAACGGGCGGTTTTACGACATTTATGAAAAAACTCCTATTCCTACTACTTCCGCTCAGCGCATCGCCCACATTTGCCCAGGATTTCCTAGATCCCCTAATTGTCTCCGCGACACGCACCGATCAGGAAGTGGGCGATACGACGTACTCAGCCACAGTTTTGGATGCCGATTTCATTCGTGACAGCACACGCCGCACCTTGCCGGACGCCTTGCAATACACCCCGGGCGTGATTGTCCAGAAAACCGCGCACGGTCACGGATCGCCTATCATCCGTGGTTTCACGGGTCGGCAAAATCTGCTTCTGGTCGATGGAGTAAGAATCAACAACTCCACTTTCCGGAGCGGCCCCGTACAGTATTGGAATACGGTCGATCCACTCTCTCTCGACCGCTTCGAACTCATCCGCAGCCAAGGTTCAGTGCTTTACGGATCAGATGCTGTTGGTGGAACTCTCAACGCTTTCACGAAATCCTCGGACTTCCGCTCGCGTCCCGATGGACAAAGTTACTACGGCGGAAGCGCGTTTTATGAATATCGCACCAATGGCCAAGGCAGCCACACAGGTCGGTTAGAAACAGAAGCCGGAGTGGGCGGAAAATATGGTTTCTGGCTTGGGCTTTCCCAAAAAGAATTCGGTGACATCGAAGACTCATCGGTTGGCCGGATGCGCGGCACGGGGCATCCGGAAGAAGACTTGGATTTCCGATTTGATTTTGCCGTCAGCCCAGATTCCACTCTCACTTTCGCGCATCAATACGTCAATCAGGACAATATTTCCCGCTGGCACCGCACATCGAGCAATCCAGGTTGGACGCATGTCAGTCACGTCGCCACGCCCGGAACTTGGAATGCGAACACCTATGATCAGGAACGCTCTCTGACTTACATCCGCTACGAGGGATCGAATCCTCAAGCAGATGCCTTTATCAAAAATTGGACAGCGACTCTTTCTTACCAAGATGTAGCCGATTCGGAGTTTCAAGATCGTAGAACATCACCAATACCTCCAATCATACCCACCCGCTCCATCCGCAATTTTAACATCGATCTCCAAACCCTTGGCGCGGATCTTACACTCGAATCTGATATCGGTGACGGCACTCTCGTTTATGGCTTTGATTTCTATCACGACATGGTGGATTCCTCTGGCTCACAGATCGACCCTACGGGCTCGCTTCTAACTAGAGAAAGCCTCCCTATCGCTGATGACTCGACCTATGATCTCTTCGGTATATTCACGCAATACCAATGGAAGCCAACCGAGCGCTTTGAGATCACACCTGGTATTCGTTACACCTACGCCCAAGCCGAACTCGGACGTTTTACGGATAGCACCAATACCGTTCGCACCAACGAAACCCAGAACTGGGATTCCGTGGTCGGCTCGCTTCGCGGGCTCTATCGCATCGATAACAACTGGAACCTTTTCGGAGGTGTTTCCCAAGCCTTCCGCGCTCCCAACCTCGATGATCTTTCCGGAAATCTAACATCCAAAGCCAGCACCCCCACTCTTGGATCGCTCGATGTAGAACCCGAAACATTCATCACCTACGAGGTCGGGGCTCGCCGTAACTCGGAAACCGTATCTTTGCAATCCGCCATCTTTTACACTCAGATTAAAGACGTCATCACGGGCATCCGCTCTACTCCGTTGCCTGGAGCACCGACCATCACCGCCAACGGCAATGATGGCTATATTTACGGTATCGAATTCGAAGGCGCATGGCGCTTCCAACCACAATGGACACTCACCGGATTTGCTTCATGGCAAGAAGGCAGAAACGAAGTTCCAGCATTCATCGGCGGTCCCGTAAACGACACTCCCATGACCCGCCAACTTCCACTCACTGGCTCCCTCGCTCTCCGCTGGACTTCTGAATCTGAAAAATACTGGATCGAAGGTCGTATCTTAGCCGCTGCTAAAGAAGACCGCATCACCGCCGCCGATCAAGCCGCCGATCCTCAACGTATCCCGACGGGAGGGACACCGGGTTACCTCGTGAGCTCCGTCCGCGCAGGTTGGCAGGTTAACGAACACCTCGATCTAAATTGCGCCATCGAAAACATCACCGATGAAGATTACCGCAACCACGGCTCCGGCCAGAATGAGGCAGGATTCGGTGTGGTGATGGGGGCGCGGGTGAGTTGGTAGATGATAATCACCTCCCCTTCCGCGCTGCGGCTATCTCTGCGATCAAGCGATGCAAAATCATTCGATGATCTAGTCCCGTGGTCACCAATGCTTGGTCCGCACGCTGGGTTTGCACCATGACGTGTTGCAAACCTTCTAGGTCGTAATTTTTCGCGTTAGGCACAGCTAGGAAAATGGGAAACACATTCACCCCAGAGCCGTCTTTCTTCTGCGGCAACCACGCGCGATCCGCGGCTGGCAATCGATTCAGCGCGCCAGCAAACGCCCCGTAATTTCCAGACGGTGCTTTGAATTTTTCTAAAATCAATTTCGCCATGTAAAGATTGCGAACCACATTGATGATCGATGCGCGCATGATCCCGATCGCGGATTCCTCCGCAGCGAGTTGTTCATCGATGAGTTGAATCGCCCTCGCCACGTTACCTTTTTGGATCGCTTGCCCAATCTCGAAAACCACGGCTTCCCGACTCAGCGGCACCAGCATGCGGACATCCTCTATCGTCACGACGCGACGTTCTTTACCGAGAAACAAATCGAGTTTTTCTAACTCATTCATGATCTGCTTCGATTGCTCGCCTGCGAGCATGATGAACAATTCAATCGCATCGTTTTCAAACTCCAGCCCCAGCTCACGCGCCCTACCCTCAACCAATCGCCCGACCTGATCCTCCCAGCCATCTTTGCTGATATCGATCTTATCGTAACTCTGCACCGCCGCGCTTTTCTCCAGAAATTTCCAAAACGATTTCCGCTTATCGATCTTGTCCGCCGAAATGAGAAACTTGATCCCATTCGGCAAACCATTTTCCAAAATCCCCCGCAGCATCTCCACACCCGCCTCGGTCCGTTGCGAGCGACCCGTCACATCGTCTCCAAGAAAATTCACATTCCGTAACCACACGACCTTATCCCCGCCGAACATCGGCATGGTCATCAACGATTGCGATACGCTGGCGCAGATTTCATAGGCTCCCTCAGAGTTATCCGCATTGCCATCGATGGTCTCATGCGTGAATCCATCGTCATTTCCGCCCGTCAGTTCATTATAAAGCGCCAGCGCCTCCTCCCTGACCATGCCGTCATCGCTACCCACGATCACATGGAAATTCGCATTCTCGGAAATCTTCTTCTTTGTCGTCGCCACACCCGAGGTCTAGACGGAAATTCCAAACTTCAAAATTCAAATCTCAAGAATCAGTAAATCTCTTGCTCAATCTCGCCTTGCCCATCGGCGATTTAGCCGTTACAGCCCCCCAGCATGGGCAAAAAACCAGTAGTGCTAATCATTCGTGACGGTTGGGGAACCAACCCAGGTGGCAAAAAGACCGCTGTTAAAGACGGCAATGCAGTCATCCTCGCGAACACCCCTTTTACCGACGAAGTCCTTTCCCAATACCCTCACAGCTTCCTTTCCGCTTCCGGCATGGATGTCGGCCTCCCCGAAGGACAGATGGGAAATTCCGAGGTCGGACACCTCAATCTCGGCGCGGGTCGCATCGTTTACCAAGATTTCACACGCATCAACAAAGCCATTTCCGATGGTACGATCGCTGAAAACGAGGTTTTCAAAAGAGCCTTGGAAAAAGCCAAAACCAGCCGACTACATTTCATAGGCTTGGTCTCCGATGGCGGCGTCCATTCCCATCAGGATCAGCTCATCGCCATGACCAAGCTCGCCTCTCAAGCAGGTGTGAAAGACATTTTCATACACGCGATCACGGATGGCCGCGACACCTCGCCCACCGGCGGCGCGGCATTCATTTCAAAAGTCGAAGACGAAACCGCCAAGTTCGGCGCGAAAATCGCCACGGTTGTGGGTCGCTACTTCGCCATGGATCGCGACAAACGTTGGGACCGCGTCAAACTCGCATGGGACGCCATCGTCCATGGCATCGGCGTGAAAAAAGAAATTCTCGCCTCCGAAGCGATCTCCGAAGTTTACGCCACTCAAAACAAAACCGATGAATTCATGCCCGCCATGATTTTTACGGAAGCCAATACCCAACGCATCCGCGATGGAGATGTGGTCTTGTGGTTTAACTTCCGCGCCGACCGCGCACGCGAACTTTGCCAAGCTTTTCTCAAACCTGAATTCGATGACTTTGACCGCGGTGCCGTTCCCAAAGTCCACTTCGTCACTCTAACCGTTTATGACGAAACCTTCCCATGCGAAGCGATCTTTGCTCCGCAATCCCTAGACATGACCCTCGGCGAAACAGTTGCTGCTGTAGGCATGAAACAAATGCGCATCGCGGAAACAGAAAAATACCCACACGTCACTTATTTCTTCAACGGCGGAGTCGAAGTCGAAAATCCCGGTGAGCAACGTTTCATCATCCCCTCACCAAAAGACGTCGCGACCTACGACCTGAAACCACAAATGTCGGCCGATGAAGTCACCCAAACCGTCGTCGATCACCTTAAAGAATTCGATCTTGTGATCCTAAACTTCGCCAACCCTGACATGGTCGGCCACACAGGTGTCGTTGAAGCTGCTAAAAAAGCTGTCGAAAAAATCGACGAATCCGTTAAAGCTATCGTCGAGCAAACTCTGCGTCTCGGTGGCAAACTCCTCATCACCGCGGACCACGGCAACTGCGAATACATGCGCAACCCCGACGGCTCACCGAACACTGCGCACACAACAAATCTCGTGGAAATTATCTACGTCGCTGATGACGCCGCTTCCAAAAAAATGCGTGACGGAATCCTGGCCGATGTCGCACCAACCCTTCTCGAAATGCTCAACGTGAAAAAACCTGAGCAGATGACTGGGAAATCGTTGCTTTCTTGAAAACATTCAAATGGTTGTTAGTCTTGATCATGGTCGCAGCCGTCATCGGCTCCGCCGCCGCATTGTTTCTATGGTCGCTTGATACTGTTACCAAACAACGTTTTGAAAACCCATGGCTAATCTGGTTACTCCCGCTCGTCGGTTGCTTGATGGGTTTTTATTATCGCTACCACGGCAAATCGGTGAGCTCCGCCAACGCGTTGATCCTCGATGATTTTCAAAACGAATCGACGAAGATTCAATCACGCCTCGCACCAAGCATCCTAATTTCCACACTCATCACGCACCTCTTCGGTGGTTCAGCAGGTCGCGAAGGCACCGCCGTGCAAATGGGAGCCGGCATCGCTGCCACGTTTTCACGCTACGTCGCGTCCACACGCGAAGCCTCCCATCTCCTTATCCTGTGCGGCATCGCAGCAAGCTTCGGCGCTGTATTCGGAACCCCTTTCGCCGGTGCTGTGTTTGCTTTGGAATTCACCCGCCATCAACTGATCAACCACAAGCTCATTCCCTGTTTATTCAC
>JANPMK010000070.1:0-15590 GCA_031422775.1 Akkermansiaceae bacterium | reverse complement strand
GGTGAGACCGCCTTTGACAACTGCTTTGACTTTGCCGCGAACGAGGCCGCCGTCTTGATAGACTTTGACGATCTTGTCCCAGTTTTGTTTGTAGGCGGCTTTCTCTTTGGAGAGAACGACCATGCCTTCGTCGTTTTCGAGACGCTCGAGGAGCACTTCGATTTCGTCGCCGATTTCGATTTCATCATCCTCGAACTCGTTGGATGGGATTGCACCTTCCGATTTGTAGCCGATGTCAACGAGGACGATCTGCGGGCGGATTTCAAGGATGGTGCCTTTGACGATGGAACCTTCACGGAATTCCGTGAATTTGGAGTCGATCAAATCGCTCAGTTCCTGATTGGTTGGTTCTGCAAGTGCAGTACTCATATTTGGTTAATGGTTTGGTTAGTTTGTTTACGTTTTCCTTCCGACAATTGCCCCGGAAAAGATGCGTCTGACGGGCACCGGGGCTCCAACCGCTCGCCAGACAAAAGAAAAACGGAGGGCGAACCTAGGGGACCGCGCTCCGTTTGCAAGACTAAAGATTTCTGTGAAATCCAGCCGTTTTCGCCTAATTAATAACGATAGTAAGGATTTCTGTAATGGTGATGTCTAGGCCTGTGCTGGTATCCGTGGCGATTGTCATCGTCTCTATCCCGGGCGATGGCATAACCCAAAACACCTACTGCTGCTGCGCCAGCGACCGCTACACCTGGATCTACCGCTTGGCGTTGATTTCCATATGCATCGTAAGATGTGTAGCAACTCACCGAGGAAATCACGAAGGTGCCTATTAATGAGAGTGTAATTAGCTTTTTCATAAGCCTCTATGACAAGCACACACCGATAAATATTCATTCTTTCTTTTGTCGTAAAATCACCTACTTGCATTACTGAATTTGCCCACCATCCCCCCACATGACTATTGCGCCTCTTTCGTATGCCCTTCGTCTAAAAGTCTACGGATCAAATACTCAAGCTTCTGTTTGATATGATTGCTGCGAGCTGAACCCAATTCATCCTCGAAATGTTTCAGCAGCAGATTTCCATTCCGGTGAATCGGCGCATCCAAATTCTTGTCATCGGACAGCACCCAGTTTTCAGTCTTACCCGAGCGTAAGTCCGTGGTAATCCATGACGAATGTTGAAGGAATAGATTATCTCCAACTGGAAAGTCGAAGGATTGCCAATTGCCCTCATTTCTCCATATCACTTGATCGCCATGCGGGATCAGGCTGTTGGTGAGTGGCGTTCCAGCTTGATGAATCAAACTATCAGGAGTCCGCTGAGGATCTGCTTTGGGGTGCCAGGTTGTCCATAGAATCTGATGATTGCTCGGAATCCCTTTTTCGTTCACATCCATTCTGGAAATAAACGGAAAATCGAAGTCGTTATAGCCAGAATTTTTCACTCTGAAATTACCAATGCAAACCAATTGGTCTTTGTGCCAAACCATATCGAAAATGCGAAACCCATCGATCTTAGGTTTTGGCGTTATTAAGTCGTTCCTTAAAATCTTAATGTTGCTGGCTTTGTCCTCATCTTTGGAATGAATCAACAAATCACCCGCAACAGTCAAGGCCACCGTGCGGTGATTCCTTGGATCTAAGCGCGCAACAATATGATTCCAGGATGTTAATCTGTAAGGTAGGAACTTAGTCTCAGTGCCATCTGCATAAGAGATGGTTACTCTATGAGAATCGCGAATCACATGCATGCTGGGATTACCAGGAGTCATTAACAAAACAACTTTTGCTCCCCCGCCTTGGTCCAATACTCGCGTGACTGATTCAGGATTTCTCTTGCCTAAAATCTGAGCATTAACTTGCACAGCGAACAGTATCGTTATCAGTAGAATTCGCTTCATCTAAAGATGATAACCAAAAATTGCTGAGTTAGGCGTAAATGTTTTGTAAATACTTCTGCAAAAAACTGTCCAGCATCATCCTTTGCGGCTTAGCGCGAGACACGATTCCTCACCCCTACTCCGCATCCGCGATCTTCTGCAACTCTTCCCAACGAGCATAGAGGGCAAGTGCCGCAGCCCGGGCGATTTCGAGCTTCTCCATCTCCGCGGGGATTTTTTCGTAATGATTCACCTGAAACTCCGGATCGTGGATGCGCGATTCGATGGATGAGACCTCATCCTCTGCTGCGAAAATTCTGTCCTCAATAGTTTCCAGCTCGCCGCGTTCTTTTTGGGAAAGTTTTCTGGGTTTATCGGAGCGACCCGCCGGCTTCTGCGGTTGCAGGGCTTTGAATGCCTGCGCTTGGGCTTTTTGTGCGGCCTCGCGTTGTTGGCGTTTCTCCAAGTAATACGAATAGTTTCCGGGAGTGACCTGGATTCCATCATCTTCAAACGCGATGATCTGATCGCAAATTCGATCGAGGAAATACCTATCGTGGGAAACGCAGAGAATGCTACCGCCAAAACTTGAAAGCGCTTCCTCTAACATCCGCAGGGATGGGAGATCGAGATCGTTGGTCGGCTCGTCGAGAATGATGAGATTGCCGCCGGTTTTCAAAACTTTAGCGAGCATCAGGCGGGCACGTTCGCCTCCGGAGAGGAGATCGACGCGTTCGTTGATGCGTTCGTTGTTGAAAAGGAAGCGCCGGAGATACGCTCGCGCGCCGAGCGTTTCGTTGCCGAACTGGACTTTCTCATTGCCATCGGAAATTTCATCTAACAGCGAACCCGTGCCATCGAGCTGCATCCGCGATTGGTCGATGTAATTGATTTTCACCCGTTTCCCGAGAACCGCGGTGCCTTCGGTTGGATCGAGCTGATTGAGGCAGAGTTTGAGCAAGGTGGTTTTACCAACCCCGTTTTTACCGACAATCCCCGTGCAAGTTCCCGGACGAATCGAGAGATCGAGATGACGAAACAACCAACGCGGAAGTTTCTCTGTGCCGACGTTCACGCCCGCTTGTTCAAGCTCGATCACTACATTTCCCAAATCCGCAGCGGGCGGTAAAAGTAAATCCATCTCGCGCTCTTCAGGCGGTGCCTCCATGCCTTCGACTTCGTAAAACGCATCGAGCCTCGTGCGTTGTTTCGTGCCACGGGCTTTCACACCGGCGCGCACCCATTCGAGTTCCGTGCGCAAAAATCTCTGACGCCTGCGCTCGGATTGTTCGGCGATCTGTTGGCGGATCGCTTTGCTTTCGAGATACGCGGTGTAGTTGCCCGGATGCGAATACGCGCGGCCGTTATCGATCTCGATGATGCGGGTGGCGATGACATCGAGGAAATAGCGATCGTGAGTCACAAAGATCACCGCACCAGCGAAACTTTTCAAAACATCCTCTAACCAACGGATCGATTCCGCATCGAGATGGTTGGTCGGCTCGTCTAACAGGAGCAGATCCGGCTGACAAGCAAGCGCGCGGCAGAGCGCGACCCGGCGTTTTTCTCCACCGGAAAGCGGACCGGTTGGTGCATCGAGCGGAGGCGTGCCGAGCGCGTTGGAAAGAGAGACGATGCGTGAATCGAGATTCCAACCATCGGTGTGATCGAGTAGTTCGAGGAATCCTTGGAGTTCCGTTTCCGTGCCATCGCCGTTTTCGTAACGCCGCATCGCTTCGACGATGTCGGCTGCACCCGCAGCGATGTTTTCGTGAACTGAGAGTTCAGAATCGAGCTCAAACTCCTGTGGCAAATATCCGGTGCGGATTCCCCGGCGCAGCGAGAGATCTCCGGAATCCGCCTGTTGCTCACCGGTCAAAATTTTGAGCAGAGAGGTTTTACCGCAGCCATTTCGCCCGACCAAGCCGACCTTTTCACCCGACGCGACAGCCAGCGTCACCCCATCGAGAAGATTCTGATAGGAGTAAGATAAGCGGATTTCGTTCGCGGAGAGAAGAGTGGACACAGGTGGAAACTTTAAATTTTAAATTCGAAACCTCAAAATGAGGTGGCTTTTTGGCTGAGCGGGAATGGAAAGGGTTATCGAGGAAAAGTAAACCGTGAAGGCGAGAAAAGAATTTCAACTACCACAAACGGAATTTCCCGTTAGCCTGCAGCCGTGCCTGCCATCCTGATTTTCGAGACCTCCACTGATACCGCGTCGCTCGCGCTGGCGGTTGATGGACAGATCGTGATCGAAAAGAGTTTCACCAGCGATAGACGCCACAATGCTTTGTTATTCGGGCCGCTTGCGGAAATCGTTGAGGAATATGGCTCCCGGCATTTCGATGCGGTCCTCGTCGGCAGCGGCCCGGGAAGTTACAGCGGCACCCGCGTCGGGATCGCCGCTGCACAAGGAGCCGCTTTAATTTCCAACTGCAAAACCATCTCCATCCCATCCATTCTCGGCACCGAAACCGCCCTTTCCGGAAAATCCTGCATCGCCGTCGGGGATGCGCGACGGGGCTCTTACTGGATCGCAAAAATTAACGACGGCGATCTCATCGATGGCCCAAACCTGACCGACTCAATCGGTTTTCAAGCCGCTCTCGATCTCAATCCATCGTGCTTTTCCATGGAGTCGATTCGTGCTTTCGACATCCCACTCGAACGACCTTCCGCTCGTGGAATTTGGCAGGTCTGGGAAAACGCCTCGCTTCAAACCCGTGAAGAATGGACCGCGAAACAACCGCAGCCCATCTACCTCGCCCCACCTCACATCACCCCTTCGAAGAAACAGGTGTTTGGTTGAAGACTAAAGCCGCCACGCGTTGCGATCCTAATTTCTACAAGTTGTCTGCCCCCATGACTTACCGATCAATTATATTTAGGAAGTTCCCCATATCGCTTCCGATAAGCTTCTCTTCCGGTATTACTTTCTATTTTGTCTGGTCTGCGCTCAGACAACTCTAACTTGTGTATATCGTAGGCAGTAGATCCAATATCTGAAGAATATAGAATCAGAGTATCGTCGTCATGCCAATCGAGTGCCCACTTCATAGTGTCAGATGCTCCAGTCTGGATTCTTTTTATGCTCCCTTTAGAATCTTCAAAAATCAAGATTACACATAGCCGTTTCGTAGGCCCAGCTTCATCTCCACTGATTTCTGTTCTTACGCTTATACTCCCATTAGGTGAAGCTACCTGCTGAGAGCGATCACATCCGATTACCAGCAAAGATAACAAAATACCTAACATAATTTGTTTCTTATAACTCATTTTTTATATGGATTTGATTTCTTGTCTATCCCCATTAGATTCCATGTGATTTGTGTCCATTAGTGGTTCTGAGTTTAAAATCAGAGCCTCCGCGCGTTGCGACCTTCGTCGATCAGTTTCCAGAAATGTTTCGATCCAGCCAGCGCCTCGTCTTCGGAAAGCGGCATGTTGGAGCGGAATAAAAAGTCAGACAAGGTGCCTTTGTGTAGGACTCGGTGAACAATGATAGAACCCTCTTTCACCTCGAAATAGAATCGATACTCCTTCGCGCGGAAACGATACATCACATGCCCATCGCGCTCGATTTTTCCAAACCGATCACTCCCCGATCCATTCAGATCTTGCTCGGTCACATGGAATTCCTCCAACAACTCAAGCTGCTCCAAAGTCCCCAAAGCAGATATCTCCGCCGCACTGATTTCATTAAAAACGATCTGAAACACGCCGCCACTCTAGACACCCAGCGTGCCGCGTCAACTTTTGGAATTTGAGATGGGGCGGGCTTATCGGGTGGTCAGGGCATTTTTTAAACGGAGGGAAGGAGGATACGGAGAAGAGGAGGGAATTAGCGTTTCGACTGGTGCCCGTGTGATTTTTCTAAAGAACACACCAGCTTCGGAACAGTCGAATAAGGCTGTGACGTATAGACCATTGAATATGTGCCTCCAGACGGGCACTTTGGCATCTTTAGGTCTGAGAGTTCCTCAACTAGTTTTTCAGTCGCGGCAGGATCTTTCCATGCTTCCTCGGCGACGGTATTCATGACGCCGCAGCTCTGAATGGCTTGATTGTAATCTTTCAATTGTGACTGGCATATCTGTTGGTGACGTTCGGAGCTCCACCAAAAAACCTCTCCACGAACCAAAAACATCACTAGGAAAAGAAATATTGAGCTGAGGATCAAAACTAATTTTTTCTCTGAATTTTTAGCCATGTAAGTATTTAATCATTTTCAATCGAAATTTAACAATCTCCAAGTCTTGTGTCTAGCGTCTCATAGTCTTGTGTCTTGCGATCTGCCGTCTATCCCCTAAGTTTTCCGCGATGCGTTGCTTTTACTCACAGGCTCTTGAGCTCGAACTTCCGGACGGACATCCGTTTCCGATGGATAAGTTCCGGGTTTCTAAAGAGATGTTGTTGAGTGAAAAGATCCTCCGGCCCGAGGAAATCATTGAGGTGAAGGCCGTTGATTTCCACCGTATTCTGCGGGTTCACGATCGGGCATATATTGAGAAAATCCAATCGGCGGCGTTGGATCGAAAAGAACAACTTCTACTCGGACTTCCCGCCTCGCCGAATCTTTTTTCCCGCTCCGCTACGGAGGTCGAAGCCACGCGTCTTGCCTGCGAGGCGGCGCTAGTGGAGGGAGTCGGCGTTTGCCTTGCGGGTGGAACTCATCATGCATTCCGCGAACACGGCGAGGGTTACTGCGTTTTCAACGACATCGCGATCGCGATCCGGGATCTCCAAGACAAACAACCCAACATCAAAATCATGGTGGTCGATACCGATGCTCACCAAGGCAACGGCACCGCCTCCCTACTAGGCGATGATCCACGCGTGTTTACCTACTCGATCCATGTCGGGAAAAATTATCCCACCCGGAAAGTCAGCTCATCGCTGGATGTGGAGACAGTTCGTTACGTGGAAGGTGAAATGTATCTTCAAGCCCTTTTCCAAACCTTGGCCGACTCGCTCGATAAATTCGCTCCGGATCTGGTGATCTGGATTTCCGGTGCGGACAACCATCGCAACGACCGCTTTGGCCAGATGCACCTTTCGTTAAAGGAAATCCAACGCCGCGATGAAGTCTTACTGCGTGCGATGATCAAGAACCGCATCCCCATCGCCATCCTCTACGGCGGCGGCTACAATCGCCAACCCGAGTTCACCGCTAAACTCCACCGCAACACCATCGCCACTGCCAAACGCCTTGCTGCGGAATATCGCGGCCTGTGATAACAAGTGCCTACTTGGCATTTATTTAGAAGAATCCATTGAAATTATTGAGAATTGTCGGTTACTTTCCTCGGTAGCTGATAAACCCATTCCCAGCTTGATTCATTTACATGGCCACTTCTCGTAAAGATTCTTTCACAATCCAATTCTATCTCATCGTTGATGCGTTGTTGGTTTTCCTCTCATTTTGGTTGGCAGGATTACTGAGAGATCCGATCCGCGTGTTACTTAACCGTCCCGCCATTGAACAAACGGATCTATCGACCATCGCATGGGTGCTTTACATCGCGGTGCCATTCACTCCTCTGGTGTTGGAGCGATTTGGATTCTACGAAAAATCACGCTACAAAAAAGCTCAGTCCGCAGCATGGCAACTCATTCAAGGCATTTTCATCATCGGCCTAGCCATCTCTCTCGGAACCGTTTTTGCAAAATTAACCGAGGCACCACGTATCATCCTCGTAACCGCAGCGACTTTTATTTTTGTGTTATTGTTAATCAGAGAACGTGGCGCGGCACTCTGGCTAAGACGCCGCAGAAAAAGCGGGATAGGAAAAGAACAGGTCGTCATCGTCGGCGATGAATTAGAGATCTTTTTTTTCCTCTCCGAGATCGATCAAGACACCCTCGATGATTGGGATATTGCTGATCACTTCGATCTCTCAAATCGACCCACCGATGAGCTGTTCACGATCCTTAAAATGAAATCGATCAGTCGTGTGATCTTCACCACTCGCAGCACAGAATTCGAAAAAGTCGCGAGCGCGATTGAGATCTGTGAGCTACAGGGCGTGGAAGCATGGATCGCCGCATCGTTCATTCGCACTCAGATTGCTCGCCCGACATTTGATTCGGTCGGTTCCAAACCGATGTTGGTTTTACGCTCAACTCCAGACCTTTCATGGGCAATTTTCGCCAAAGAACTGATCGATCGAGTCTTTTCACTGTTGATCATTATTGCGACCTTGCCTCTGTGGCTTTTTGCTTTCATCGGAATCAAAATCGCCAGCCCGGGTGCTCCGGTGATGTTCTCACAAATGCGCGCGGGTCGTTATGGCAAACCTTTCCGCATACTGAAGTTCAGAACGATGGTGGCGAATGCTGAGGAATTATTGAACACGATCAAAGAAGAACACGGCAATGAGATGGAAGGCCCTGTTTTTAAACTGGATCGCGATCCACGCGTTTTCCCTTTTGGTGCGATGCTCAGAAAACTCAGTATCGATGAACTTCCGCAACTCTTGAATGTCTTAGTCGGACAAATGAGCTTGGTTGGCCCCAGACCTCTGCCTCTCTATGAGGTTGAGGCTTTCAGTGAAATTTCTCACCGCAGAAGATTGAGCGTGAAACCCGGCATCACCTGCGAATGGCAGATAGGCGGGCGGAATAAAATCACTCGCTTCGAAGACTGGGTCGCGATGGATTTACGCTACATCGATAACTGGTCGCTTTGGTTAGATTTTCAAATCCTACTCAAAACCATCCCAGCCGTCCTCTTCAGAAAAGGAGCGAAGTAACTTTCCTTTTTAAAACCATGGCCATTGCTTCATCTATTTTCTGGATCGCTGCTTTTATCCTCAGCGCCATCATGGGGCCTACCCTGAAAATATGGACTTGGGGTCCAGCCATGCTCTGCTTCGCCGCCGCCACAGCATTTGCTCTTCCTAACATTTGGCGAGATGGGATAGGGAAATTCAATCTCTACATCCTCATCACCGGATTAGCCACCGCAGCATGGTTCGGCGGACGAGCATGGTTTTCACCAGCTAAGGAATTAGCACTCATTGATCTAACACTTGTAGCAATGGCGGTTTCCACGTTCATCGTTTTACAAAATGCTTTTCGAAACAACCGCGCGCAATCCATCATTATTATCGGCATCGCCATATTACTTTGCATAAATCTCGCGGTGATGGCAGCGCAATATCAAGACATCAGTTACAACCTTCTCATTCCACACACCAGACTCATGTGGCCTGCTGGTGTTTTCCGCCATTACAGTCATTGCGCCGCATTTCTAATCGTGAGTTCACTGTTGTTAGGTGGTTTTTCTATGAAATGCTCATGGCCGCTGATTGCACGAGTCCTGTTGTCAATCATCGCTTTACTCGGGCTTGCCGCCGTTTTCATTACAAAATCCCGCAGTGGAATGATAGGCGCGAGCGGTGGAGTTTTCACGCTACTCATCTATTGGTTACTGATAGGCAAACGCGATGATCGCAAATGGAGCGGGGTCGCGCTCGTGTTAGCTCCGATTGTCATGCTCGTCATCGCTCTAATCGGACTTTCTACTCTTGAAGACGTTCAACAAGCCCGTCACGCAGGCAGTGATCTCATCGACATGATGGATAATAACATTCGTCTTTATCTTTACGGATTAGCACTTTCTTGCATTGCACTACATCCCTTCATGGGCGGCGGCAGTCGTAGCTTCAGTTGGGAAAATTATCAGTTTTGGAAAATTGAAGAGATAGGTGGATTTGCTGGAGACCCAGAACACGTGCACAATGAGTTCGTTCAAGTTTTCACAGACTATGGAATCATCGGTGCGGGTTTGCTCACTGCCTTTATCTGCGGCATTTGGATCTTGTGTACCTTCCGCTCTCTCGTTCAGGGAGAATGGACTAAATACGCCAATGCGGATGCATGGAGAATCGGAGGCATCGCTGCTTTCATCGGCTTATTTATCCAATCCAATTTCGAAGGAGTGCTCCGCACCGCTCCCGGTGCCATCATCCTCGCAATCTGCCTCGCTGCTGCCAGCCATGATCGCATCCATGATTTTTCAAACTCACTAAAACATTTCTGGACGCGCCGCCTATCGCTCACCGCTTTTTCATTAGCTATCATCTGTCTACTGGGATTTTATGGTTGGAAAGGCAGCATGGTTTCTAAAAATTTATGGACCACTGTTTTTGAGAAATCTCCGATTCCTACCGAGCAAAAAGTCAAAGCCTACACTGCGGCACTATCTCATTGGGAGCTCGAATCATTACTCAGCCAACGCGGAATCCTCCGTCATGATATAGCGACTCAAATATCCGATAAAAAGCAGTCCACTGAACTACTAGAACTTATGATCCTAGATTTCAAAAAAGCCAGCTCACTCCATCCGTTCAATCCACTCCATCCGCGTAACACTGCCAATGCACTAAGCGAACTAAAGAGATCAAATGAAGCTTCTTCCTACTACGAAAAAGCCATTGACCTACAAGGAGGTATGGAAGCCGCCTACAAATCTCGATTCCTTTACGCCCAACATCTTTTACAAACTGGAATCAATGAAATTTACACTGGAAGCGCAGCCATCGGCATCAAGCATTTCACTCACGCAACTGAATTACTCGATACTTTTCCCGGATACCTCCATGGTGGAGCCTACAATACTCTTCAGAAAAATCTCACCCTTAACTCCGCAATCGCTTTTGAGGCTCAAAAACAATTTCAAAATGCTCTCGATACTTATGATCTAGCTAGCCGCGTCCACCAAGATCCAAACGCCAACTACTTAGCGGGATTCATGCTCATAGCAAATGGCGATAATGCCCTTTCTGATCAGCGACCCGCAGACGCCTTACGCTTGTTTTTAGAGGCAGAGAAACGCCTCCAACAAAGCGCACAATCTCCTCTACTCACCCCCGAGGATCGCAACCTCATCCTAGAAGATCTGAGAAAAAAAATCGTAGCTCTCGAACAAGCACAACACCGCCCCGCCGAAGAAATCCGCTTCAAATAATGGCGATTTCATCCATCAACACTGGATTTGATTGAGATGTGGGATGAAAAACTAAAATTAAAAACGCAAAGTGTTGCCGTTCCCCTCTCGCTGTGAACAATCAGCCCGCCCATGAAAATCATCAGCGGAACAGCTCATCGCGTACTTGCCGGAAATATTGCAGACACTCTCGGCCAACCTCTGGCCGATGTCCAAGTCGACGCCTTTCCGGACGGCGAGACCTCGGTAAAAATCAATGAAAACGTCCGCGGCGAAGACGTGTTCATCATCCAACCCTCTTGCCCTCCTACCAATCACAACATCATGGAGTTGCTGATCTTGGTCGATGCCGCACGACGCGCCAGTGCCGAACGCATCACCGCGGTCATACCGTTTTTCGGTTACGCGAGACAAGATAGGAAAGACCAACCCCGCGTTCCCATCACCGCGAAACTAGTCGCTAACCTTCTAACCTCCGCAGGTGTCAATCGTGTGCTGACCATGGATCTCCACGCTCCTCAAATCCAAGGATTTTTCGACATTCCCGTCGATCACCTCTACGCCAAACCCGTTCTTATCAACTACCTCCGCGAGCGCCATCCGGACACCTCGAACCTCACCGTCGTTTCCCCTGATGTCGGCGGCGTGAAAATGGCACGTGCCTACGCCGATGCTCTCGGGGCAGAACTCGCCATCGTCGCAAAACACCGTATCTCAGCCACCCGCGTTGAAGCCATGAACGTCATTGGTGACGTAAACGGACGCGATGTCCTACTCGTCGACGACATGACAGAAACCGCCGGCACGCTCACCGCCGCCGCAGAAATTCTCCACAAACACGGCGCGAAACGCATCTTCGCTGGGGTTTCACACGCCATCATCAGCGAACTCGCCAATGAGCGCCTCGCGAATTCTCACATCGAAGAAATCATCACCACCGATTCCGTTCCGCAAGCTTTTGGACCGAAAGTCCAAGTCGTGACCATTGCACCCCTTCTTGGAGAAGCCATCAGACGTATCAACGGTGGCCAATCGGTCACATCGCTATTCTCCGTCTGAATGCGGCATTGAAATTGCTACGTTCCATTTTCCCATGCCTCACTCCACTCGCGAAGAACTACGCATCGCAGGTTTCGATCTCATCGACGAACGCCTCAACTATCTCCTTGGATGCTTGAAAGACGCTCTAGCAAGCGCGGGTGAAACCGAGCTGCTCACTCACATGCCTTGGTCTGGCGATGCCCTCGATCCCAATGCAGCCCTCCCCGAAGCCCTCCCAAAACTCTACTCCATCGGCTTCCAACTCCTCAACATGGTCGAGGAACGCGTCGCCGCTGAAATCCGCCGCGAACGCGAAAAAGCCCTCGGCGCCGATTCCATCCGCGGTCTCTGGCCACAAGCTTTACGTGATCTTTTAAAAATCGATCCCGATCCGAAAACGATTCTCGAGGTCCTCAAAGAAGTCCACGTCGAACCCGTCCTCACCGCCCACCCAACCGAAGCCAAACGCGAATCCGTCCGTGCGCGCCAACGAGTCCTTTACGAGGAAATGGTGCGTAACGAATACCCGAAATACACCGTCCGGGAAAAACGCCGCATCCGCGAACGCGTCGTCACCACTCTTGAAACTCTCTGGCTGACGGCTGAAATCCATACAGTTAGACCTGATATCAACTCAGAACTGCGCAATGCGATCCATTACCTCCGCGATCTTTTTCCCGCCGCCATCAACCGACTCGATCTCCATTTCACCGAGGCATGGCGCGATGCCGGACTCCCGCTTGACCTCCTGCGCTCAGCTGGAAATATCCCGCGCTTGTCTTTTGGTTCATGGATAGGCGGCGATCGCGATGGCCACCCGCTGGTCACACCCACCGTCACCGAACAAAGCCTTTCCGAACTGCGCATCGCCGCCTTCCAGCTTCTCGAACGCGAACTGCGTGACCTCGCCTCACAGCTCACGATTTCCCGACAGCTCGTTCACGTCCCAGATGAACTCCAGGATCGTATCGATGAACTGAGCTTCGTCATCGATAACGATAAAGCCGTCAAAGAAATCCTCGATCACCAAACCGAAGAACCTTGGCGCCAACTCGCCAACCTCATGGCTCTGCGCCTGCGTGAACAAATCGGCGGAAAACTCGGCTATGTTTGTTCCGCCCAACTCACCGCCGATCTCGATCTCATTTCCAGCACGCTGAAAAACTCAGGATGCAATTTGTTAGAAGAACAAGCCATCCGTCCGGTGCGACATAAAATCGAAATGTTTGGCTTCCACCTCGCCAAGCTTGATGTCCGCCAAAACTCAGAATTTCACGATCAAGCGATCTCGGAAATCCTAACAGCCGCAGGAGTCGAAGACGGACAAAATTTCGCCACATGGCCGGAGGCAAAACGGATTGAGTATCTTAACAACGAACTCAACTCCACCCGCCCGTTCCTTCATGATGGTTCGAGGATAGGCGATTCCGCAGACAACGTCCTGGATACATATCGGGTCTTGGTTCGCCACATGGCAGCCTGGGGCAAAGATGGCCTTGGGTCGCTCATCATTTCGATGACCCGGAAACTCTCCGACCTTCTATCGGTTTACCTCCTCGCGCGTGAAGCCGGCCTGATGAAGCACAGCGACCAAGGCATGATCTGCCCACTTGAGGTCGTTCCGCTTTTTGAAACGATGGATGACCTCGCGAACTCCGCAGGCATCCTGAAAGCATTTCTCGATCATCCCCTCACCTCGCGTTCCATCCATGCAATGGTGCAGCCGCAACAGCAAGTCATGCTCGGCTACTCGGATTCAAACAAAGACTGCGGCATCCTCGCTGCCCAGGTCGCCTTACACCACGCCCAGTCGGAACTCACCAAGGTCGGCCAGTCAAAAGGCGTCAAACTTTGTTTCTTCCACGGCCGAGGCGGCACGATTTCCCGTGGCGCAGGCCCCACCCATTGGTTCATGGCCGCCCTGCCACACGGCGCGATGTCCGGCGGTTTCCGCATGACCGAACAAGGCGAAACCATCGCCCAAAAATACGCCAACCTCGCGAACGCGACTTACAACCTAGAACTCCTGCTCGCCGGCGCCGCCATCAACACCGCACGCCACAAGCACCTTCCCGAAACCTCGGATCCTGCGGATCGTTTCCTCGCAACCCTTTCCGCCTCCTCCCAGAAGGCTTACCAAACTCTTCTCCGCTCAGACGGCTTCATCGATTTCTATCGCCAAGCCACTCCCATCGATGCCCTCGAAAATGCCCGCATCGGCTCGCGCCCCGCGCGACGCACCGGAAAAAAATCCCATTCTATTTCCGATCTCCGCGCCATCCCATGGGTCTTCTCATGGACCCAAGCACGTTATTATCTTCCCGGTTGGTTTGGCGTTGGAAGCGCACTCGCCGAACTCAAACAATCTTCCAAGCAGGATTTCCTCGAACTCAAGGAAGCCCTCAAACATTCCACCTTCCTCGCCTACGTCCTGACCAACGTCGAGACCAACCTAGCCTCCGCCAATCTCGAACTCATGCACGCCTATGCCGAGTTGGTCACCGATAAAAAAATCCGCGCGTTGTTCACTGAAAAAATCACCGCCGAGTTTGATCTCACCAGTAAGCTTCTAACAGAACTTTTCGATGGTGCCATGGACGATCGCCGTCCCCGCATGGCGAAAACCCTGGAAATTCGTGAAGCTCCACTGAAAGTTCTACACCACCAGCAAATCGCCCTCTTAAAAGAATGGCGCGGCCACATCAACAGCGATCACCAAACCGCCGCCGACGCCCTCCTACCCAAACTGCTCCTCTCCATCAACGCCATCGCCTCAGGCCTCCGCACCACTGGTTAACAAGGAGAGGCGGCATCCTGCCGCCTACATATCATTCGCAGAGAAAATCGATCAATTATCACTCACACTAAGTCAATAAAACTGTGAATCTAGTAGTTACGCAATGATCTTGTGCATCCCCTTCATCGCATTTGATTTGCAAAATTCAGCACCCTGCGCATCCGTAATTAACAAATCGATCTCACCCGACGGTGCAAAAAAATGATCTGTCATGCGGCCAAGTTTGGTGTGATCCAATAGCGCGCATTTCCAATTCGCATGAGCAATGATCGTGGCTTTCAGGCTCGCCTCCTCAGCACTCGGTTCACCCACTCCTCGCGATGAGTGAAAACCTCCACCTGAGAAAAAAAAGCGATCTATCCTCAGCGCACGCACACCCATTTCCGTGAGTATGCCGCGAAATCTACGACCCTTCGCCTCGTAGGTCCCACCTAACAGAATCAGTTCCACATCACTCCGTATAGCGAGCTGTTCAACCACGGCATGCGCATAAGTCACCACCCGCAAACTCTTACCCTCCGGAAGTTGCCTAGCTAACTCCAGCGCGGTCGAGCTCGCGTCTAATAAAATCGTTTCATGCTCCTTGATGTGTTTGATCGCCACTTTCGCGATCGCCGTCTTCTCCGACGCCTGCTGAGACTCCCGCTCATGCTGCGAATATTCGTGAAACCCCATGGAAAGATCCGCTGCCCCACCATACGTCCGTCTCAGCAATCCCTGCCTCGACAATGCATCCAGATCCCGGCGAACCGTTTCCTCAGCGACACCCAGCGCCAACGACAGCTCCTGCGTCCTGACCGTGCCGTCACGTCTGGCATTTTCGAGAATCTTTCTCTGGCGTTCAATGGCTAGCATGTGGGATTTTGTGGTTTTTTCTTGCTCTTTGCGTTTCTCAGACTTATTCAACGCCCTGTCAAGAACCATAAAAATACCATGCCTGAATTCAAACACGTTACTTACTCATGGGACGA
>JANPMK010000069.1:0-10357 GCA_031422775.1 Akkermansiaceae bacterium | reverse complement strand
CCCCCCCTCAAAAAAAACTGAAAAAAGTCTTGAAACCGAGAGTGAAGCCTGTAGTGTGCAGACGAGCGACTTGTCAAAAACAAGGATCGCACAACCCATTTGTCAGTAATGACAAAGCGCTAATTCGTGAAGCTCCTTGCTTCTCTTTGCCGCAGCCCGCGCCTGCAAAAAACAAGAGAAGCGAGGATGAAAAGAGATACACTTATTAGCGTACGCCTTACTCCCGACGAGCATCAATCATTAGGTGCTTTGCGGGAGTGGATGGAAATGCAGTCTGTTGGCTGCAAACCTACCAACAGCGATGCTGTCCGCATGTGTCTGGTTTTGTCTTCGCGACTCCAACGAAGAAAACAAAACCATGCAAAACAAAAAACTAACAGAACTGATTGAAGCAGGTCGTGTTGTCGTCACCGGAAAATACTACGATGGCGCATCCGACGAAATCAACTACACCGACCGTACCACTGGGAAACCCGCCACCATCAAGCAAATTAAGCTGACGGTTGGGTTGAACACTACGCGCGGCCGTAAAATCGTCACCGCAGTCATGCGCGTGCCGGAGGGGGGCGATCCTAAAGCCATCCTTGCGGCACTCAACCTCGAAGAGGGTGAAACCATCGTGATGGAAGTGGATTCGTTGACCAAAGTTGCACCCAGCACGAAGGGTGCCGAGTCGACATGGATGCTTCGGATTAATGGGGCCTACCCAGCACGCGAAGAACCCGCTGACGAGAAACCCGCTGGCGAGAAGCCCGCAGGCAAAAAGCCAGCAGGTAAAAAGCCCGTAGGTAAAAAGCCCGCAGGCGGAAAATCCGATGTCGCCGCGTAATCGCACAAAGAACAACCGCAAACAAAAATACAACCCTCTCCGCGAGACGGAGGGGGTTGTATTTTCTGCGGATCAGCCATACTTGTATTCATGGTTGATCAAAACGCGACTAGCGGAGGAAGCGGAGGAAGCCCCGCCAATTCTACCGCAAGTAGAAGCCTCGCCCAAACTTCCGCCTCCTTCTGTGCAGCGATACCCAGTGTCGGTATCAACGTCCCCACGTACGACCAGCCATAGGAGCAACATGGCGTTTCGCCGGACGCTTGAAAACTATCTGCGGATTGCTGAGGAACAGGCGGCGCGGCGTGGTAAGCAGATGGTTATCAGAATGTGGACTCTGACCGCAGCCGATGTTTTGCCGTACGATATTTTCATGAAGCGTTGGAATAAATTTGTGAAGTTGATGCGGCGTAAGTTTCCCAATTTTTCATGCGTGCGCGTCGTTGAAGCTCATCCCGGTGAAACCTTCGAGGTTCCCGGCCAGCCGGGTCGGTGGGAATGCATCACTCATGGGCTTCACATGCATTTTGCGGCTGACCTTTACTACAGCCAGAAAGTGGTTCAGCAAATCGCCAACGCAGCCATGCTGGGGCACGTCAGCGTCACAGGGAAGCTGGCTGACGGAGACAATCATTCTACTACGTCAATAGTAAATTACCTTTCGAAGTATTTACGGAAAACGCTGACCGACAATCCAACGGCTCTGAAGGGTCGCCGCCTGTGGGACGCGGTCAACTTTGCGGGGAAGGTTGGGGTGCGGGACATCGTGACAATATCACGGTGGTGGGTTGTCCACGATCGCATGAGCATCGACCTGAATTTCTGCAATTGTAGTTTCAAACTACGTGCCAAGATCGCCTATGAGGGCGAGGTTTTATCGAGCTTAGTCGAAGGCATAAAAGACGGATTTTCTGGAGTTTTACGGATGAAAGCCGAGGGTGTATTTCGCGACTGGGCGTTGCCGGTTGAAACCATGTGGGCGATTCTGGAGCCAAGCACGGAAGGCAGTAGGCACTTTGCCAAGGATGTTCAGCGATATGCTCACGTGACCGGAGATCTCAAATCACGTTGGCTAGGTGTCGCCCGATACCTTGCTTGGTTGAATACACACGAAGGCACCAAATGGATGCTCGACCAACGGCAAGCCCAAATCGCGGCTGATAGAGAACGCGAAAGAGAACGCCGACGGATGCGTGCCAAGGAACGTGAGGAAGCAGCCCAACTCGCAGTCGATATAGAAAGAATGCGGGCGAAGGAACGTGAGGAAGCTATGAAGAATGTATGACATTGTTTACGCTTTGAAGGTGGAGAAATAAACTCACTAGCCCCATATTGTTTGGTGAAAGACACGATGCACACCGCAGGTGTGCAACAACTCATCTCGCTCACCAAACACACATTCTTATGGGGCTTCAAAGAAAATTAAATTATGAAGGAATCAGGCATTCAAATGCCGATTCTCTAACACATTTAGCCCATGTCCGGGAACGCAGTAAAAGACGCGCACGCGGCGTGGATTGGTATGCAGACGACGTGCAGCCAGATAATCCGGCTTCCGAATTTAGCCTCCGTTCCGATGGGTTAGGGCTTGGAAATGGAATTTACTTCGTTGGGTTTGAAGCGAACGAAAAGCCTGCCGAGGGTAAAGAATTCGAAGATCACTTGTCCGCCGTAAATTGGAAGCGCAGCTGGAATTACGCCCAGATGAAACGGGGTGACAAGATGGCGGTGGTGCGACGGAAACGGACCAGCCCGGCATGTAGGGAAATGGTGATCAACATGAGCCCGTGGCAAATGGTGATGTTGAACGGCGAACTTCAAAGGTGGGAAGAGATGGGCATTCATCCCGAAAAGCGCAAAGAAATGCTGCTCGCATTTCTGGAGCCACTGAGGGCGGCAGTCGTTTCAGATTTTGCCGCCTCAACTGGAATGGATGTGCCAGGGTCTTACCTACACCTCGATTCAACACGTGTGCATGTCGGCGTTATTTGGACCCCCGTGGGTGATGCCAATCAGATACTTGGCAAAAATCCCCCGTGCTGTGGCGCATACACCGTAGCAAGTTGCCGCGCCGCACAAGTGGGTGTCCAGCCAAGCAATGCCTGGCTGGCCGACAACCTCAAACGTTTTGAGGAACGTCACGGGGTAGGAGTTGAGCCTGCTGATTTGCGGGCGCACCGAGTTCTTGATGAGCAATTCGACAAATTGATTGCAGGGATGGCGAAGGTAGATCCCACCGCCGCGAAGCGGTACGAAAAGGCCAAAGAGCACTATCGCGCATGGAAAGCGAAACGGCGGCATGATGTCGTGATGCGTTCGGCAACCGCTCAACGGATCGGCTGGGATGTGCTTCAAATGGCTATGCCGTTGTTTCCTCCGCAAGTGCGGACGGCAATCAGCATTTGCCGGTCGGCGATTCAAGCGTTTCGGGTTTTGTCGGTTGCTCTTGCAGCCTGCAAAGCAGATGCGCGGGAGTCGGCTCCAAGTCCCCAACTATCCAAGGTGATTAACCCGCAACACTGATACCAAATGAATATTGATCTTCCAAATTCAACGCCTAACAACAGTCCGAATGATCCAGACAGGGCATTTGAGGCGCTATACAAATCTTTACGGAAGGACATCGAACGCACGCCCCTCGACAACCAGATTCCACCCGTTCCCCTTTCGGTAGCTGATGAAACTGAGGTGCAGGAGTTCGTGGAAAACACGTTGGGTTTGTGCGTTGCTGATCTTCCCTCCGAAAAGGTATTCTTAGGAGAAGAGATTTTGTCTCGCTCAAATTTTCGTGAAGCACGCATAGGAATTCTCGAAGGTCTGCCGGTCTTTGTGCTGTTGTATCGGATGGAAAAATTACTGAAATCGGTTGTTGTTTGGCCGAGGGATGGAATCAACGTGCGCCTGCTGGCTAAGGCAGTGATGTGGGGCTATGCAGCTGATTTTCCAGCAAAGATTGGTCAGACTGATATTGCAAACATGGATCGGTTTTTCAAATGCAGGAAGTTAGATTTCTCACGGCTATCAGCTGCGCCGGTTGCTGACGCTGAACGGTTGGAACTGCTGCGAGAGCATGATGCCATCATTTCCAGTTTGCGTTACGATAAAGAGCGGATCGCTGGTAATGCTGCTTCACAAGAGAAACGTATGCAGGGGCGGATTGATGAGCTTTCAGAGGAAGCTGCGGCAATGCGTGCATCGGCAGTTGGTGAAGCGAACCGCGCTGATTTCTGGCGACTGCTGGCTGCATGTTTGTTTGTTACTATTCCGCTTTGTGTCTGGCTGCTGCGGTGGTTTGGATTTTGATTTCCCTGGGGCGTGCCGGTGGGGGTGTTTTTTGCATGATTTCACTCCTGCCGGCATTCGGGATCGTCGCTTGAACCGAGGGACATTACCGGGCCTTTGTGTTTCTGGAATGCGACTGCGGCAACGGTGGGGTGGGTTCCTTTATTGAGCCGCACGCGACAAATTCGGGTAATGCCGTTAGCGAACTCGATCAAAACTTGAAATGAATAAACATGGGTGGTGCGATCACGCTTTGGGTCAACTTTTGGAACAAGCCTCTTAGGGAGAAGTTGAACGCTTTTGATTCGGCGGGAGAGTTCGGCGCGGAGAGCCAAGCGAATCTCCCTCTGGGTTGGGTCGTAGGCGGCGCGTTGGATTTCGAGCGGTTTGAGAAGTCCGCCGCGATCTAGTTCGATTCGGTTAAGCTTTCTCCGGGCAGCGGCGGCGTCCTCGGTTGCCGCCTTGTAATGAGTCTCCAATGTGGCGAGTTGCTCGACCAAGGTTGGCAAAGGTTTTTTTGCAATGATACCCCCGAGATTGTTGCACTGCTTTTTGATTTCCTTGGCTGCGGTGTCAAGTGTGGCGGCGATATTGCTGAGAGCTGCTTGTTCTGGCGTGCGGCTCTCACCTGCGACCGCACTCCAGTCGATCTCTTCAAGGGTTTGCAGGATTGCGAATTCGACGGCAGGGTATGGCCACCTCTCGGTTTTTAATTCGTCATTTTTTTTGCGCAATTTATTTGCAGCATCAACTTCTGCCACTAGGTATTTACCGTGGCCTCTATCTCCTTTGGCCTTGTAGCGGCAAGGGATGAGTATGGTTGGCGGGGCTCCAGGTTCATCGGGAGCGACCAGTTTGCCGCGTGGATCAGGAAGCACTGCGTAGACGAGACTCGGGAAAAGATTGGAAATTTGGGTTCCGATTCGCCCACCAGTTAAAGGGCGTTTGTCACGCTCTCGGATTGCTTTTTGAGCCTTATTGTAGGTGTCTAGGTCTAGATCGGGTATCGCCGGGTAATACCCCTTTAAGACTTCACCAACAGGCACGCGAACGAGAATGCGTTCTTCACTGTTATTGGGATCTACGATGGTCTGGAAATGGTGGGGGTGATATTCACCTAAAACGGCTGGGTTATTGAGAATTTTTTTGACGTAACTGGCATGCCAATGCGTGGCTTTACTACCACCACGCCCCCAGGTTGGTTCCTTTTTGTCGTTGAGATGCTGGGCTATGGCTCGCGCACCTTTGCTGATAGACATATTGAAGATGTCTTTGACGACCTTAACCCGTTCAGGGATGAGTTCATAACGGCGTTCTTTTGCACGACCTACGCCTCTTGCAAAGGTTTTGATCCATGCTGGAGCAATCGTGGTCATTGCCAAGTTTTCGCTTGATGCTTTTCTGCGCTTTTCGGTCCATGTTTTTGAGAGAAGGTCGGATTTGCGTGCGGATTCTCCCGATGCCCGGGTCAGCTCCCATTCGAGTTTCATCAAACGCATTCCAGAGTGGTCGGCGCGGATATTCGCTTCGGTGTATTCGTCCCCGTCCTTTAGGTTGACGAGCGTGATTCCCATCAGGAGTATCTTTCGGATGATGGGGGATGATTCAAAAAGGTGTTCCCGTGAAAGCCGGTCAATATCCTCAACCACAAGGTAGCTTCCACGCGGAATCGTGCCGTTGTCGATGTTTGCAAGGAATCGACCGAGAGCGCCCTTTTTTCGGTTTTTCCCGCGAAAACTAGCCACCCCCCTATCCGCGTAGGATTTATCGAGCTTCACCCCCTTGGCTTTAGCCCATGCCTCCACGTCTTCTAATTGGCGGCGCTGTGAGTCACCCAGGGCTTGCTCGGGTGTGGAGAATCGAATATAGGAGAACGCAATGGGTTTCATTTCTCTACTCTCGAATAAAAGTGGGCTATTGTCAAATAATCTGCTTATGGTCGGTCCTCCGGGAACAGGGAAATCCATGTTAGCGAAACGCATCCCAACCATCATGCCGGAAATGACCGAGGACGATGCGATCGAAACCACCAAGATTCATTCCATCGCCGGCACCCTGGATACCAAAAAAGGATTTCTAACAACTCGTCCGTTCCGCGCGCCGCACCACACCATTTCCGATGCCGGCTTGTTAGGCGGCGGAACCAATCCCGGCCCCGGAGAAGTTTCCCTAGCCCACCACGGCGTTCTGTTCCTCGACGAACTCCCCGAGTTCCGCAGATCAACTTTGGAGGTCATGAGGCAGCCTTTGGAAGATTCAACCGTCACAATCTCTCGCGCCGCCGGTTCTCTAACATTTCCTGCGAACTTCATGTTGGTCGCTGCGATGAATCCGTGTCCTTGTGGTTATTATGGGTGTTCAAATAGACAGTGCCGTTGCTCGGTGCGCCAGATTGAAAACTATCGCAAACGCATCAGCGGTCCGTTGTTAGATCGCATCGACATCCACGTTGAAGTTCCTTTGGTCAATTTCCGAGATCTTACTTCTGACGTTATCACCGGTGAGTCTTCGGCGGTGATCAGGGAAAGGGTCGCCGCTGCACGCAACATCCAAGTGGCTCGATTGAAGACGGCCAAACTCTCGACAAACGCTGCCATGGGTGCGAAGCAAGTTCGAGATCACTGCAAGCTCGATGCCGAGGGCAAAGCCTACCTTGAACATGCGATGGAGCAGATGAACTTTTCCGCGCGTGCTCATGATCGCATTTTGAAAGTTGCAAGAACCCTCGCCGATTTGGCAGGGAAAGAAAACATCACCAGCAACGAAATGTTAGAAGCCATCCAATTCCGCTCGCTGGATCGACAGTTGTTTGAGTGAATCCATCGTCCAATCGACGACAATGTTTGAAACCAGTGCTGTCGATTACGCTGTTGAGCGAAGCTTTTAGTGGACAGATCTTCCACAATTTTCACAAGAACTAATAGAAATAATAGGAGTATCGACGGTATGCACGGATTGATTTATCAATGCACAACCGCCGCCAGAAGCTTCTGGCGGCGGAGGGATGAGAGCGGCGGCGTATGAATACTTACTCGGTCAATGGCACAACGAACATGCATTCCTTGCCTTCAGCATTGACGATGGTCACCTTACTCTTGGTAGTTCCTTTTCCGGGAGGACCCACGTGTTTGACCGTGAATTTCTTTTCGCAGGAACCGCAGTGCATGGCTCCGCCGTCGTGACAGAGGGCTTCTACTTCCTCGGCAGTTTCGACTTCTTTGATCGTCACCGAGTCACATTCCTTACAAACAAGTGCGTAGCGGTCGCCTTTCTTGAGTTTTTGGACATCCTCCACGGTGGAAGCTTTTTTGAAGATTCCCGTACCCTTGCCCGGAGGCGCGGCGGAAACAGCGGTGACAAGGCTCGCGGCGATCGCTGCAAGAATCATGGTTTTAAATGTTGTTTTCATATAGTTTTGTTTTTCGAGGTTTGAGGCGTCCGGGATTGGGCAACTTCGGGTATATCATCATCAAAAAGATGGCTGATTGTCTCCGCATGGATGCAGATTCATTACGCGTTTTTTATGGTTAGGTAAGCTCGTCCGACGAACGCATTCACATCGGCTGCCGCGCTAATAATCGCCGGTGTAGAGCCTTGCGCAATTCAAGGGCGAGGAGCGGCAGAGTAGCAAAGGCGAGCAGCAGCATGCAGTCGCTCAATGGGAGCAGCGAGGTCTTGAGGAAACCGGCGAGCCAAGCGTTGTGATGACTCCATACTTGGAGACCGAAGGAAATGGCAACCACGATGGCGAGGTTGATGTTCGTGAGAAGGGAGATGCGCCACACCGGCTTGGTCTCACTGCGTGCGCCGAAGGAGCGCAGGAGTTCGGCGAAGACCAGCACGGCGAAGGCGTGGGTGCGAGCCATTTCTTCGGTTCCCGTCTTCAGCACATAGAGGTAAACCGCGAACGAAACACCCGCAGTGAGGAATCCAGTGAGGAACATGGTGCGGAGAAAACCGCCATCGGTGATGCGCTCGTGGCGAGCGCGTGGTTGGCGCTTCATCACGTCGGGATCGATCGGGTCGGTAGCGAGGCAGAGCGCGGGCAGACCGTCGGTGACGAGGTTGATCCAAAGCAGATGAATCGGCAGCAGCGGCGCGGGCAAGCCGATGATTACGCAGACGGTCATGAGCAGGAGTTCACCGGTGTTGCCCGCCAGAAGGTATTGGAGCGTTTTGCGGATGTTATCGTAGATGCCGCGGCCTTCTTCGACAGCGGCGACGATGGAGGCGAAATTGTCATCGGTGACAATCATTTCCGCTGCCTGTTTGGTGACTTCCGTGCCGGATATTCCCATGGCGATGCCGATGTCGGCACCTTTGATGGCGGGGGCGTCGTTGACGCCGTCGCCGGTCATCGCGACCACTGCATCATTCGCTTTCCAAGCGCGGATGATGCGCAGTTTGTGCTCGGCGGTGACGCGGGCATAGACGGCGATTTCAGGAGCACGCTGCTTGAATTCATCGTCGTTCATCTTGTCCAACTCGATGCCCGAGATGGCCACGTCGTCAGCAGAAGCGATGCCGATTTCCCGCCCGATCGCCGTCGCCGTGTGCGGATGATCGCCGGTAATCATCACCACGCGAATGCCAGCGGAGCGACATTTGGCGACAGCATCTTTGGCTTCCTGACGCGGCGGATCATGCATTCCTGACAGGCCGATGAATACGAGATCGTGCTCAACGGTATCCGCTGTTAGATCGGCAGGCGCAGCGTTGTCCAAGTCGCGAAAGGCCGAGCCAAGCACGCGCAGGGCTTGCTGCGCCATGCCGGTGTTTTGCTCCACGATGGTCTGACGATCCTTATCGGTCATAGGACGGACGCCGGTGCTGGTGTAGAGATGGGTGCAGCGATCTAACAGGACATCGGGCGCACCGTTGATGAAAGCACGGAGCTTTCCATCCGGCAGTTTGCGGATCGTGGTGCTACGTTTTCGATCCGAGTCAAAGGGGATCTCGTGATGCTTTGGTAGCTCCTTCTCGATCTTCTCGCGGTCGCCACCCGCTTTGGAACCGGCCGCCAGCAATGCGCCTTCGGTGGGATCACCAACGGTTTTCCATATCCCGTTTTCCTGCGTGAGATGCGAGTTGTTGCAGCCGAGGATGACGGTCGCGAGTTCCAGCAACGGCGCGAGGTGCGGGGCTTCCGCCGTCTTGTCTCCGATGCGAACCTCGCCTTCCGGCGCGTAGCCTTCGCCGGTGACTTCGTAGTTTTGGCCTGCGACATAGAGAGAACGCACGGTCATCTCACCGAGCGTCAAGGTGCCGGTCTTGTCCGTGCAGATGACTGTCGTCGAGCCGAGCGTTTCGACTGCGGCAAGCTTGCGCATGAGCGCGCGGCGGCGGGCCATGCGTCGCACGCCCAGCGCAAGCGCTACCGTGACCACGGCGGGCAGACCTTCCGGCACGGCGGCCACAGCGAGACTGACCGAGGTCATGAACAATTCTATGAGCGGTGTCCCGCGTAACAATCCTAGTCCGAACAGCAGTGCGACGATGCCGAGCGCCGCCCAGACGAGCACTTTTCCGAAAGACTCCAGCTTCTTCTCCAGCGGTGTCCCCTCGTCCGCGCCCGCCTCTTCCATCATCCCCGCGATATGCCCCAGTTCCGTCTTCATCGCGGTGGCCACGACAACGGCCTGCCCCGTGCCTGCCGCGATGCTCGTGCCCATGAACAACATGTTCTCGCGGTCGCCGAGTGGGATGTCTCCCTGTTCCAACGTGGCGGGCTGTTTCGTCACCGACTCCGACTCGCCGGTCAGCGCGGACTCGATGCATTTGAGCGATGCCGCTGTTAGAAGCCGGGCATCCGCCGCAACCAGATCACCCGCTTCCAGCATGAGAATGTCACCAGCAACGATTCCCGCCGCAGGAATGGAAGCAACCTGCCCGTCGCGCTGCACCTTCGCTTGCGGCGCGGTCATCTTCTTGAGCGCCGCGATGGATTTCTCAGCGCTGTGCTCTTGATAAAATCCGATGACCGCATTCAACACGACGATGGCGAGGATGGCGATGGCATCGACCAATTCACCGAGCACGCCGGAGATGATTCCCGCGACGATGAGAATCCACACGATGAGGCTCTTGAACTGGCCGAGGAAAATTTGCAGCACGCTGATACGCTTGCCTTCTGTCAATTCGTTCGGGCCGTCCGCCGCGAGGCGTTTTGCGACTTCCTGTGCAGAAAGTCCGGTGGCTGTGGAGCCGAGTTGTGCCAGCACTTCCTCAGATGACTGGCTGTGCCAG
>JANPMK010000068.1:0-54508 GCA_031422775.1 Akkermansiaceae bacterium | reverse complement strand
GGAGTTCCAGATATGAGAGCAATCTGGATCGCTCTTTACTACCCTGAGCAAGCTCAAGGTAACTGATTGGAACCGCCCTGTACGGAGCCGTACGCAGGGTGGTGTGGGACTCGGGAGCTAATCACTCCCGAGGACCCGATTATCCTATTTGTTTGTCTGACGCCACGATCCGTTAGGAGATCGCGTCCACGCATACTCACCTGAATCTGCCGTTACAATTATTCGATCATTGCCTTCCCAGCGCGCGCAAAATTCTAAGTTGGCAACTGCAATCTCGGTGTCGAATTCCTCAACAACTGAAGATGCTGCGTCTACATCTCCGTCCGCTTTTAGAATACTCAACGTTAAGTATTTCTCACGATAGCTGTTCCAATATGTGTAGGCCACATGGGCACCATCAGGAGCAAGTCAACGCAAGGGGTTTACACGACTCCAACGCCCGTCATCGCCTCTGATCAATGCTAACGACCCAATATCTGAAGTCTTTATCATGATCTTAGAATCAGAGACCCAATCAACTGACCAACGATGAACACGAGATGCACGGGTGTTCTCTTCGTGTAAGATAGTGCCATTCTGATCAAATATCGTGACCACAAGAAGAGTCCCTTCCGTTGTACTTGTGCGGAAAGACATAGTCCCGTCAGGTGACGTCGCCTCATGATCCCTATCGCCTACACCACACCCAGATAGGGCAATACACACGAAAAGCATGGAATAGATTTTACTCATATTTCGAGGATAACATTGTAATTAAGCGACTCTTGCCAAGGTAGGCAAACATGCTTGATGCTATACAGCACTGATCATGAATGGCAAGTGCGGATTTCGGCCATCACTCTTCCATTAGCAGTTCTGATGCTTGGCCCGAAAAGCTGGGAAGCCGACCCTGCGGATGGTCGGTCCTCCTGGGACGGGGAAATCCATTTTAGCTAAACACATTCCGGTCAACATACTGGAAATGTAGCACCTGATTTGACGCATTGAGCAGTGGCACATGTGCGGTCCAATTCCCCTAAAATTCCCCCAATGACCATACGGGGAGGGGTGCATTTCGGTGACGAGAATGAAGCGCGCTGGGATGGGGAACGTGCCGGCGGCGCGGCTTATTGAGACGGCGCCGTTTTCAGACGGTTTTAGAATTTCAACACTTTGTTTTTTATACTAGTATTCTGAGGCGAAGAGAATTGTGGTCATACTGCGGTCGTATTCGGTTACGATATAGATTTTCTCTCCCCAACCAGGTAGACTGAAAAGATCCGGCTTCCATGAACGAACGCGTCTTCGTTGGCTCGTTTGTCCTCTTCATCAAGATCGCCCCAAACGCCGCAGTGATGACGGTGGAGGTATCGAGCGAGGTCAATCCGGTGATCTTCTGCCCATGCTGCGACCCCAGCGGTGGCGTAGATTTTTCCAATCGCGAATTTGTGTTGCATCAAGTTCATAGTTGAAGTGGGTATCGTTGTTAGATTTCAGGAAACCACCCCAGCTTCCCTGAATGAGAAATACGGAATTCGCCCACCTTCGGCGCGACCGATGATCACGTGATCGACAAATTGGATTTGCATGAGGGCTGCGGCTTCAACGATTCGCGTTGTGACGGAGTAGTCTGCTCTACTTGGACTGGGATCTCCAGATGGGTGATTGTGTATGAGGATGAACGCGTAGGCGGCACGCGTGATAACTGGGCGCAATATCTCCCTGGGATGGGCCGAGGCCTCGTTGACTGTCCCAATCGAAACTACGGTCGTGTTGATGTGTCGCAGCCGGGTGTCTAGTCCTACCACAAGCACCTGCTCCTGTGGTAGGTGTTGTAGCTGTGGGGCGAAATAGTGATAGATCAAATCTGGCGTATCTAACGAAATGGAGTTGATCTGTTCGCGAGCCACGCGCGCGCCGAGTTCGAATGCTGCGGCCATGGTAGCCGCTTTTGCCGGTCCAATACCAAGCTCCTTCTCAAACGCGCTGGCTGGCATGCCCCCCAGCGCGCCTAGACCGCCATACAGCCGCAGTAGATCACGCCCGATGTCGAGTGAACTCCGTCCCTTGGTGCCGGTGGAAACAAATAAAGATAGAAGCTCTGCATTATCGAGAGCACCGGGTCCGTATTGAGCTAGTTTTTCTCGCGGTCGTTTATTGACGGGGATGTCCTGTATTCGCGCGCTACCAAGGGTTTCCATGCACGAGCTTTTCTTTGCATGGGCGGGCGCCGAAAGGTGGCCGCTGAGCAGAGGGATCAGAATGACTTAGATGAGGACATGCTGGGTTGGTTTTTATCCCTAGGTCGGACTTTGGTGAGCGCGTTATGGTTTTTTCAGCAGTAGCCATCCATGGCTAATCTCACGGCATGGTTGGTCGGACAGCGAAATGAGTTACGTGCCCTTGATTCAGCTCTCTGTGATTCCCTGAGCTATGAGATTCGAACTATTGCATTTCTGGCCCATTATTATTTCGCTCTCTATTAGCTCTCAATACAGGTTCTGCAGGTTTTAATGATCTGAATTTAATCTCTAGCTCTTCCACGCTGTTAGCTTCTTCTTCCCAAGAGCCACATTTTTTTTCTCCTGAAATGCGAATAAATACCCCCGCCATTTTGAGTTTATTGTTTGGGCATGGCTTCCAGAATAATTCTTGATCCTCAATATATTGCCCCCACTCTTCGATTTCTTTTGGAAGTTGAGGATCTTCGCTTTCGCAAAAGGATCTGGGCCACGGGAGTCCAACAGCCATGGGCTTGTTGTCGTACAGAATGGTGAAAACATGCAGGTTCTTCTCAGGAGAGGCTATGTAGTTTTTAACTTTGTAGCCATCGAACTCCTCAACAGACTGTTCACACTCGTTCAGAAGCTTTTCATATTCATTTTTAGTCATATACTCGTGTTGGTTCGGTTTTTGATTTCTGTCAAATAATTCGAAGCGGATTCCAATTATTTTTTGCCGACAGGTTTATCTGATTTTTGGTCCTTTCGGCTTCGGTGTCTTGATTTCTTTTTTTATTTTCTTCGGGTCGGCCTTCTGAGTTTCAAAGATCTTAAAACCAGCCAGCTCCGCTTCCGATTTCCACTGTGGCTTCTTCCTCTTTCCGAATCCAGCATCATCATCCGGCAGTATGACGGTTGTGACGCCGTGATGGCGCAGGAATTCGAAAGCCTTGGCGGCGAGGTCGATGGACTCTACGGCAATCACAGGTTGTAGGGTTCTGGCGTGGATTTTCATGGCGTCAATCGGGTTCTGGGCGATGGCTACGTTTGAAAGTTCTGTTAGTTCTCCCCCTACCGTGAAAAACGCGTCTCTGGGGCCAAGTGTTTGTACGAAATTGGAGGTGGTTCCAATAATCGTGACCCCCATTCTGGACCCGTCCGCCGTCGTCCTCGGAAAACATGCTGATCCCCAGCGATTCGCCCACAGCTTGGTTTGGTTGATAAGTGATTTGATAATGGCGGTGGGAATGCCTTTGATCATTTCTAGGTGCTTCGTAAGATCCCTGATCTTACCTTTATCTTCTCCAGCGAAGTGCTCAATTTTCGCTTCGGTGTTGATCGGCTCCTCAGCTGCAATCTCCACGCTATTTATGATTGCTTCATCCATTACGCGCATAGCCTCCGCTTGGACAACGCCGGGAGCCTCTGGAAAGTGCTGAGCAAGGACGCTGAGAGCGGTTGTGAAATCAACCCCCAGAATATGACGGGTCAACGAAATAGCTCCACGCTCACTACGGGCTTCGGATTTCTCATCTGTGTATTTATTTCCCGTAATGACGATTCGGCGGGCATCATCCTCAAAGACGGTAGTCTTGCCGTCTTTGAGACCATTATAGCCAAGTAGGCGGCTCGCCACTTCGCTGAGGTCAAGTTTACGCATCCTGTCGTTATGGTTCTGATAGGCGATTTCAGAAGAGTTAGCCAATTTGCGAAGCGATTCGATTTCGAGTGCCGCGATAGTTGCGGCGGTTTTGGCCCTGGCCAAAGGTTCGAGGGCAGTGGTGAGGTGCTCGCGTAGTTTGGCACTGTAGCCAGCCCAACTCTGTCCGATTGATTTCTTTGGGATAGAGTCCAATGTTTTTTGGATGATCTCCATTCCCTCGTGAGTTCCCTCGTAAATTTCACTCATCGTGAGGTGGGGTCTGGAGCTGCCCTTTGATCCGCGCTCCAATCCGAACTTTTTAACGACATCGTGATATTCGCCCTGCATTTGGCGCAGCAGCTTCCGTGCTCCGAAAATTCGTTTGGCCGCCAATTTTTCACCAATAAAGGGAATGATCACAAAGTGCATGTGGGGGGTTTCTTCGTCCATGTGCAAGACAGCCGAAACCAGATTCTTTGCTCCGAACTTCTTCTTCACATAGTCCATCGATGCCTCGGCCCATTGATCGATCGGAACAAATTTTTCGCAGCCGGGAGAAAAGCCGCAGAAGATTTCCACGGCCTTCACCGCATCATGCCGGTATTTTTTTCCGGCAAGCTTTTCTCTCACCCGGTCGAGAAGCAGCTGGTCATGCGGAGTGAATGATCGGTTGAGCTCTACCCGTTTGGGGTCAACGTTCGCAGGTAGCTTTCCAAGTCGATCATTGTGGCGGCCAACTCTGGAAATGCCCTGCGGTGTTCTCAGTTTTTTGATGCGGAAAATCGCAAATTTATATTTGAGTTTTGACATAGTGGCGGTCTTTGAGATTCATGCGGAGCGTGGAATGGACCTCGGACGGAGTCAGCGGTAATGCGGAGCAATACCGCAACCCCTCGGGAGGAGCACGACAGCCTTTGCAAGCAAAGGCTAGTGTGTTACACTTTGATCGAAAGTCAAGCTGGCGATCCTCGCCTAGGGCGCACTAGAAAGGAACGGAAAGGTTCGTGTGATCGGAAGGAACGACGCTTGCTGAGTTCTCGGAACGTCGGTGATCGTGTCGGTTATCACGGAAGGCGGTGCAGGTAAGTTGATCATTTGATGAGCAACAACCTCACTCTCTCTTGATCGATCTCCTCTCCAAAAAATTACGAGTCGGCAGACAAGTGCTCTCCTCATTCTTGAGCCTTGGCTGCCGATCTCGCTGATTCTTGACGCGGGGTTCGCATTGGGCGTGCCGAGCTTGCCGGCGCGCCCGATGCCACCGTTGGTGCGCGCTCGGTTGTCTTTGGCTTTGTCGGCAGTCTCGGACGTAGCGTAGCGGAGGGCGAGTCTGTCGGTTTACCGTTTTTGATTTCTGGAGCTTGGTTCACCTCGCGCCGAGCCATGGGCTGCGGTCGTCGGGAGAGCAGGGCGTGGGGCGGTCATTTTTTGAAAGGTGGGATTGGCTGCGCCATGCCACCGACCGCCCCTGCGACCGGAGCGGACGGCGAGCCGCTGCCGATGGCTCGGCTTTGGATTTTGGGAATCTTTTTTGGCGGTATGCCGGAGCGCATGCGGAGGACATTCCGCGCGCATTTCGAATTCTGCGTCGATATCGATATTACCGAGAGGACACGGGTGAGGATGGCACGCCTGACGAGAGCGTTAGCGCTAGTCGGTGAGGCGAACGAACCGGTGTCTAGTCCTATTGCTCGCCCACTGATCGGGCGTTGCGGGAGACCCGCAGAGAGGGTAGCGGGCAACACCGTGCCCGCGAGGGAGAAGCCTCTCCCTAAAAAGGAAATTCGAAAGTGTTTTACTGCAATTTGTAGGGCTAGATTCTTGCTTAGCTGAGCAAGTCCAATCGCTCTATGAATTTTCCGACATGCACAAGCTCTCGGTGATCATCACAGAGAGTTACTTGCAGTTCTTCTCCACTCACAAAGTAGATGGCGTGTTGTTTATACCGGAGGCCAATAGCACAGGCTTCCATCCATGGTATCTCGACTGCCCAGCCTGGTTCTGCGTGACCGGACGTGGGCGAATAGCCAGTTAGACGTTGTAGCCAATGATCGGAATTTCGTAGCTCGTTCTCTAACGCTCGATCAGCGGATTGGTTTTGATCATCGGTCCATATTTCGCCGGTGGTGGCATAGGCGGTGATTATCGCAAAGTTTTCCGGCCAATCTGAGTTAGGAGCGTCTAGCCGATAGCGAGTTTCAAAGTAGGCTGGATGTAAGGGAGCGTTTTGACTCATCGTGGATAATAGGAGTTGGAGTTGTAATAAAGGTTTGGACGTTAGCAGCCCTTGTCATTTTTATTTCGGAAGCGGATTAAATGTGGAGATAGGAATAAGACTGAATGTCTTAGCTATGAAATCGGGGCAAATTAATGACAATAGGCATCAATAGAACGACGATTATCACACTTATTGATTCTCAATTACAAATCCCTCATGATCAATAAAGTGGCCAACTATTTCATCCAACTCACTCGGGAATGATTCTCTGTAAGTAACCGCTAGAAAACTGCGGGCTCTGCTCAGTCCCACGTAAACATACTTATCAATTAGATCAGGCTGTAGTTTAGCCATGATGTCCAAGTCCACATAAAAGACGGCTTCAAATTCAAGGCCCTTGATGGCAGTCACGGGAAAGATTCTAATTCGCGATGGATTACCAAGTAAAGCTCCGCTTGGCGACGCATCAACTTCAATACCGGCCGGCACCAAGAGCGCTCTAAGTTTGGAAGCTATTGCTTCTATCGAATCGCTGTCTGGCACTAGAATCGCAATCGTGGGAAGGTGCTGATCACAAAGTCCGAAGATCTCAAAAATTCTTTCGGACACCCAACTTGCAATACCATCAACGGTATCAAGACAAACAGCTAAAGCCGGAGGGTCGGTATTTTGTATTGGATAGGCTGACATGAAATCAACAGATTCAAGACCTGTTTTTGCGAGAAACAAATCCTTCGCAATTGCAAAGAGTCGTCCGGTCTGTCTGTAAGCGATAGCTAACTCATGTCCTATAAATCCTCTGGAAAAAATGTCGAGTTGGCACCAGTCGTCGATTCCTCTTGAAGTGACTCGTTGCATCAAGTCGCCACAAATTGTAATTCCTCCGGTCCTTGGAACAGCAAACTTTTCCATGCAAGCAACTTCTAGCGGTGAGAAGTCAGTTACCTCATCTATGCAGATATTTACCCTTAGCAATGTCGATAAATGTTTGATCTTCGAGGGAACGCGCACCGTTTCGTCTATGATCAAATTCCACAATTGATGCACCGTTTCCAGCGTTGCGAAAAGTAGCAAATCAAGCTCGCCCGAACAAACACTGCGCTGTTTGATTCTGTGTGGTGAAGAGTCAGGGTTATGGTCTCGAAATTCCAGATACAAATCCGCCATTTTATCAAAGATCATTTCAAATGGCTTAATCTTAGAAAGGGTGACAAGCTTTTCACACTGATTTTTGACAATTCCAGAAACCGCTAAACTTTGCGTGAGAATCTTGTGCGCTGAGTTAGCCCGTTCAGAAATTTGGATTGCTCTTTGTATGAAATCTCTTGCACGGATTTGATCGGGTAAAGCCGATGTGCTTAACTGCTGCTCAATGTTTTCAATTTCTCTCAAAATCGGTTCAGCAGATACGACACGAGAATGTTCGAGGTGCGCTCTCACTATTTCGCATATCTTGCTCAGCTCTGAACTAACTGTTGCCGCGTGGTGATGTATTGTTCTGGCATAATAACCCTGAAGATAGTTGGCGAATGAGACGACATATTCACGATCAATCTGACCGCGTTGGGTTGCATCATGGTCATCGGCAGAAAACGTTAGGGTGCCGTGCTTGCCAACCCTAAGAACCCCTAGATCTCTAAGAATCTCATTACGGAACGTCGAATAAACTTTTACATGTTCGTCACCTGCGGGCAGTGATTCCTTTGCTAGAGCTTTTTCAAGATAGCCTTTTAGCAGGTCGCTTGGGGAAAAAAGATACCAGTCTTGTTCTTTCCACACGCGATCCCCCTGAAACAATATTTTTTCTTCGTCGGTCAAAAATTCAAATTTGTTTTTCTGTGATAGGCGCTTCAGCAACACGGTGGTCTTGCCCGTGCCCGGACCACCAGAAATACGAATCCTAGAATTCAACGGTGATCGAAATATGGCGTCCTGTATCGGATCAAGAATTGCTTTCATAGGTAGGGCGACTCCGCGTTCTTTAGTTTGGCGATGTGGGGAGGCGGCAGGAGTGAATGAAGAACTAGGCTCTACATCATCGATTTGAGCTGCCTCTGGAATTTGTTCATGAACAACGGGATTAGATTGCTCGGGAGAAGATTCAGACTTTTGAAATAGTATTGGTTTGGCTGTAATAGGCGGTAGTGGAGTATTTTCCCTCGGGATAGCGGGAGGCGACACAAATGTCTTAGGAGAAGTTAGAGGCTCTTCTTTTGTAACTGGCGATTCAGTCGCAGGGATTTCAACTTCGTGATATATATCAAATCTTCTCATCGAATTCAGTCGACTAATCTTTCCTTGCGTTGCGATAAGTGCGTCAGTCAAGTCATCCTGTGTAGGAGTAAATGTAGATTTCCAAATCAGCACACTTCGGTTGTCATCGCCTCGATAACTCGTCTTGAAGTCTATCGTCATTCCCGGGTATCCCGAAGCGAGCGATCCTTTCGGCGCCAAATAACTGGCATACATCGCGCCTGGCGTAAGGGGGTCAAGCCGAAGGGGGGTGTAGCCACGGCAGATGAGCAATAGCTCTTTGCTCCCGTCCGCTTTAACCAACTCAAGGGATGCCACAAATGGTTCCCGCGTGAGGTAAAATTCGTTATGCGACTGCGGCTGAAATCTGGAACGAAAATGATCAAGTTCAGTAAGAGATAGGTTGGCTATTTCCCTTGGAGGAAGTTGCTCATTAGTCGCAATTATTTTGGCTTCAACTAGCCTCTGTGCATGCGTTTCTGCTATTTCTTGAACCACCTTTTCCCGCATTTCACTGTGTCGGTCTGATGACAGACTTAAAATTGAGAAAAGCTCCTGTAGGCGGGCTTCAATAATTCCATTCTTTGGATAGCCATAAACCTCAATCGCATTGAATCTACCCAAATATAAAAAACCATCATGGTTATCATGCAGTAAAATGCATCGCTTCCTTCCGCCGATTCTGTCCGGCCGATCGTAATCAAGTGTCGATTCGGTGATACTTTTAATTATGAGAATCGCGGGAGGAATCTCGTCGTCAAGTATGAGTCCGTCACCTGGTTTCATAGTGTTATGATTCTAATATTGATGTTATTACCGCGTCGAGTAGCTTTGAGATATACGTGGCCCGGTCATCGGTCATGAAAAAGACGTGTTGCTTCTCCATCTCCTCTCTTGTTAGGCCCCACTGAAGCTCAGGGAATCTGGTCCATGATAGAATGAAGCTGTTCAGACTGACGTCTTTGCATTCCAGACGCTGTTCAAGGTTCTTGATGCGCTTGTGGAATTGAACTTTCTCGCTTCCAGGGCCTTCGCGGAGCATACCGTGTGGCTCTATGAAGTTCACGTATTGATGACCGGGGGTGAGAACCCAAAGGATGAAGTCGGGATGGAAGCCTCCAGCTTCGAAGAAGCCGACGCCTTTGCCGCGGCTTTGGTTACGTAGAAGGAATATCTCCATTCCATCATCCTCCATACGTTGGGTGTTCGAGTTGCACCATTCCGCCAAATCCGTGACGAACTGATATTCGCTTTCGTTGAGAGCCACGGGAAGGATCGTGATTTTGCCTCCCTTGCGGACGTGGAAGAGCGGCTGGAAAAGATGCTTGCCGAAGGTGCAAGCGGAGAGATCTCCGGCAGAGAGCAGCTCGTCCTTGTGCTCCTCTATGTCCTTCTTCACGCGCTCGATGGCTTCGATGACCGTGCTTGCGTCACCATCCACGATGAGCTGGTAGAACTCGTCTTGCGGAAGGTTGTCGTCGGAGCGTTCCAGATCACGGATTTCCAATCTAGGTTCCAGGTATTCGCGCTTACGATAGTTGTAGAGATGTTCGCAATACCGCTTCACCAGTTCCTTGGCGACCTCCTGAAGCAGGCGGATACCATTGAAGTCGTTGGGTGAAACATGGGTTTGCGGAAGGCGAAGGTCATACCAAGTGGCGTCCGCAAGCAGTTCGCGTATTCCGCTCGGCGAGGCGTTCAGGTTATACCAGCTCCGGTCGCGCTTGTAGGCTTCCACCTCGAAATAGAGTTCGTCGAAATCTAGGAATGCTCGATGCTCTGCTGTTAGAAATGCACGGTTCTTGTCTGTGATGTTAGTTCGATTCTTGGAGACGACTGACTGAATTCTCGGATACCAATCCGAAACAATTGGATGAGTCGTAAGGTATTCCGGCAGATCGCCGAGAGTCGGCACTTTGGCGTCGCGCTTGAAATCGTATTCCCGTGATCCGTCGGCGCGGAGCTTCGGACGGATAACTTTAAGCTTCTTGCCGAAATCAAAGGTGACGTTGAGTGGGATCGTGATGGTCTTCTTCCGCTCGTTGCCGGGAAGTCCTTCGTCTTTGAGGAACTCGCGGAACTTCTCCATGAAATCTGCTTCGACGCCGAAGACATTGAGCGTTTCCAACTCCTCGATCCACTGGGGACGATTCGGTGCATGGGTATGGCCGCTGCGCTTGAGGCTCCACTCCCAACCCTTGAGGCGCACGCCGCGTCCGAAAAGCTGGATGATCTGCGTGCCCTCGCTCTTGCCGACATGCATCAGGCCCATCGTGCTGACGCGCCAGCAGTCCCATCCCTCGACGAAGCGCTTCGATCCGATCAAAACATTCACCGGTGAGCTGGATTCCTTGATGCTGGCGAACATCGCTTCCGTGAAATCGCTCTCGTCCACAGTGAGCTGAGTTTCGTGGTCACGGGCGATTTCTTCAATGTGATCGCAGAGGCCTTTCGCATCGCCGACGTTGATCAGACCGAATGCTTCATCAGAATTTCCAACCTTCAGGATTACCTCACCGGCATCACCCTTTACCCGGCTGAGCGAAAGTAGTCCACCGGCGGGACAGTGAAATACTCGACTTAGGATGTCGCGGTAGAGTTCCTCGAATGATTCGCCGGCCACTGCCTCCGCAAGGTAGTTGAAGGAGCCTCCAAAGATGTCATTACCATCAGCGTCCAGTAGGCCGGTTTGCTGACCATTTCCAATCACGATCTGTTCGATCCATCGTGCCGCCCCCTTGGGATCTGATAGAAAACTGGCGAGAAACTGGACGATGCGGGCCACGTCTGCCGCCACGGCTTTTTCGTCGCCCGACCCCTTCGCTTTGGAAACCGTACTGCCGACGAAAACCCACATTGGTTTCTCCATGTTGAATGCCGTGAAGGTGTCCTTACGCTCCTCGTAGATGCGGAGCTGTTGGTAGAATTTCAGCAGGCAGGCGATGAGGTAGGTGTTCTCGGCCGTCTGATGAGATGCGGGAAGATTCAGAATCTGATAGTCCTTGCCAAAACCATCTTCGTAAAACCAGCGGTAGCTGTAATCGAACAGGATCGTCTTGGCGTAGTCGTCTTCATGGTTGGTTCCACTCACAGCCTGCTCGAAGGTTGCGGAATATTCGAAGGTGAAACCTTTTGCGCATAGGGCTGCACGACGGGAGAAAAACGCTCCTTCATCCTTGGCCTTGTTTCCCGAGAGTCCTCGGTGTCCTTCATCGACAAGTAGAAGATTCTCATCGCCGAGGTTGCGGGTGGCGATGGTCTTCGGGCCATCCTTGTCACCGAGCTTTGTGATTTCGATGACGTCGATCTGGTTGAGCATCGTCTGAGCGCCCGGCTTCACCCCTTCGGTGACAAAGTAACCGGCCCGGCGAAGATCGGCGATGTGCTGCTCGCTAAGGCGTTCGTTCGGCGTGATCAAAATGGTGCGCGGGAGATCCTTGCCTGCTTTTCCAGCATAATGGCGGAACTGCATGACATTGATCTGCATCACCAAGGTCTTGCCGCTTCCCGTCGCATTCTGGATGCAGACCTTGTTCAAGTCATCGAGTGCGTAGGGCGCAATGTTGGCGTAGGCGTCCCACTCCTTGTTGAAACGGTTCACGAAGGCGTTTAGATCGGCTTGGAGTTGCTCGGCATTGCGGAAATAGCGGTCGAGATAGATCTCGACGAAAATCAATGTGAGCCACTGGTAATATTTCCAGGCAATGGGTCGATCCCGTTTCTCGTTGAGAACCCGTGTGTAGCGGACGATGTTCTCCTCATAGCTGCGAAGTTGCTCGCGGGTGATGACGCATTGCTCTCCCCAAAAAAGCTGGCTGTTCGCTAGGTTGTGATAGAAACGATGCAATCCATCCTGATCCATACCTTCCATGCGGGGATCACGAATCGACGAGGAAATAGCGTGGAAGGGCAATGGCTTGGCGATACCGGGAACGTTAGGTGCGCGGAAGGGGTCGATACCGAAAAGGCTAATAAGCCACTGGTTTAGGAGCAACTTGTGTCGAAATTTGTGAGGTTGAGCCCCATCCGCACCGGCATTGCGGGCGCGCTTCGTGGCTCTCTTGGTGGCGGCTTTTTTGGCTGGCATACTAAGATTTCGTCTTGAGATTCTCCAAAGTCGTCAACCAAGCGTCGAAAAGCGGACACGCTGGCCGCATCTTCGCGATGCCGATTTCTTCGGCGATGGCGATGCCGGTAGCAGTCTTTTTAAACGTGTCCGAAAGCTTCTCTAGCCGCTTTGAGGGTGCTGTCTCACTGTCGTTGTTAATTTTCTCCGGTTCCCCACAGTCGGTGAGGATTGCATCAATTAATTTTTGTCTTATACCGAGTTTAGTTGCCAGAGCGGTGGGGTCGCTGAAATACAAGGCCTCGATTTCGTGCATCGACACGTAGGGGATGAAGCGCTTCTCGGGCCGTTGCTCAGGAAATAACTTCATAACGGCGGCAGCGGTGGCCTCGTTCATGATTTTGGCTTTTTGGTGATGGCAGGTTTGCTTTCTCGATTCGTGATACCCAGGCCAGTCCCCTCTGATGCCATAGAAGTCCACCATTAGGCTAAGAAAGGTGTCGGAGCGTTGCTTGAGGTGTTTTTCGATGTCGTTCTGCGCTCTTGCAAACTTAACGTCCCCGCCCTTTTCTCCCGGCTTGTCCAGAATGATTGCGGTGAGAAAGACACCCCGTTCGAACATATAGGGAGCGAGCAGGCCTTTAACGAATTTCTGCTCCGTAGGACCCTCCACGATGATCACAACTTCCACGTAATCACTCATGGCTGGTTCCTCCTTGAATGACGTTCTTAGTCCAGAGCTGACCTACGGAGTAATCTTCTAACCAGACATCGTAGTCAGATGACTTCAATCGCTCGAAGGTGGACTGACCGCCTTTCCGGTTTACGACCACAACATCTTCGACCGAAAACTGATCCAGGAAAAGCGGTGACTGGGTGGCAATAATGATCTGCGTTCGCTTCGATGCGTTTTGGATGATTTCAGCGAGGATGCGGATGGCTTCCGGATGCAGCCCCAGTTCTGGTTCATCAATGATTAGCGTCGCCGGTGGGTTGGGTTGAAGCAACGCGGTAGCTAGACAGATAAAGCGGATGCTCCCGTCGGAAAGCTGGTATGGCTGCATGGGGTAATCTGATCCTTTGGTTTTCCAGGACAAAGACACCATGGATTTTTGACCATAGGCTTGGGGTAGTAGAATGAAATCATCGAGATACGGAATCACTAAGCGGCAGGCATCCAGAATTTCTCTGTAGTTATCAGCATGGTTGTCACGGAGCCATAGCAAGAAGGGTGCGAGGTTTGCAGCGTCTGAACGAAGTTCAGCGCGATCTTGCACAATTTCCGCATGTCGCATCGGAGCAGTAGAACTAGTGTCATGAAAGTGGTAGATGCGCCATGAGCGTATAGCTGCGTAAACAGGTTTACTGTATTGTTTGTCTGTGCTGTTTCCGGTGGCTTCCTTTACGAGAAGTGATTGATCGTTTCCACTGCTTCCAAGAATCCACCATCCGGTAGTTCCTGGTTCGTAGTACCTCGCTTCATTTGTAAGTGCAAATCCTTCACCTGCATCTGGTTCTATACTGAAGCGGTATCCACGCTGCCCGAAGCGTGTCTCAAACTCCATTTTTTTTGTGACCTTCCGGCCATTGAAAAGTAAATCTCCAATTCCCCCCTCTTTGCGCACGTAGTCGGAAAGTCCTCCTTCGATTAAGGCATTCAACATACGAAAAAAAGAAATTAAGTTACTCTTGCCCGTGCCATTGGCACCCACAAAAAGGTTCAACTTACGAAGTGGAAAATCATTCAACTCACGAATGGACTTGAACCCACGTATGCTCAAGCAATCCAGAGAATTCTCATCTCGGTAATATTGTGCTAATTCTTTATCCATGAGATTTACTATTCGTTATTTTTAAACATCCTGCACGTCCCACATCGCTTTGTGGAATTCCTCTTCGAGGAGGCGGACTTTCCAGGTGTCGGAGTCGAGTTTCAGATTGGGTAGGTTGTTGCTCCCGTTGACGTAGATGGTATCGAACTCGAAGTCGCGGGTGCTGAGGCGGTTTTTCTGGAACCACTCGTCGAGCATCAGGTTGTCTTCTTCTAGGTTGCCGGTGAGGGTGCGCCACACGATGAGGATTTTTTCCTTCTGACCGTTGTTCGGGTTTTCGCGGTCTTTGGGCACCCAACCTTCCACCTTGCGGAGCCACCAGGCACCGTCGGCGCTCTGTTTCATTTTGCCATCGAGTTGCAGGCGGGTGTCGGTGCCTTTTGGAAGGTCGGGATCGGGCACACGCTTGAACTTCGCGCTGAAGCGCTGCGGCGCAGCAAGATGGACGACGCGCAGGCCTAGGAGGAAGTTGAAAGTCTCGATGAGATCCACGGCCTGCTCCACGCTGCCGCTGGCTCCAGGTTTTTTTACCTTCAGTGTGTAGGCGGTGGGATCGGTGAAGGCGTCTATGTTGAGCAGGCTCTGGCTACCACGAGTCTCGACTTCGAGTAAGTAGTTCAGGGTATAGTCGCGGCGTAGTTGTTCGTTCGCGACTAGGGCACTTTTGCGCTCTGAGTTTTCGACAAAGTGTAGGTTATTCAAGGTGTCCTCGTAGCTTTCGAGGCAAATGTATTTGAAACAGTGGGAAATTCCTTTGTCGCGTGTGGTTGGCTTTCCGTTTTTCCAATCGGGTGAATACACGATTTTTGCGATACGAGGCATGGTTACCGAAGAACAATAATCGCCCATTTCGACAAGAATGTAATTTCGCTCTCCACCGTACTCTCTGTTTATACGAATCACGGCTTCGGCGGTAGTGCCTGAACCACCAAAAAAATCTAATACGTTGGCTTTCTCATTTCGAACAGCACCAGCAACTCTAAGACAGTCAATCACCGCATAATAGGATTTTGGGAATGAAAAGGAGTGAGTTTCTCCAAATAAAGCCGTTAGATGGTTAGTGCCGTATGCAGCCGCAGAATATTTGGAGCCTTCCCAGATTGTAAGCGGAAGCATACCTTCATCATTAAGTCTCCATTTTCTGTAAACGGCAGTATTTCCCTTTGAGTCTTTTCTCACTTTCAAATGGGGAATTTCCTTACGTGCTGTTTCAGCCACGAAATCCCAAATCCGATCACGACCTTCATTATCTATTGGATAGAGAACCTCCTCGCCACTTGCCGGATCTTCCAGAGCGATTATCTGCCGCTTGATAGGATCCCATTCAAGTTTGGGTATCCGAATATTTTGTCCTTCCACATAGATGGGATAAAACTGCCGTGGACGCTTATCTCTAAAAGTGTTTTGTCCACCATGCTTCCGGAAATTAGTCCATTCGAATCGACCAATTTCATCCTTTTCACTATACCTTTCTACCTGTTTTTCACTATGAGGCAGACGGCCGATCACGGTATGCTCAGGCCTCCCGTAAAACAAAGTATATTCATGACATATAGAAAATCCGATAGTTCCAGTTCTCCCTGCCGGGTTGTTTTTTATCGCTACGGTTCCCAACTCTTCCATGCCACTAGAAGAACTATCCATCATTGATCGAAGATTACTTAATTCAAAGTCATCGATAGCTACGCAAAGAGTCCCGCATTTTGGCAGAAGATCCAAACACAAGTTTAAGCGTGATTCCATGAATGAAAGCCATGAAGAGTGCCTAAATTCATTTTTATAAATAATTGGAGTGGCTTCAGTATTATATGGAGGATCAATGTAAATTGAATCCACATTCTGTTTGAAGCGTTTACCAATTACTTGGAGCGCCTGGAAGTTTTCTGATTGGACTACTATGCCATCGCATTGATCATCAAAATTCTCGATGCTCTCAACCAGTCTCGCTTTGAAATTCTCAGAGAAATGCCGGGTATCGAGCACAAGATACGGCTGGGATTTCAGAAACTCAGTGGTGAGCGGTGACGAATAACCTGGCAAAGCCGTCTGGAGAAGATCTTCGGAATCTTTGCCTTCGATTTCATCAATCGCATAGAGATCAATCCACGCTTCGCGCTGGGCGTCGTTTGCGGCTATTTCCGGATAGAGTTCCTGCGGGATGCGGTCGAGTGTGATGCCGTAGTTCGTCTCCGTGACGAATTTCTTCTTCAACCAGAGTTTCTTCTGAAAGTTCTCCAACTGGGCAAGGAATTCGATAAGCTGGCGGGAGATTGTGCGCAGTACCTTGAGCTTGGCGAGGTAGCTTTCCACACGCGGAGCGTCCTCGTTCTCGATGTCATCGAGGCGCATGACCTCATTTTTTATGTAAAAGTCCAGTTCACGGCGAAGAAAGGAACCAAGATCCTTGTGGATAAAGTAATCTGAGGTGTTCCGTGCTGTGTATTGATGTAGGTATTTTGCAAGGAGGGTGCGTTCCTTATTCGCATCTGTGGGAGCTTTAGCTCCTAGTATCTTACGGTAAATGGCTGTCCGTGGGTTGTTGGAGAGTTGTTCCAGCACGGCTATAACGGCTCTGCTGCGGAGTTCCTCCTGCCACTTGGCGTCCTGTCCTGTTGATTTTTCTGCGTCTGGGCGGTATTCGAAACGCAGTTCGAGTTCGCCCTTGTCATTAAAGCCCACGGGGTCTTCGGCATGAAGGATGAAGAAGCGCTTGGTGGCGTCGGTGGCCTTGACGTTGCCGTGCTCGCCCTCGTCGGCATCGACGACTCGGAAGTGGACGGGCAGACTGTCCGTGCTTTCCAGTTTCATTTCTTCAGGGGCCTCCGGAGCCTTGGCGAGATCAATGGTGAAGTTGGAAAAGTATTCACCGGTCTTGATGTAATATTGGTCGGCATTCGCCCAATGGAGCTTCACCTCTTCACCATTGTAGGGAATAGCAAAGGGCGCGGCACGGCCTGCGGTTTCCCGATTGAAGTAGCGGCGTGAGATGAAGTCGCCGTCCTCGTAGTAGCGCTCGAAAAAGCGGTGGAGGTGATCGTAGATCTCACCCTCGGCGGAGAGAGCATCCTTGGCGGCGGCGGCCTTTGCTAAAGCTTCGAGATAACGTTTTCCGGCGGGCAGAGATGCGAAGGATTCCTTGAGCTGGCCGTTTTCATCGAGTGCATCCGCTCCGAGTGCTTCTTCCAGTTCGCGGCGGGCATTGGTGAGAGCTGCGGCGGAGTTTTGGTCGGCTTGATTACCGAAAGTGTCTTCGATGACTTGCAAGAGGTCCTTTTCGAGGAACTCCGTCACCTGCTTCGCTTTGGCGTGCATGATGCGGTAGAAGCCGAAATCTAGGTCGGGCTGATCGAGTTGGAAGAGTTCCTTGAGTTTGCCGACGAGGCGGGTGCGAAGTTGGTCGGTTGTGGGCATAGTTGCAGTAGCTAAGAAAGAGGTTGAGTGAAGCGAGGCGGATGAGAAGTCTCAATTAAAAGAATTCCGCCAACCCGACGAGATTCCAGCTTAGGACTTTATTAGCAAGGATCGGACCACGGTACATCAGATCGAGAACAACTTCCTTGTCTGGATGCTTGTATTTCCTATGTGTCTCGTCTGCGCAGAAAATGGAATACAGGTGATCGAATTCAGCCGCTGCGCCGGCTTCCCAGTTATTCTTCGATCCATGATGAGGAACTTGAAGAGCGACGATGTGTCGCCAGCGAACAAGCGTGACGAAGTCTCGAAGCTCCTGCCTGTTCTCTGGTCTCTTGAAATTCGCATCTCCAGTATAAAGTAGTGAACAACGTGAAGATGAATCTTTATGCCAGATATGGTGAGCGTGCTGGTGTGCCATCAACGGATCAGGCCAGAACGGGCAAATCCAAGCGCCCTTGAACGAATCAAGTAGAGGTCCAGTGTAGACGCAGAGGGAGGTTGAGTTGATGTTTTCCTTCCCCCGTATCGTACTCTGGTAGGCTTTTTTTATCTTCACCCTTGTTTCCTTAGACTTGAGTGCGCCGACGAAATTTCGTATCCGTCGGCCCGCTATCGGCATCGTGAAGATGGCTTGTAGCTTTTTAAATAAGGTCTCACGAATGATCGGGTCTATGGGTTTATGAAAAAAAAGGAATTCCCATCCACATCCGGTCTGCATGTTCACCGCACGGGCTTCCAACGGCCCGGTTAGTGCGAGGAGTTCTATTTTCATGCGCTGGGTTAAAGCGAACGTCTCCTTATCAACCACACGAGTCGGATCAATTTTTGTAAATTCATTCAGTTTGAGATCCCAACTGGCTTCTCTTCGGGGTGGCGAAGGATCTTCGTAAAAATGGTCATCAGGATCTCGTGGAGAGTTATTGGGAAATAGTAATCCTTCCGTGTCATCAGCCGGGCCTCCAATAATCAAAAACCTTCTTACGGAAGCCGCGCGTTCCAAAATGAAATCAATGGGGCTATTCAGGAAGGCTATGTATGAAAGTCCGGGTGACGGATGGAGAGATGCTAATACCAATCGTTCAATAGAACTGAAATAAGGAATAACAACCGTATCAACATGTAACCCTTCGAGGAGATCCGAAAGTCCGCTTACATGGTCGTAATCGAAGTGAGAGATACAAAGAAGGTCAAGGTGTTTGCCAATGACAAGATCTCGATAGCGTGACACGACAGGGGCGAGGACTGTTTGCAAGGCGACAGAACCGCAATCGAAGACCCAGTGAAAACCATCCTTTTCTCCCTCGGCAGTAAGGGTGCCACTAGCGAAAAGGCCTTGGCCTGCGGCGTGGAATCGATACTGAAACTCGATGGAGGGAGACATAGCAGGATTCAAATGACTTTCCAGCGAATGGTGAAGAGTGGTTTGGTGACGGTTTTCTGCTGGAGGCGGGATTCAAGTGCAGCCACTAGCGTTTTGCGTTTTTCTTCGATTTCATCTTCGATCTCATAGATGCGCTGGCGCTGACGGCGCTTGGCTTTTTCGAGGTTTAGAATTTGGTCCTGCATCGTTTTTTCTTCCTGCAGAGTGGGCGCTTGCCGTGAGCGGCGTTGGAGGTCGCGGATTTGACGTTTCAAATCATCTAACTGTTTCTGTGAGGCGAGTTCCATGTCCTGCGCCCATTGGTCGAGTAGATCGCGTGCTTGCTGGAAGTGACGATGGTTGGTTTCTAACGAACGGTTGAGAGTGGCAGCAATGTGGCGTGTGGCTTCGGCATTGAGTCGTTCGGGAGGAGCGATGCTTGAAGCCGTGGCGCTGCCATCGATGGAGAAGAGTCGCTCGCAGGTTTCCTGATCGAGGTTTTGGCCATCGTCATCAAATGCGGAGAATAGGAGATAGTCTTCGCTCTCTAATGAGTCTATGCGGAGATGTTGGAGTGTAAGCCAGCCGGAGCATCCCTTGAGTTGTTCGATGACGCTCACTTTCGCGGAATGGGCTGAGATGTCGAAGACGACTTCTGCGGACGGGCAAGGATGGCCTTTGCCTTGGGCAATGGTGTGTTCTCCCAGCGGATGGTTCATCCGGTAGAGGAAGTCACCGGGGATGTTTGCGCGTCCTTTGGAAATGAGGCGATAATGACCAGGCCCGGCGGCAGTGATGGGCGAATCGCGCAGATCGAAGGCGAGTTCGTCGTCATCAAAGGTGGCATGGTCATGGAGCTCGAAACTTGTGAGAGCCCAGAATAATCTACCGATGCGGTCGAGTTGCTGACGGGCACCATCGAGTCGAACCTTGAGTCGCTCATGAACGTCCTCGTCGAAGTGATCGAGAAGAGCCTGCCGAGTTTCCTTCATGCGGGACTGGATCTGTTCGTCGAGTTCCTGTTGGAGTTTTGCGAAGGCGTCTTTGATTTCGTCGGAGGAGCGACACTGTTGATAGATCTCAAGCACGCGACGTTCGAAGTCGATGGTGCCATCGACAAGGCCCAGTACGTCGTCCGAAGCATCGAAGAGGGTGGAGAACAGGTGAAACTTCGTTTCGAGAAGTTCGTGAACGCGAACGTCGGCTTCGTTGCGCTGGTTAAGGAAGTTGATGACAACCACGTCGTGTTCCTGTCCGTAACGATGGCAGCGACCAATGCGTTGTTCGATGCGTTGTGGGTTCCACGGTAAGTCGAAGTTCACGACGAGCGCGCAGAACTGAAGGTTGATACCTTCAGCAGCGGCTTCGGTGGCAATGAGGATTTCTGCGGAATCGCGGAAGGCGTCGATGATGGCGGTGCGGGAATCAACCGGACGGGAACCGGTCATGCGGCCTGTGTCGCGGTTTTTTGCGGCCCAAGATTCGAAGATTTGTTTTGAATCTGGATCGTTGTTAGAACCATTGAAGGTAACGACTTTTCCTGCGTGACCATTGGCTTCGAGGAATTCCTTGAGGAAAACTTGCGTGCGGCGGGACTCGGTGAAGATGACAGCTTTTCGTGGTGCTGGCGGAGACATCCCTGTCATTTGCTCAAAACCGATTTCGAGTGCCTTGAGAAGAGTGAGTGTCTTCGTGTCCACGCCGATGCTGCGCGCCCAACGAATGTAGTCTTCGAGCTCAGCAATTTCTTTTTTGAGTTTAGCGGGATCGATGGGCTCTTCGGCGAGCTCGGTTTCTAGTAACGTTTCATCCTCGGAGATTTCAGCGTCCTCTGCATCCTCTAATAACTCGTCGAGTAGGTCGGTATCGAGTTCATCACCGGCGAGAAGTTGATCGAATAGGTTGGCGTTGTTCTTCGCGTCCTCTTGGATGCGAAGCAGGCGGTCACGCATCATTTCTAAAGTTCCTGCTAGAGCGCGGGGTGAGGACGAGAGAACTTTTCGGACTAACAGAACTATGAGATGGCGCTGGCGCTGTGGAAGTGCGTAGCAATCCTCCCGCTGGAGATAGCTGGAGACAGTTTCGTAGAGTTTATGCTCCTGTTCAGTGGGAGTGAATGGCCGGGTTAGCAATCGGCGTTGTGTATATTTTACATATTCCAACACTTGGCTGCGCAGAGTGCGGTGGCAGAAGGTACCAAGTCGTTCGCGAAGTGCGGCGAGGTCACCGCCGGCGTTGGCGAACTGGGTGCGGAAGGATGGAAGATCACCAAAGAGGCGTTCGTCGATCAGGGTTGCGAGGCCAAAAAGTTCAACCAAGGAATTCTGGAGCGGAGTAGCGGTGAGCAGGATTTTTTTTCGTCCCTCGGTGGCACTCCGAATAGCTTGTCCAAGTCGGTTACTCTCCCGGTAGCAGTTTCTGAGCTTGTGTGCTTCATCCATCACGACCAAGTCCCATGGGATGGATTTCACCTCTGCCGCGAGACGTGCCGCATAGTGGTAGGAGCAGATGACGATCTGGTTTTGTTGAAATGGGGAGGCTTGTCCGCTTTTCTGGGACTCCCGGTAGGAGTGGGAATCTAAAATGACCGATGGGAGATTGAATTTCTCCTCAAGCTCCAGGGCCCATTGTTTGCGCAATGAAGCGGGCGTGATGATAAGGAGCTTGCGGTGGCCTTCCGCCCAATATTGGCAGAGCACGAGGCCTGCCTCGATGGTCTTCCCAAGCCCAACTTCGTCTGCAAGAAGGACTCCTTTGGAAAGCGGTGATCGAAGCGCGAATAGTGCGGCTTCGATTTGATGAGGATTGAGTTCGACCGTGGCATCAAAGAGAGCCCTGCCAATGCGGTCAACGCCATCTCCGCCTATGCGGCTGAGTTCGTGAGCGTAATATTTTGCGTGGTAGGGAGTCATCGAGTGTTTGGAACCGGTAGGAACAGAAGTCGTAGGTTAAATGGCTGGTGATATGCTGTGCTATCTAGATGCATATCACCGTTGGTGTGTGAGACGCAGACTATGAATACTCAACAACGATGCCTCGACCAAGAAATTTCCCACTTTTCGGGGTCAGTTTCGAAGGGCTGAACCCCTCGTTTGACTGCAAAACAAGAGACTAAAAATTGGGTTCTAGCGTCGGGAAAAACCTCTCTTCGGCCAGAGAAAATGGATTTCAGATCTGTTTTCGGGGTCAAAATGGGGCAAAATACCCACTTTTTTGCAAAAAAAGCGGTTTTTTGGGCATTTGGCCAACATTTCCTCTTGTCCGGATCTGTGGAACGAGGAAATCGACGATGATGCCCTCGTCTAGTTGTATCCGTCATTTCCAAGTTTCGATTTTGCCAAGTGGCTTTGCCAACAGAATCGAATGGCTGGGTATGTACAGGGCTCGGCCGCCCCCACAAAAAATGCGCCATCATCAGGCCTCTATGAGGCCCACCGTTAGCATTGAAAAATTAGAAAATAGACACGTAAAAAACCATGAAACTTGCATTGAAACTTATTGGGCGTATCGCCCAATTCAAACTCGTCGAGATTGAGGGCAAACGCCCATTTCTCGACCTTCATATCGATGTCGTCGTTAAAACGCCATCAGGAAAAGAATTCACCCACTGGCTGCGCTGCAAAGTGTGGTTCGACCTAGCGGAAAAAATTGCACCACTGCTCACTACGGGCTGCTTGGTTGCTGTTTCCGGCCGTCCAGAGGTGCATGCTTACAGCCGCCGGGACGGAACTCCTGCGGCTGAACTGATCGTCCATGCCGATGAAATCGATGTCCTTGATGAAGCCGAGGCGGCCTAAGAAGAGGAATTCGAAAAACCCTACCTGTGTAACTGGTAGACACAAAAAAGCCCCACCCGTCATTGGGTGGGGCTTTTCATATTTCAGTATCATTCAAACTGCCATTATGGTTGTAGCTGGATGTTCCAGTAAAAAGGCGGACGGGGAAACCCGTCCGCCTTTTTCTCTGAATTTTAGTGATTTGTGATCAGCCGAATGCTGCCAGTTTCATCTGTGATCCATCGTCATCGGAGACGTGGCTTGGGTATTCTGGCGCTCCGTCGTCGTGGCCTTCCTTCGGTTTTGAACTGAGGAATTCCAATTCAGCGACGTGGAGGACAAGTTCTCCTGCGGCGGTTCCGTCGGCTTTTTTAAACCCACGGGCCTCAGGCCTGCCTGTGACTAGAAGGTGCATGCCTTTTTGGATGTGGTTGGCGAGACGTTCCGCCCGCTCGCCCCAAATTTTTGCTGCGACCCAGTCGGTGAATTCGCGGTCGCCCACGCGACGGTTACTCGCGATGTTAATGTTGAGAACTTGGGTTTTTCCGCGTGCGTGAACGTATTTTGTGGAACCGACGAATCCTGTTAGTGTGGTAGTAAGCATGACAAAAGAGTCATCATGCAGGGAAGGTTTGGCGAAAGACAGACCATTGGCTAAGGTATTTTAATTCCCTCTAATGGGTTTCTCAAGGCCACTTCTCTTCTATAGTCGAGAATACAGTACTACATATAATAAATTCTCCGCTTGGTTTACGTGGATATGTTTGACCTTGAGCACCTGATCCAACTCTCCACACATCTATTGAGTCTATATGCTCGTAAGCAAGGAGAAGGCACAAAAGAGAGAATGGCTTTGGACCCAGAGGAGCTAAAATTAGTCGGTGTGTTTTAGCTAGCCCAAGGGCAAGAGATGATAATAGAAGAGAGGTCGTTCGAAGGTTGGAGTATGGATATGAAAATACCCTTTCTTCTCCCAGAGCATCAATAAGATCTTTATTGTTTTTCAAAACTGCCGTTACGAATTCCTTACTTGATGCTGGATCTGTGTAAAATAGATGAGTTTCATCCGGCTCAAGATATTCAACTAAGCCAACAGCTCGGTCACTTTGATAACCTAACCCTAATATCAAAGCAGTTGGGCTGCGAGGCGAAGCCAGTGACGAAAAGCCCTCGATTGGTCCAGCATAAGCATTCGGTGCAACTGACTGAGGATCTGAATAACTTGAGCAACTGTAGAAAAAAACCACTTCTATATTGAAGTTCGCGGAATCGAAATCTCTCACCCAGTTCAAAACGGCCGCATACCATGTTTTGGTCATACTAGAATAATCTACCAATACACGGAAAACTGATGAGGTGCCTGCTGATTCATTCAGGGCTCTCGTCAGCACGTCTCTTACAGGAAGCTGACTACTACTATCACCCTGTATTAGCTCAAATCCAAGCTTACTAAATTTTTTATCGTTATCCTGTCTAGATCCAGTCTGTCTGTCCGGAAATCCCAATGCGACCTTTTGCTTGAATGAAGCAACTGCTAGCGCTTTTTCGCTGCCATACGTTGCTCGCGCCTCGAAACCTGAGGCTGCTAGTAAAAGGTCGAATACTGAGTCTGTCATTTCATCCAGACGTATTTGATTTGCGCTCCTGAGTTTCATTGGTCCAATGGAAGATTTAAAGTACCTTGTCTTTCATTTTGGCGGCGAGGTTTGTGGTTCAAAATAGAAGATAGGTTCACTGCTTCATAATTTCTCAGTGGAAGCTTTGTTACTGGACTCAAGAGATATGCTAACTTGATCCTCATATTCTTAATACTGCTTAAACCAACATTGGACTCTGAACTCACATGAATAAATGCACCTTGGTAAAGACCCGTTTCAAGTATTTTTACTATATTATCTGGAACTTTATTATCGACGATGAAACTGCCTGATGGATCTATCGTAAAGGTATCTAGTGCGATCTTCGTGAAGAAATAGATACCAATCTCATCAATTAAATTCACTAGATGCATTTGCTTCTCATTGTAGTTGCAATAAGCTTCGGGTACGCTTGAGAGCAGGGAGCGAAATTTTTTTGAGACCGCATAAAGGATGTTGGCTTGAGTAACCTTTGACAATGGAATGAAGTGACCGTTCTCGTCTTTTTTGACTTTTGCGAGTAATCCATTAAGTATCCCAATAAGCCATCTGGGATTCCCTTCACTAATGTCAAATATAGCATCGGCTCCGCTATACAGAGTAACTTGCTTTCGTCCGCGAGGAACGAGCTTCCCATCAGTTGAGGCTTTTGTGAATTCTAGTCTGTGTAATACTATTGGTTTAGCTTTTCGCAATATACTGTCGCGCTTGGTTATGTCATCTGTGCAAGGATCGGCAGGATCAATATCATTCTTTATGAGTAGTGAACGGAAACTGGAATCATATTTTGCAAGTGCTCTGAAGGCTTTCCACACCGCCGAGTTTTTCCCATAATCGTCTTTGCCAGAAACCGCCTCTCTTGCGTTAGAAGATCGTCCAAAAAGCAAGTACGGGTCAATTTCTTCGCCAAGTCGATTATACAGTATACGTCTAGTTAGTTTCTCAGCAAACTTACCCATTTCGGCACCTGCTCCGGCCCAAAGCCTTATAGATTCGTAATCCTGCCCTACCATAGCACCTGATTTCGTGCTCGCGCGAAGAACTGGACTTGCGCTGAGTTTGAAAACAAAACGCTGATCGGTACTGCGCAGTTCAGTAAGCAAGCGCTCTTGTAGCCACATTGGCGTTAGTTCAAGTTCATCGAAGCATAGAGCCCACTTTGTTGGCTCAGAATTCTTGAGTATTTGGTCAAGAGCCACCAATACAGGCGTCATGGCAAATAGGTAATCGAGATGAAAGTAGTCTGGGAGCTGTGGAAAATCGCTTTCGGAATTGTATTTTTGTGCGATTTTCGTCGATATTGACTTTATTTCCGAATAGCGAGAAGAGATAGCGTACTCAATTGCGTCAATCGACGGGATAGTAGCAGGAAGCTTCCATTCTGAAATCATAGATTCAGCTACTCGATTCTCAATTTCAGGTGATGACTCAGTTCTCTTCTGGATATAAGATCTAACTGCCTTGCAACATGAGGCTAATACATTTGTTGTGACAGCCGCTATGGCCAACCGCTGACGATAATCAGGAAGTTGGTCAAGGCGAGCATCACTAAATCCGAGTTGATTATCCCAGTGAACATCCGCGGGTATGTATATGGCTACGAACGGAAGCTTTCTTTCTACTTCACGGGCTAAAGGCTCATTCCAAGCTTGGAGACCTTCCAGAGTTAGCATTTTAAAAAGTGTAGTTTTACCGCTGCCTCTAGGTCCGATAAGAATGGAGTGATTTGTTGATTGAATCCGTTCAAACGCGGCATTCGGAACAAATGTTTTAGCAACTTCTGTAGGTCGTAGGTTTCGGGCATTAAATGCCTTCGACCAAGAGTTTAGGTCGCCACTCATAATTTTATGCCTGTATGAAGTTTTCCAATTCTAATTGGGGTGTCTGGAGGTAATGGCATCATCTCGATATTATAATTATTTTTGAGTATTTCTCCTACGGATAACAAGTCTTTAGGTATCATGTAATTTACCCGGGGAATGGCGGTAACAACGTCATCCCAATTGTAATAGTAGCCTCCACATTTATCCATCCAGTCAGCGATGTCTTTTGCTATCTGTGTCGGAGTCTCTCGGTTGCCAAATCCAGTCATAGCTGGGAAACCTGCAGAGATATGATTTGGTTCAAGCCAGCCTCTTCCAAGATGAAATTCCCATGATTTAATCGTCCCGTGTCGATCGCATCCAGTAACAGAATTATCAGCGAGATCAATAATGTGAAAAAGGTTACGTGTATTTGTTGCGACTCCTTTTGAGTTGGTTGCCGCTAAGCTTCCAGAAGAAAACACAGATAAAGAATCTCCACCAGACCAGTATCGAAGACGCGGATAATGCTTGTGGCCATGAACAATAATTGAAAATTTTCTGTCATTTAGAAATTCAGCGAAGACATCTCCACCTGCCATCAAATCGCTTGATCCTAGTCCGTAAGCTTCGTGCTGAACTGGATGATGATGACAAAGTGCAATCATGTATTCAATCGGATCAAGATCATCTAGTGCCTCTTGAATTTTCTCTAGCTGCGTTTTAGTTATCTCACCTTTACACGCTTTTTCTACATCATGGTGGGTGTGCACGCTATTGACGACTAGTGTTCGGACATTTCCATGATCTTTAATGTAGAATCCGTTAGCCCAAAACTGGTTTTTCGCTTCTTGATCATGTATGGGGAAATCCTCGTGAAGGCTTTTAGGTATGTCGAATGGGTCAGGGTTATGATGCTTTCGAGAATCAACATCATGATTACCAATTGTTGCTAGTATTCCTTTTGCTCCAATGACAGTTGCGATTTCTCGGCAGTCTTGCCATGCGGTAATAAATCCCTGTTGATTTATCCCATCAGTAAAATCTCCAGGTAGTAATAGGAGATCCGCCTGCAGATTCTGTTCTTTGATTAAGTGTTTAAGCGCTGCAATTGGATGGTTATTTATAGGGGAGCGTAACCCATCGCAATGATAGTATGAGCCCCATGATTCTTTGTTCTGAGGATGACAATGCAGGTCGCTTATTACTGCTAATTTTGGCACTTTTGGTTAGTATTAGTGTGTTGGGTGATCACGGTTAGAGAAGAGGAGTTCAGCTGATCTCCGTCGATTTTTTGCAAATCCAGAAATGTTCCTTGTGACGATAATTCGACGCATAGGCCATTCCTTGAATAATTCTCTAGCGTCTTTGCAGTCTGCGTAACTCAGAAGGAAAGCACCTCCTTTTTGATTGATTGATTGGAGTGTAGCTACCAAACGCTCTAAATCTTCAGAAGAGAATATGCGAGCCCCATACTCTTTGAAAACTCTTCTCGATCCGACTGTATAGGGCGGATCAATGTAGGCGAATGTGTCTTTTTTTGCATCTGCTAGTGTTTTCTCGAAATCTGCATGCAGTAGTTTCTTGTGCTTCAGGCGGTTGGAAATCTGTGATAGCTGCTCCATTGTTGGTAAAGTGCCTGACTTTTGGGGGGCATAGGGAACATTAAACTGTCCACTTAAATTTGTGCGGTATAATCCGTTGAAGCAATAACGATTCAAATAGATGAATCTTGCTGCCGCTACTTCTGGCTCTAAAGAATTAGGATCATTACTCCTTAGCCGTAGGAAAGTGCTTTTGGATTTTCGGAGTTTTGCTAGCTCATCCGAAACCGATACTGGATTTGCTTTAATTTGTTTGAAGGTAGTGATTAACTCGCTGTTGAGATCCCCGAGTGTAGCCCTTCTGGGGTTTATCTTAAAAAATACACATGCGGACCCCATAAAAGGTTCGATGTAGCGGTTATAGGATGAATCCCAGTAAGATGAGAGACGTCCTGAAACTGCTCGTTTGCTTCCAGCCCACCTAAGGAAAGGAGTAATTGTGCCTGTCAAATCGCTACTCATATTTAAATTCTCAGTTAGGATACGCATGATTTTCTCTGTGAGGCGACCAGAATTTTGATGGAATACGCATGTCACAGGGCTTGAACGCGACGTAGACTTTGAGACTGCCGTTAAATGTAAGCATAACGGGCGCGGAAAAGCTGAGGGTTATTAGTAAGTCGGCGAGCAGGCCAAGCTGGCTCGACGAGGATACGTGAACGATGACGCCGCTGGGTAATTCAAGTTTGAGGGATGCGTCCTTGCTAGGCGCGCCGAACTCGGCGATGATAAATTGCTGCGTATCATCGCTTTCGCAGTGTGGGTTGCCTGTTGCGGAGCGGTTCGCTTTAGCAAACCATGAAGCATTTGACCCCGCAATGCTCGGCAAATGCCGCCGCACTCATTCCACTTGGTTCGTAGGCCGCAACACCTCCGCCTTGTAGGTCTTCGTGTATCGCGTGCGCCCTACACGATCGCTCTTCACTAAAGTGCCTGATGTCGTCTCTGGTATAGATGTCATAGAATCCAAATCTATGGCATCTATGCTATCCTTGAATAGAGCGGTTCTGTTGGGCGCTTACGATCAGCCTCAAAGTTAATTATTCTACTTCGCATAGATTCTGCTATCAAAGCTTCAACTTTTTCAGCGCTGGAGCAGTCGCTGCCGCCAAGGCAGGATTGGACGTAGCGAGTGACTCAAGCATCTCACGATCTTCAGCATTCCCAAGTTCACCAAGCGTGAAGATTGCCGCTTTGCGCAAGGGAATCATCATGCTGGTATCAGCAGCGATTAAGCGGGCGGCTGGGGCAGAGTTCTGCATGCCACGTGCAGCACAGGTGTGAAGCGCAGTAATGCGCACGTCTGGGCTGCTTAACCCGTCATCAACTATTCGCAAAGCGGCACGCTCGATTATCTCATCGGCCACTATAGTATCGACGAGATTACCAGATTGGTTGGCCAGATCGTTCAAAAACAAAACCGCAGAACCGGCAAGCGGATCGCCCGATGTCTGGGCTAAGCGTTGGAGTAAGTCCACCATAGCTATGCGATTGTCCGCCACAGGCTCGTCGGGAATCCACATCGCAAGGTGCTGCAATGCATACATGCGCATTACAGGATCTGAATCATTTGTAACCATGTGAATAAGTAGGTCGGCCAGACCAGGAACACCCTCAGGCTGGCAGCGCAGTAGGTTAAGCAGTTCATTGACGCGCTCTTCCCATTCGCCAACCCCAAGCGTTTCTGGCTTCGACTGGGCAAGGTAGTCTAGTAAAGTGTCTCGATCTACCTCAGTAAGTATATGCTGGTTCTTGATCCAATTCATGATCACCTCAAGCGCAAGAACATGAGTTTCTCCAGAAGCTTGTGATAGGCTTTGCGATAATTCATCTTTGGGCAATTCATCCTTGAGCAGTGGAATGACAGGATAACGGATCACATGCTCTGAACGCACCGGTATGCTGGGAGCATCAGAAAAATGCGTCCAAGATGACTTATTCCTAGTATTTAAATATATAAACCCCATGGATAAAATCACCAAAATTATAACAACAAGAATTCTATATTTCATATGATATGATATGCAAATTATTATTATTGGTATTAGATACTGACGTAAGAGTCTCAGTCAACTGGTACATTTCAAATACAGTTTTAGACGGCAATTATTATTTTTGCTGATTTTGGTTGTAGGTTGTTTAAGTGATCCCAATGAGTGGTTTCATCTGTTTCCGGGTCATCCGTCTGAAGGATGAGATTGTCCATGAGAATATCATCGGGCTTTGTTCTGAACGCGCAACCAACTGATAGCGTGGTCTCTGCGCATTCGAAGCCGAAGCCATCCTGCCCCTTGGTAGGATGCATGGCATTTATGAAAATTGCGTGGAGTCACGCGCAATCGTTGAATATTTGTAGAGTAACCTCACTAAGGTGCCTCGATCTTTATTTCATGAATTTTAAGAACTTCGCCAGCTATTTTTTTAAGTTTTTCGTTAGAAGAATCACTCGCAATTTCCTTCCATTTGCCTATGACGTTGGTGCCGAGATTCTTGTCACCCTTTACCAAAGCAATCGCTTTCAATGCATCACTATTCCCATTGAAAACTAGCATGTGAATATCGGCAGCTTCCTTCCACCCATCTACCCTTGAAGCTAATACCGTCAGGTTTTTCAGGAGTATCGCTTTTCCTAAATCATTCGCCGTAATAAAGTTCTGCTTCCACAAAGCCCAATCGATGACTCGAACTCCTCCTTTCGGTTCAGCCTCTAGATCAGTCCCGAAATCTTCACCATACCAAAACAGAAGTCTTTTTATATTATCGTCAGGCGCTAAGGCTTTGTCGAATAACCATGATTCAAACCATTCGGAACCCAATAAATCCTGTTGAGAAATCGCAGAACCGGCGAACTGAAGTTTCGCCAGTTCCTCCGATGTATCAGCAATCACTTGATTTCGTATAATCCAGCTATTCTGGTTATCAAAAAATTTATCTAATCCATCGACTTTATTCCAATCTATCAGGGGCCACCCTTGACCTGAAGGATGATTCCAATTTTGGGCAGATAGATCGCCCAACACGGCAGAAAGGGTGTTGGAGAAAGCATTTTTTTTCTGCATATTGGTAGCCATATTTTCAATGTTATTGAAGTTCTGATCTTGATTAGCCGCAATACTTTGAAGCTCGATCGTAACGTCTGCATCGTTTATTTCACCCATGGATATGCGGGATAATGCAAATATTATTATTAACGTGTTTAATGTTTTCATTATCTTGGTTTTTCAGTCTTGAATGCAAGGTATGTATTGATAAAATAGTTGCCTTGTTGAAGGTATTCGGATGGAGGCGTTTTAAAATGTTTAGCACCTGCAATGTAGACCTTGAGTGGATTGACATCAAGTCTATATGCTAGTGCCAGAGAACTTCCGCCATCTCCGGCGATGCACTGTATTTCCCCTGGCTCTCCTCCAGGTAACGCTGGAACTCCTGAATCTTTCAGTTGCTGTTTGAATTTTGCCCCACCCCCTGAATTATTGTTTCTAGGCGTAGCGACAAAAAATATCTTTTTTGTATTAACTTCTCCAATTCCATACCATGGATGCCAGCCATAGTTTTCTAATTTACTGGCGCAGCCACCTAATGCTTCTTCATAATTCTGGAGGGGAACGATTCCTGTTTTGATGTTAATTCCATCCTCTGCCTTAAAGGCGATGTAATCTGCTTGGGCACTTTCAAAGGGCGAATCTCCACCCGTTGCGGAAGACGGGCTATCCGCAGATCCTGCTATCAATCTTCCATGGCACATTTCTGTCATGCCGTTAGGAAAAGGGTAACTCCGAAGTCTTGATTTGAAACAATAATTTCCATTTACTGCCAGATCATAAGTTGGGTAAGCATTCACCACAGCACCAATCCCCCAGAGCATGGGGTTCCTATGAAATGTTTCAACCGCTTTCATGGTGGTATTTTCATGAAGCATCATCACTATTTGTTTGGCTGATACAACATTACTCCCACGCGCTGAAACCCATTCTATGCTCTCATTTCGCGCACAGAGTTTTGAATTATTTTCAAACATGTAATCCCTCGCAGCATGGAAATATTTTTTTGCCCCTACCGCTTTGATCACGGTGAGCTTTAACTTCGCCGCTTCGACTTCTTGCCCATTGGAGCCCGTCTTGATTTTGAGCACCAAGTCTCCCTCAAACTGCGGGTTGAGTTCAGAGTAAGTGAGGGTTCCATCCACTCTCATAAAGAGTTCGTCGGGAAATGGATTTGAGGAAGAAATCTTGAATCTACTGGTGGGTGAGAGGTTCACCTTGTCTACCGCTTTGCACTCTCGGGTTTTGTAGAAAGAAAGTCCCGCGATGGCTGGATGCTCCAGCCAAACATCACCCTCCGCTATGCGGGGTTTGATGAGGATTTGCTCGGCATCGTCATCGTCTTTCTCGTTGGCAGGTTTGGCGGGATCGGAATCTTCCTTGTCCCAAATGCCGTTGGAAAGCTGATCGTTGTGGAAGATGAATTCCGTGCCTTCGTCCCTTATTGCTTCTGATGCATCGCTCGCATACGCGGCCACTCGGGGTAAATTGTCAGAATCGGTGATCTCACCGTCATTGTTTGTGTCGGTGATTAGATCCACGGGCAGGAGAGAAACTACTACTTTATCAGTGCATTCGACATTACCCTCAGTAGCTTTTACTTTGATCTCTTTTCTGCCACTCGCCACAGGAATAGCTTTGTCTACATATTCGATATATAAAGTAACGCTATCTTTGCCTTCACCAGCGAGCTCACTCCACAAGTAGACCCCATCTGTACTGATAAAATCTTCCGCTTTCCGATCAGGTGCATCTTTTCTCCAAATTCTCATCCCTCCCTTATTTAGGGTATATGTCGGTGAGACTCCTTGTTGTTGCGATTGTGTAATAGTATACCCATTCACTGAATTTTCTGGTTTTGATACCAAATAATCGAATTGAACAGTTGTGTTGTCATAGTAAAAAGCCTTATTGAGCGTGACTTTCACTGGAACAAACTGATGGTCTTTAATTTTTAAATCAGCAAAATCAGGAATCGCATCTCCATCGTTATCTGCGTAGTGACTCCCAATAACTATTTTTCCAGGTCTAGGGACCCCATCGATCAGCTTTTCCGATGCTTCAATTTCATCTTCGGTTGCCGCCTCTCCCTCTGGCGCAGCCGCATCATAACCTGTGTCAGCAAATCCATTATTATTATAAGAATCCACATCCATATCTACTTCGTAAACCGTGGTTGCTTTAGGCACCGACGGAGACGCTCCCTCCGTGACATGAGTCGCCACGAATTGAATATCATTTTTTTCATCGCTGTTTTCAACACCTTCTATGTAGAAAACCTCATTGAATATTTCGCCTGAATCCAGATTCCATGTCAGACTTGAATGGTCTGATGCATCTACTGGCTGAGGGTCATCACTTTCGATAGGATAGCGCTTTTCCTTTATCATCTCTTTCCAATAAATGGTGTCCTTATGACCTTCTACCGGACAAGTAATCTTCGTAGCTCCCTTCTTAATCTCCAGAGTCAAGACCCCCCCACCAGGTCCAGCCTTTGCCGTTAATGTCACCGCTTTAATGTTTTTCTCAGCCGGAGATGAAACATGATCGCGATCCCACTTCTCGTAGTTTGTCGTGTCGGTGGGTGCTTGATCGTCATTAACATTGCGACACAAGTGATTCGGCACAGACAGCATCACTCCGTAAAGTTTTGATGACAAGTTATTCGCTTGAGAAACCTGAGTATCCGTTAGGGTTTCGGTTACGCTTTCGTTGGCATGTAAGCTGAGGATCACTGCAGCGCTGACAAGCAGTTGCGCGGATACAAGATGTAGGAATTTTGATTTCATATCAAGGAGGAAGAATAAGGTGACTTTTTAAGGTGAATTGGGGTCAATCAATGAGGACTGCATACATCGAGTGGCACAGGTTGGGCGGATTGGAGCTGGTCTCAACTAGGACATCAGCCACGCCGTTTGCGGAGAAATCATAAGAGTGGAGCACGAAGTCTCGGCTACCGTCCGGGAAAATGCTGCCTTGGTATTGCATGTGTAGCCTGATCTCAAGATTCGAGGGTAGATTTTCCCCCGTGATGGTGAAGCGTAGCACGGACGAACCATCCGCACGAGTTTCGACGACTTGGGCATCATAGCTCGCTCCAGCTCGGGTTAGTGAAAATACGCTCACGCGGCCGACTCCAAGAATCTTTCCAGTGTCCGGACAGCGAGCGATGACACGGTATTCACCCGCATTATAGGCGTTGGTGAGAAAGCTGCGGCTAGATGCGCCTTGAGCGGTGGTTTCGCTCCAGAAAAGGGCATCATCGGCCTCGACTTGCAAATCTTGCACTCCGGACACCTGCCAAGTGCGACGATTGTAGGTCTGGAGCACAAAGGTAGAGCCAAAGTCGGCGCTTCGCACGGTCAGAGTGAGAGTCGCGGTCTGTGATGGGCCATCGGATGGAGTCCAAGTGGCGGTGAGAGTATGGACGCCTGGGGTGTCAAAGATGACCTCCAGAGGTTGGTCGGAAGCAATGGACTCGGTCGGCACTGAAGGTCCGCCTGCACTTGCCTCTAGTGTAAATGAACCCTCGGGCGTTGAATTCGGATCATGAGCCGTAAGACGAAGCGAGTCCCCCTTTCGGATGGTCAGGGCGCTGTGTTCAAGGATGTTTGTGGCGGTCCAGGTGATAGGATGACTTTGCGTTTGCTCGCCATTCTGAAATGACACATCTAGCTGGGTGACTTGCCCAGCATCAAGGGGAACGCGGGCGAAAAATCCATTATTGATAGAAAGCTCGGCATCTAACGGAGTGGGATCTGCGTCGGGCAAATAATAGCTCAAACGCAAATCGCTCGGCAGGGAGCTCACACCTTCGATATAAGCGGGCGAGGTAAGGCTTTGGCTTGGGATAACCGTGAGTTGATTTCCTTCATTATATTGATTTTCAACCCAGTCCGGAATGCCGTTAGCATTCACGTCATTGCCACCCAGACGGTACAGATTGAGGGAATGCAGCTTGAGTTTAAAGTCTGCGCGGGCGTTGTGATTATAAATACGCAGTGTGTGTGTGCCGACCGACAAAAACGGAGTAAGCAACTTGATGGGCGCACTGGTATTGGGCGTAGTTTTAAGGGCATGCGTCCGTTTATCGATCAGCTGTTCGTCTATGTGGAAACTGAGTGGGATAGTGAGAGCTGAAGGGCTGATACTGGCGACGAGTTGGATTTCATAGATGCCCTGTTTGCCGGGTGCGATCGTGATCGGCCATTCGATCCAACCGCGGCGGTCGTAAGCCGTAATTGTTCCATCTGTATTATTTTGCCAAGCAAAGCTGGTGGCTGACTGGTTTTGAAGATTGATGGCTCCGTAATGGGTGGTAGCGATGGTATCCGAAACGAGCGGATTGCTGTGGTAATAATTTACTTCTTGCCCGTCGCTGAGTCCGTCGCCATCAGTGTCGGCGAGCTTTGGCTTAGTGCCGAGTTGAAATTCAAGTAGGTTGCTAAGTCCGTCGGCATCATAGTCGCCTCGCTCGCCTTCCTTGGCGCTGGTGATGCCATTGTCGATGGGGCTGAGTCCCATGCTCGTTTCCCATGTATCTGGCAACCAGTCATTGTCTTTATCTGAATCCTCTGGAATGTCGCTCTCGAAAGCGCTGGTAGGAATGATCACTCGCGCTTGGCCGGGTGTTTTCCAAGCTAGGGATACGTGGCTTGCAGCGATGGATTCGTTCTTGTGTAAGACTTCAATGTAGTAGGTTTGACCTTGGACAAGATGAAGCTCGCGGGTACGCTGGCTGGGAAGTAGGTCAAAATCGCGGTAGACATTGGAATAACTTCCCCCTGGGTTGTGGGTATGTGCAAGGAGCTGCTTGCCGAAGCGGTTAGACAGACCCGTGGTCGTACCCGAGGGCATGACCGAACCATCCGAGAACCAGAGTTCGGAGTCGTCGTCCCCAGCAATCCAGAGGTGATAGGTGCCAGTGACAGGTGCCACGAGAAATCCTCTATAGCGTGCGCCATAATTTTTTCTATCGATGCTATTCGGGCGAGTTTCGTCAACACTCGGGGCATGATCTACAGCGTTTGGATAGGAGAGAAAACGGGAACGAGCCCCGGTGAGTCCGGTAACCGCCTGGCTTTGGATTTCCCTCCAGATTTCGCGCGTGATGCCATTACTAACGGCCTCCTTAACAAGCGGATTGGATCCGAGCCGGAATTCGTTGAAGTTGGTGATGCCATCATTGTCAGGGTCGCCATATTCGCTGAGGGCGCCTGGCAAGGTGGATTGGTCGAGACCAGTCTGAGCTTCGAAGCTATCAGGTAGGTTGTTGCCATTTTGATCCTCGGTGTTAGGAGCGATAGAGCTGAGCTGGGCGATCGGAATCAGGCTCATCGTGGTCGAACCAGGGGGCTTCCAGCCGATTTCCAAGTGGCCGCCCGCCAGATTGCTCATCACTTGGGCTTCAAGGTAGTATGCAACACCAGCGGTGAGAGTGATGGGAGCGGATTGCTGACTAGCAAATTTGGTCCATTGCTGGACGGTGCTGGTTTCGAATTGCCACGCGATGGCCTGTTTGTTGAAGCCGGAGGCGTCGGTGGATAACCACAAGGCTGCATTATTGCCGCCCGCGACAGCAAAGGTGTAGGCGCCTGTGACTGTTGGAGTAACGACAGCTCGTACACGGACGCCGGTGCCTGCCGCAAGGTTGGTAAGACTAGCTGAACTGATAGCTGCTGTGGAATTAGGTGCGCGTTTAGCAACGCCTTCCTTTTGCAAGGTGAGAACCGATGGATTGAGGGGCAGTCCGAGCCAAGTTTCAGCAGTTTGCGCTTGCAGCCCAGACACAAGCAACAACGTGACAAGAGATAATTTTGGCAGTTGATAGATGGGTAATTTGATCATCGGTAGAGGGATTGGGTGGAAAATAATAGATATGACTTACTAGACGCGTGAGAGGCCTAGATTATGGCCATGCAAATCGGCATAAGACTGTAGTATTGGCATAGCTTTGGATACGCCAAAGCCGCAAGGCATTTCACAGGAAATAGCCTGCGAGACAACTTGATGACCAACATTAACAAATCTAACTAACCGGAAGGGGGCATGCAAAAGCATGCGGCGACATCTAACCGCTTTTAAAAAAGCGTCAACAAAAATAATTGAAATCTCTTAGATGCGCATTGAGCCAAGAAGAATAACACTGGGGAGAGCTTCGAAAAGAGGCTGGATGAGGTCGTTGAGCCAGAAGAATGAAACCCAATAAAAACACTATCTGGGATCATGTGTCATGTAAGCAAAAAAGAGTATTTATAGAACTGTCGGCAGCGTTACCCGAGCCGTAATCGCATGAGTAGGAGTGCGATGATAGATGAGGTGAGCGACACGCTTGGCGCCTAAGGCAAGAGATCCATAGATTAAATATCACTAAATAGAAAAAAGCGGACGGGTTACCCCGTCCGTTTTTGTGATTTCTGCTTTTTCTGAAGTGGGTTACGTCATATTACGGTTACGGATGATACGGAATCCTTCGAGTAAATCAGCTCGTATTCTTTCTTGGTCGAGAATCAGTCCCTCAAACTTGCTAGATATAGTGATTGCGACTGCTTCACCTTCCACCAATTCCTGAAGTTCTTGATCTGATAGTTTGATTGCTCGCTCAATCAGGGTTGGATTATTAATTTCCATTTGGGTTTATTTGACGTTCGAGAAATACATACAGATAGCGCCTGCTATGTCGGCCTTTCTGGGAGCTGGCTTAGGTTTACTGAACATGCGGACAACTTTATTGTAGGCGCGGACTATGTTCGCGAGACCCATGAGGGAGATCGAAATGGCGCGCCAAGTGAGTCCGTGGATGACAATGCAAGTTCCCCAGATGGTTTCAAGGATCGCTTTAGCGAGGAAGAAGAAGAAGAAGACTGCGATGATGATTGTGATGAGCATGGTGTTATGTTTTGATTTTTTACACTAGAGTTATCATTTGCAGAGGAATACCCGAAAGGGCATTCCTCTAATTTTTTCAGACCGTGGGGGCGTCATCAAAAAACCTAGAGTTCTAGCCAGGCGTCGTTAACGTCGAAACTACCGGGCGATATTCCTGAGGGCCATTCGATGATGTCAGCGGTGATTTCCCGGAGTTCGTCGTAATCCAAGCATCCGTCGAGACCCTCAGGGTCGAGTTGTTTTTCCATGATCCACGCGCCATCTGCGCCGCCGTGTGGGGTGGGATCGCGGGGATCGACCCTGACCGAAAGGTGTCCCCACCTGTAACGGGCGTACACCGTCCAACCATCCGTCGTTTTCCCCAAAATTATTGTCGGACACATGCAGCACCCGTAGTGGCAAATGGTGACGATGATTTTTTTAAGTGGGTTCATGCTACAGTTAAGGATCTTACGGATATAACTTGTTCGAGCGACGTAAGAAATTCCCGGAGAATGGGACAGCGACTGCGGATCGTGACGGGCGCTTCTGGGTCGGGAAAAACGTGCGAACCTATGGCAAATATGTTAGACTCGCAGTTGATGGATGGCCACCGTGACATGAGATAACGGCGCTTGTCTATTCCGTCTGAATCGAAAAATTGCTCCGGCACAAAGCAGTAGACAGGGCGTGTTTTTTGCAGGTGCGAATATCCGCAGGCGTGATGCACTCGGCCAATTTGGTTTTTGATAATTAGGATCATAGGTCGTCGATGGTGAATGTGACAGGAGGATTGATGACTGGTTCGGGCGGGAGGTTTTTGAGAACTTCCATCAGTGCCTCTTCCAGAAATCTAACACTTTTTTTTGATACGATGGATATGTGTAAGCGTTTTTGCACTTCTGCATGGAAAAGTGAGCGCATGCGTTCGGGGAGTTTGTTCTCAGCTTCCTTGGCGATGCGGTGGTAGTCGTCGGGTTTCAATTCCGGTAAGCGAATGATTGAACTATGAAATCTGTTAGCTAACTCGCGTGGAAGTTTTTCCGCAATGATGTCGGCAGAAAGCTCGATTTCTGCCGAGTCGGTTTCCGCGCCGAAGCCCATGCTTCGGCGTGACGGCGCATCGTCGTACCACTCTTGGAATGTGCCGATCATGAGAATAAATACCGTATCTCGGAGCCTGGTGGTGAGTTGTTCGATGGTAATGTCGGGCTTGTCGTCATCTGTTTCCGGCAAAGTTAATCCTGGTAACCATTCTTTCCCGATGAGCTGAAAGCACTCTCCACGTATATAAGCCTTCCAACTACTGTCACCTGAACAATCTAACAGCTTGTCACCCTCGTCTAACACTAAAATAGTTTTATCGTGTCGGGCGACGTGTTCGGCAATCACGCTGATGGTTTCTTTGGTGCCGCGATTGATTGCACCGGTGGGCATCCAGTTTGGTGCGCTGACCCGCAGCATGCTCGCTCCGACGGCTTCGGCTGCCATCGCTGCCACTGCTGTTTTCCCTGTTCCAGTTGGTCCGACCATCAGGCTTGCCCAGCGCGGTTGGATGGGAAGGTCGCGCCAGTCACCGCGAAAATATGCTCTTGCTCGCGCCACGATTTCATCGAGTGCGGCTTGTTGATGTTCTAGTGCTTCCATTCACCACCCGTTTTCGATTCCGAGTCGGGCGTGGAAACTCGCCCGATAGGATCGCTGTTTTGTTAGTAATTAGTGAAAATCAGAGCAATTGCATTATACAATACTATCAGTCATAGAAGTGGATCAGAGCCGCCACTGTCAAATACCTGAAATTAGGAAACTACCTTTTGATCTCGACTTTTTCAATCCGGCACAGTAGATGTTAAATCGAATTAATATAAACCCGTGCTGTCGATGTTGCCCCGGCTTGCACAAAGATAGAAAGCACACCCCATGAAAATCCAAGATCATCAACATCAAGCTATCGACGGCAATCGAGTGCTAGTGAAAGCCGATGTAATCGCCAAAATTTACGACACCGATGTAAGTACCATTTATAAATGGGCTACCAAAGGCAAAATCCCCAGCGAGACGATTTGCGGCATCAAGCGCTTCCATGTTGCATCAGTCCGTCAAAAACTTGAGGGCCTGTATCAGATCTCCGAAGAGGATATAGAGCTAGGTATCTTCTGCTAATCCAGACCAACGACTACCAAGCGCGCCATTCCTTTGATACCAATGGATCAGCCCTATACTCGAATAAAGTGAGTGTTGGGTGAGTGCTCAAAAAAAATCAACGACTCAGAATTTCTCTAAGTCGTTGATTATCAAAGAGTCGGGACGGCCAGATTCGAACTGACGACATCCTGCTCCCAAAGCAGGCGCTCTACCAGGCTGAGCTACGTCCCGTTACGGGGCGGGGAAATTGATACAAGCCACGCCACAGCGCAAGACTATTTCTCACATGATGAATTTTTCCTCAAAACACTGAGCCGTTAGCTCTTTCTCTCCCCTCTATGCTCTCTGCTCCTTGCCCCTAAAACTCACCTTTAAACGAACAGCGGGCGGTTGGGGTTTCGAAAATGACGATCTCTGCAAGCCCAGGAAGTTGTGGGGCAAGTTTTTTCCAAAACCAGCCAGCCATGATTTCAATGGTCGGGCTTTCAAGGCCCTCAATGTCATTCAGATAAGCATGATCCAGTTGCTCGAGCAGCGGATTCATCGCGTTCGAAATGAGTTTATGATCATAAATCCAACCGATCGTCGGATCGACTTCGCCCTCGATGGAAATTTCGATTTTAAAACTATGGCCGTGCATCTGACGGCATTTATGATCCTCCGGCAAACTCGGGAGTGTGTGTGCGGCCTCGAATCGGAAATCTTTGGTGAGTCTTGCTTTCATCGCTTGCCGAGAGATTAGCCATTTTCCGCGAGCAAGAGGAAGCCAAAGCTTTGCGCAGATTTTTATGATGAAATCAATCCGCCTAAAGCGTAGGTTTTTGCCGTGAACGTTTCCCGTGCCATCCTCATCCTCGCATCCGCCGCTGTATTTTCTTCCTGCGGAAAAACAGAAACTTCCACGGTTTCGGCTTTCGAGAAAAAGGACGGAATGCTGAAAATCTTCGGCGGTGAAACGACGATGGGTTCGGTCGGCGATTTTGAAACTCCCTACGGCACCAAATATTTTCCCGAAGAATCTCCAGTCAGAAAAATTCAAGTCACAGGCTTCTGGATGGATGAAACCGAGGTAACCAATGACCAATTTGCAGCTTTCATCAAAGCGACCGGATACGTGACCTACGCCGAACGTGTAGCGAAGATAGAAGATTTTCCCGCAGAAGCTCTGCCCTACTTGCCAAAACCTCCTTTCAATCAAGGCTCTATCGTTTTCTCTCCGCCCGAAGAATTTACCGGTAGCCTAGAAGATCCAAGTTCAGCATTAACATGGTGGCGCTGGGACACGACCGCGAATTGGCGTCATCCACTCGGTGAGGGAACAGATATTTCCAAGAAAGGCAGTCATCCAGTCGTTTGCGTCAATTTCGAAGATGCATCGGCTTACGCAAAATGGGCAGGAAAACGTTTACCCACAGAAGCCGAATGGGAATTTGCTGCGCGTGGTGGCTTGGTTGGAAAAATGTATACCTGGGGAGATGAACTCAAGCCAGGCGACAAATGGATGGCCAATACATTTCATGGCACATTCCCAACCAAAGACAGCGGCGAGGATGGCTTCATCGGTTCTGCTCCCGTGAAATCCTACGAACCTAACGGCTACGGACTATACGATATGGCAGGAAACGCATGGGAAATTTGCTCGGACTTCTACGATCCGGAATATCCAAGTAAATGTAAATCGTGCGATCCCAAAGGCCCGGAAACTTGGATCAATCGCACGAGTGGCCGCAAAGGTCAGGGCGCTGCCAACCACGTCACCAAGGGAGGATCGTTTCTCTGTCACATCTCTTATTGCATGCGCTACCGTCCTGCAGCGCGGCATTCCGTAGAAGAAGACTCCCCCGCCAGCCACACTGGCTTCCGCTGCGTGAAAGATCTATAAGCGGAGAGCTTGAAGCTAAGAGCTAAGAGCTAAGAGCTAAGAGCTAAGAGCTAAGAGCTAAGGCTAAGAGCAGAGAGTTAAGATTTTGCCATGAGGGCGGCGACGTGCTTGGCTAACATATCGGCTTCTAAGTTCACGGTGTCGCCGACTTTGGCCGCGTGCAAATTCGTGTGCGAAAACGTATGTGGCGTGATCCAAAAAACGGCTGACTCTATTTTCAATTCCGCGATCGTCAGTGAAATTCCATCGATCGAGATCGATCCTTTGGCCACACACAGCCGCTCGATCTCGGGCGGCAAGGAAACTTCCAAAACGTGATCTTGACCGTTTTCTGAAAGCGAAAGAATTTCTCCCACGGCATCGACATGACCCTGCACAAAATGCCCACCCAAGCGATCTCCCACCCGCAGTGCGCGCTCTAGGTTGACGATCGAGCCCGCTTTGAGATTCCCCAAAGAAGTGACCCGTAAAGTCTGGGCCAACACATCGAATCTGACCGAACTCTCGTTGAGCTCCGCCACCGTTAAGCAGCAACCATTCACGGCAACCGAATCACCTAGCTGCAACTCCGCCGCGAATGGAATAGATAAGTTTAGCCACGCCTGCTCACCGCGATTCTCCAGTGAAACAACTTTTCCTAATGATTCGACAAGACCGGTGAACATAAAATCGGCAAACAAATAATCGGACGCATCCTGATCGTCCACGCAAAGACTCATCCCACATCACTCGCCCGCTGTCACCCACGGATTCATTCATCAGGTAAATCCCGAAAAAGAAGTCTCTGATAAAAGTATCAAGAGAGTCGAATTGCGCCCCGCTCCACCACTTGCGTGGCTTATATCCCCCCCGGGAAACGGGGCACAATTCGAAATTTTTTGTGGGTTTTATTTAGAAAGTCTAAAAAACACCCAGCGCGCTGTCGCATGCATGAATGTGTCGCTTAGATTTGATATTTCGTCTAGCGGTCGCTCTTTGGAATCTGTTACCCAAAAGAAATCAAATTAAAACCCAGCTTCTGAATTTTAAGCACAAAAAAACTCACCTGCTTTGGGTGAGTTAGGAATTTAAAATCAGAATGCCGAATTGCGCCCCGTCCCGGCCAATTTGCATTGGCCATTTTATCCCCCCCGGGAAACGGGGCGCAATCGGAAATCTGTTGTGGTTAGCTCAAAATACTTCGAGAAAAACCCTATCGCCTTGCAGCGACAGGAAGAAATTCGCACAGGAAGCCAATCTGGTCTAGATCTTGTTTACAAATTGCTGTAACCAAAAAGATCATAGTTATTTTGATGATCATAAACGCATTCGAGCTCTTGATCCTTCGTATCATCGCAAGCGTGATAAAACCACCAAGCGTTCTGCTGTATTACAACGACTTCTCGACCATTTCAGATCTTATCAAATCTTAGAATCATGACCCAACACCGCTTCCCTCTGCTTGCCATGATCACTCTGAGTTTGGTTGCTGCTGTGAATGTTTCGCAGGCAGAAATCTCATCCGAAACAAAGCTTTTCTACTATCGCCCCACCGAGGCTGGAAAAACCGAGGCATTTGTGTACGACGTCGCCGTCTACGGCGGCACACCGGCAGGCGTTACAGCCGCTATCCAAGCCGCTAAGTTAGGGCGGAAAGTGGTTCTCATTTCCCACAACCAGCACGTCGGAGGCATGACCTCCGGTGGATTGACCGCCACAGACGTCGGAAAGGAGGACGCCATCGGCGGACTGGCTTTGGAGTTTTATCAGCGACTCGGCAAAGTGGTCGACTACAGCCCATCCGAAGCCGAAACACTTTACCGAAAAATGCTCGATGAGGCCGGCGTCGCAGTCATCTACAGCAGCTTTTTAAAGTCGGTTGAAATGGCGTATGACCGCATCGATTCTATCTCATTGGAAACGGGCAAAAACATCAAAGCGTCCGTGTTCATCGATTCCACTTACGAAGGCGATCTGCTCGCAGCGGCAAACGTTTCATATCGGGTCGGGCGCGAACCTGTGTCCGCCTATGACGAACCGCTCAACGGCCAATGGCAGGATGTTTCATGGCATACCGTCTATCAGTTCTGTGGCTTACCGGTGAGTCCCTACGTCATTCCGGACGATTCGAAATCCGGACTGCTTCCCGGAATTTTCGCAGATCCATATGGCAAACCCGGCGAGGGCGATTATCGGGTGCAGGCCTACAATTTCCGGATGCGTCTTTCTAACAAAGAAGGAAAGGTTCCGTTTCTGAAACCGAAAGATTACGATGCGGGACGCTACGCCTTATTGGCGCGTTTTATGAATGCGAGTCCCGATATTGTATGGACTTTGAATTATACCATCAAGCCGATGACTGATGGTCCGGTCCAGATGCGCAATGGCGATAGCAACAATGCCGGAAGCATGTCATCGAATTTAGTCAATGGCAGTAACCGCTGGCCGGATGGAACGTTCGAGCCGGTATCGTTTGAAAAACTCCCAGCACCGCGCCGTGGTCTCGGCGTTCCACTCAGCGAACTCTATCAACTCCGTGAAAAACTTTTTCAAGAGCACGTCAGCTACCAGCAAGGCTACATGTATTTCCTCGCGAACGATCCCCAAGTCCCTGAAGAACTTCGGAAACGCGCCAACACATTCGGCCTATGCCCCGATGAATTCAAAGAGACCGGACATTGGCCGCACCATCTCTATGTCCGGGAAGGCCGACGCATGGTTTCCGACTACGTCATGACCCAAAACGACTGCGAAGCCAAAACCAGCGCGCCTGATCCGGTGGGTCTCGGCTCGTACAACATGGACTCGCATCCATGCCAGCGCACCATCGTTAAAATCGACGGAAAAGATGTGGTTAGAAACGAGGGCGCGTTCGGTCACAAATGCAAAAAGCCTTACCCGATTTCCTACCGATCCATCGTTCCTAAAAAATCTGAATGTTCAAACCTGTTAGTTCCCGTTTGCCTTTCATCCACACACGTCGCCTATGGCTCTATCCGCATGGAACCCGTGTTCATGATCCTCGGGCAAAGCGCGGGCATTGCCGCCAGCATGGCCATCCAAGACAAAATGCCTGTCCAAGATTTGGATTATGAAAAGCTGAAAGTGAAACTGCTTGAGGCAGGACAGCGCTTACAGACAGAGTAGTTTTGGCGTATATGAATAATACCATGCAGGCAAAGATTGACCAAAAGCGGGTGAGGGTTTAGCGAGCGGTTGTGGATGCATGGTTTGGAGCTATCGGTTTGCCTTTGATTGGAGCGGCGTTGCACCCGTTGTTGGGTGTCATGATCCAGCGCGCTTCAACTCTGGGCGCCAAGCTTCCAGTGGTGCTGGGCTGCGCGAACCTGCTGACCTTTTTGGTGTTCGCTGTCTATTTAAAACCTGATTTTAGCGCTCCGTTCCAACGATATGACGCGTTGGCGATTTTAAACGGTTTTCTGTTTTTCTGGCGACAATGGTTTTCCATCCAATCCGTTCAGCGCGGTGACCTCGTAGTGCATTCCTCGGCGCTGGGCTTCAAAGTGCTTTTGGTTGCGACGTTTTCCGCGTTTGTTGGTTTGGAAAAAGCCGGCATCGGACTGTTTGGCGGTGCGGTGTTAGCGACACTTGCGGTGTATCTGGTTGCTGGAGCGACAATGGAGCGACTCAAAGCAAACCGCCTGACGCTCTGGCTGACGTTGTTGGCGTGTGTGTTTTTCGCAACCAATGATTTTCTAACAGGTTGGAAAAGTCATGAAACAGGAGGACCAAGATGGCTGATGATCATGATGATGACCTCGGGCTTGCTATCGATTGGAATGTTGGCAATGCGCTGGCGGGATGTGCGGGAGACTTTTGAGAAAACCAAAACGGCACTACCGGTGATCGGCGCAGGCATGACGCTCGGTGTGCAAGCGTTGCTGGTGAACCTGGCGTTCAGTATTTTTCATAAGCCCGCTCTCAGCAACATCGCTTACAGCACGCGCGGAGTGATGGCGGTTATTTTTGTTTGGATGATTGTCAAACGCGGCAAAGAACCGCTCGGCGCTAGGCAACTGATCGGCGCGATTCTGATGGTGATCGCGCTGGCACTGGTGCTGATTTAAGGCAACCTGTTCTGATCAGCTAATCCAAGTTTTCACGGATGATATCATGCAGTTTGCTGAAATCCGGACTATCAATGATATGGAGATCCGGTTTGCTACTTCCTGCTGTCATGATCGTTACTTTTCCATTGCTGAAGATTTTATTCAGTAAGCCTTGGCTTTTTTTCAGACTATCGACGCGATCGAGAAGCACACTGGTCTTACTACGGAAAAATATTCCGTGACTCGTGAGGATACGGAAATATTCAATACTATAGCGCCAGCGTTTCACTGCAATCACGGTCAAAGGAATGGTGATGGGAAGCAGTAGAATAGATGGGAAAAGCACGATGCTGATGATCATCAACCATACGAGCGCGTTACCAACCGAGCGCCTCGACTCAGCGAGCACCTCCGCTGGTTCAGCGGGCGTTGCGTTGACCGGGGAACCGACCCGACCGGAAAGAATATCATCCAGCAGTCTGCCTTTTTCCCACGCCTCTGGGAGCATCCCGGATGTGAACGAACATTGTTTCAGCATCGGGGTCACCAAGCCCTTCTTCCTTGAGGCGGGTTGGGTGTTTATTTCTTCTTCCCCAGCCACATAGATTTTCAGTTCACCCTCCTCACCACCGGGGTAACGCGTTGCGGAGATGCGTTTCACGTTTTTGTAACGAACGTAGTAGGTGCTTCTCGCGATAATGCCTTGTTCTGCCTCGATGTGATGATCGTGAAAGCGAAGACGCTGACGAGCATAGTAACCCTTTCCATAAATCAGGCCGCATATGAAGATGAGAGAAGTCGGTATCAGCAACGCGTATCCCCACGGTTCCTTGATGAGGTAAGATGCTGCGATATCCACGGCCATAAAGATTGCGATTACAGATGTTAGAAAAACGTGAGCGCGCAACAAAGCGAACAGGCTGAACTTTGCATCGACATGGTAAGCTTCGGCATTCACAGGAGGTATTCCCAACTGGCTCATCAGAGTAGAGAGATCAATTGAATCGCATTGCACGTGAGCAAACACCAAAGGCTTGCCGGAACCGATTGACCAAAATTTGAGGGTCATCGTGCCGAACAATCTATCCCAAGGATTTCTTTTGATCACGAGTCCGGTGATTTTATCGAAGGTAAATTCTCGTTCTTCGACATTGAGGAATTTGTATGAATGCCGCAGGGATCCGGAACGCATAAAGTAGCGTGTTGAGGAAATGAGGATCAGACCTTGGATCGTCGCGATTAGCCAGATCGGGAAAATAGGAATGAAAAACAGTATGGGAATCAACAAGCGGGTGGCATGTATTCGGTATTCGCTCGTTTGGATGTCCGCAAGAGACACCAGTTGCGGCTCCACCCTGCGCGGGCGTTGTTTTGCCGAGTTTGCGGAACCTTCTTTTTTCTTCTGATTGCTTATTTTTTGCTTCTTGCCAGCAAGTGAAACCAACTGATCAATCGCGGCAGAAAGTTTGACTCCGCCTTTCAATCGACGGAATTTGATTTCCGAATCACTTCCCTGGCAGCTGATCTTAACATCGTATAGCCCCAAAACCTGATCGATCAGATTTTGATTAATGTTAGAGTCCGAAACGTTCTCGTAGGGAATAAAAGCGTTGTGCTGTGTCAGAAACCCTTCTTCGTAAACAATGACATCATTGAAAACGCTGTATGTGCGTTTTCTCAGATCCATAAAACGTAGGATCGCAAATATGGCAACCCCCAACAAAATCATTCCGCCAAGACTCATCGCAATCATTTCTCCTGAACTGTCTTTGCTTCCTAATAATTCTGCTAAGACCCCGGCGGAGAAAAAACAAACAACTGCTAGTATAACGCAGCATTCCATGATGACTGCAATCAGAGCAGGTTTTTCTTTATGAAGAAGCTGGCGCTGTGTGAGATCGTAACCGTTGGACTTCATGCGCTCACGCATTTCTGCATAGATGCTTTCTGGGTCATGGATGGATCTCATTACCCTTGGTTTTGAGATTCCTGCCGTTTTAACGATGACATCGCCAACTTTGAGGAATTTGTAACGCAACCATGGAAGAGTGATCTTCACATGAGTGATGTTGCGGATATCGAGTTCGTTTGCTTCATCGCTGAAAAGACCGCCTTGATAGTAAACCAGACGATGGGATTGAAGCTCGTAGCGCTCTTTCCGGTATGCGACGAGGCTTGTAAATACACCGAAAGCCATTCCCGCAAGGGCGATAAACATTCCGTACAACGGTGATAAATTTATCGAAAAGAATACAGCCGAGAAAATCAGCCCAACCAAACAGCAGAGAACGAATATTATGACTAATCTCGGGAGAAGAAACGCCAGCTTATACGGTTTGAGTTCTTTGAATGGAAGTGGAGCCGTCTCGGTGATTGGGACTTCATTGGTATCGTTGTGAAATTCAACTTCGGAAGGAATTTCCGAATTCAGCAAATTCATGATTTTTTCCGCAGGAATCCAATCGGTATATTCCGAATTCCACACCAATGTTTTTGCAGTGACTTCTCTCCTTTTCGCCAAGTCGCTGAGCTCATGGATGGTGATGGGGCCAACCCGAACTCCGACTGCTGAAACATAATACCAAATGTTATTTTCCTGATTCGACATAATGAATCGTTATGAATTAGTTCACGTAAAACTGTATGGCACGCAAATTCGTATGAAATCAAAAATTGATCTATCCATGCTCATCCATTAACTCTAGCAGGCGAAGTCTTGCGCTAGCGATGCCTTTGTATTCCGCCATGGGCTCCGGCATGGTTTGCAGTGCCCGTATCATTCCTTGGCAAGTGACGGGATCAGCTTTGATTTCACGCATCGGAATGACGATGGGCTTGATACCGAAAAGAATTCCTCCAGACACCGAAAGCGCGACGAGGGATTGTTGCTCCAAGCGGAACCAAACATCGTCTAACGTAATGTTGGCATCGAGGCGCGGGAGTTCGCGGGAGGGATGAAGATTCAGCTCGGGTGTGCGACTCAATCCCCAGTTGGCGCGTTCCCATGATGTGCCAGGTTTGATGCGTTGCAGAAACCCATCGATTTGCCGACCCAATGCTTCGTTCAAGCCGGGAACAGGAGCGTGAATGGCGGCCATCGGCTGGCCGAGTTTGTCGCGCAAATCCCAATGCGAGGGAAAACACAGGCAGCCACCGTAAAGGCGAAAAACGCCTTGTGCATCGGGTTTCATCAGTAAGAAATCGGCCTCCCAGAGTCTCCCCAATCGCTGACAGCGTTCAAGCGGACTGAGTTTCCCAAACCCTTCGAGGCTTTCCGATTCAGGAAGTGTCCCGAGCGAAATCGCGAGTTCGATGGTTTCATCTAACAAATCAATACTGTCGATTAACAGCGCGGAATAGGTTTCAGGCTCACAAGTTAGCCAGTCAAGACGCTCTGAAATAATCGCCTCGTGAGAAATCGTGGGTTTGAAAAACGAAGCAATTTCTTCCCTGTCGAAACGCATGCGCAAACCGAAGTCCTTGTCAGCAAGTATTTCTGTCAGGTCGATGGATGGCTTCATGATTACTTGGGAGTCTTTTTCGCAACCGCTTTTGGATCATACTTAGGATTGACCTCACTTGGCATAGGCGCGTTCACCGATTTTTGCCAAAGCAGAAGCTCGTCCAACAGTTCATCGCGTTTGGCGGTGTTTTGATTGGAAAGATCGTTTCTTTCTCCTATGTCGTCTTTGAGATTGTAGAGCTCGACTGCATGGTTGGAGGCAATTTTTTCACGTCCACCATCAAGCTGCCATTCCTCTATGAACAAGTGGAGTTTCCAATCTCCTTTGCGGATCACTGAAACGGGCCTGGAGCGGAATCCCGTGCGGACATCAAGCTCGCGACCACGAATCACGGGACCATCGAGGTAGCCGGGGAAATGCCAGAAAATCGACTGGCGTGCGAGGGTTCCTCCACCCTTGAGCAAAGGAAGTAGGCTTTCACCATCGAGAATTTTCCCTTCCGGAACCTTTTCGCCAGCAGCTGAGAGGAAGGTTGGAAATAAATCCAAACTGATGACTGGGACATCACATCGGCTGTTAGGCTTTATGGTTCCAGTCCAACGAGCGATGAAAGGCTCCCTAATTCCACCTTCATAATAACCGCCCTTATTTCCGCGCAATGGTTCCTGTGAGGACTGCTGGGTCGCGCCGTTATCACTCGTGAATACGACCAACGTATTTTTCTCTAACCCAAGATCGGCGAGTTTTTTCATCAACAGACCAACTCCCTCATCCAGTTCGAAGGCACAAGCCGCATACATTACATCGCCTTGTGCTGCTTTGGGCTTCTTTGCTTTAAATTTTTCGAGTGTCGCCTGACGCGCTTGGAGCGTTGTGTGAATCGCATAATGAGCGAGATACAAGAAAAAGGGCTTCTCTTTGTTCTTCTCTATAAAACCACTTGCAGCTTCCGTTAGCGAAAAAATACCATTGGGGTTTGAAGGTTCATTATTTCTCCATCCGCCACCTGACTGCGACACGACGTCGAAACCTTGTTCATCTGGCTTGGCTCCGTCTTTGCCATCTAAATGCCATTTCCCGAAAATCCCCGTCACATAACCTGCGGATTTCATGGCATCGGCCATGGTGATGTTTTCTTTGGATAGACCACTTTTGTTAGGAGTCGGGATCAGTCTTTGGGATGCTTTCGGGCCGCGATCCGTAGAGTTCACCGCGTAAACCCCGTGCCGCGGCGTATAGCTTCCAGACAACAAACATGCACGGCTTGGCACGCAGTTTCCAGCAGCGGAATAGCCGGAAGAAAACACCATTCCCTGCTCGGCCAAGCGATCGATGTTCGGAGTTTCGATGAAATCGCCACCTTGATAGCTAACGTCTTTCCAACCGAGATCATCAGCGAATATGAGGATGATGTTGGGCTTTGATTTCTCCTCCGCTACGGCCAACAACGGCACGTTCAGGATGATCAGAAAGCTGGCGATGATGGTTTTCATAGTTTTAGAGTAACGTTAGAAATCGCTTCGCCAAGTATTTTGGAAAGTGCCAAAAGTGAAGAGCTTACTTCCCTTTTTGTGAAACCTCCACGAGCAAGGCCGACGCCAATAAATCCGATGGAGCTACAATTTTCTCATCCATCGGCAGCTTATCCATACTGCCGTAACGTTGCTCGATCATCTTCTTCACGGCAGGCTGCTGGAGATCGTAATCGCGAAATTTTCGTAATGGACAAAGCTCGATCCCAGCCTGCTGATAAAATTTCCATACGAGTTCGGAACAGTAGAGCTTTTTATCTTCCCAACCGAAGAGGACATCGTAGTCGTGACCGATCTGTTCTACCGCCCACTTGCTTGCTTTTTGATAAGCTTCAGGCTCCGCAGCTGTCTTAAGCCGACGCACAGCAAAAGTTCCCTTTTCAACTCTCGTAATGAAATTATCGAATGTGGTCACGCTTACGGGTTGCACGGCCTCGAATACCATCCAACGACCCTCTTTCTTGAATACAATACCGCAATGAGTGATGGGCGAGCCGGTCGCAGCAGAAATCGCAGCGCCCTGTCCCTCAGTGCATCCACTAAATACGATATCGCCATCTTGTAGCGCAAATGAATGAGCTTCCTCAGCTCGGAGCGGAGACAAAACCGCAAGCAGCGCAGATGATAAGATCGAAATGAAATGGCGACAATTCACTCTGACATCATCCGCTAATTCAAATGTGAATCAACTCGAAAACAACATGTCCGTACGCGCTAATCAATAAACTCACCAGCAGCAGAAGAATAACGAAACCAAGCAGCCACCAATACCATTTCATGCCGACCTTCTTATGCGGTATATGGCCGAATTCCTTGGCAACAAATTCATCATAATCAAAATCATCATCCAGCAGATCTACGCCATCATACATTTTATCCTGCTCCCATGATCGCTTGGCTTTCGTTGGAGCGGCTTTTTTTACCTTGGCGCAACCTTTACATGACTTCCCCACCCTAACCTCATGATCGCAAAATGGACAAGTGTATGTCAGGTCTTGTTGCATACTTAACGATCACCATCACTTCCCTTTTCCCCAAGAATCTTTGAGTGCGACAGTGCGGTTGAATACGGCTTTTTGACCCGGGACATGGTCTTTCGTATCGGTGACGAAATAGCCGTTGCGTTCAAATTGACAGGAGTAATCAGGTGCTTCGTTAAGCAATGATGCCTCTACTTTTGCAGTGACACTTTTTACAGAATCCGGATTCAGAACGGAGAGGAAACCACCCTCAGCTGCATCGGGATCCTCGACGGTGAAGAGGCGATCGTAGAGACGGACTTCCGCATCGACGGCGGTTGCGGCATCGACCCAATGAATCGCTGCTTTGCAGACGACTCCTTCCGGCGAGTCTTTACCGGTGGTGTCGGGAAGAAGTTTTACGCGAACTTGGGTAATCTCACCTGCTGCATCTTTATCGAAGCCGGTGCATTGGATGATCGGACCACCGCGCAGGCGGACGTAACGATCTGGGCCGAGGCGGAAGAATTTTTTCTCGGGAACTTCTTGGAAGTCCTCGCACTCGATAAAGATTACCGGAGAGAATGAAACCTCGCGTTCGCCGAAGGATTCGTCCTGCGGATGATTTGAAACTACTAGGCTTGCCGTAGGTTCTTCGGAGAAATTTTCGATGACGACTTTTAACGGATCGAGCACAGCCATGCGGCGAGGTGCGGAGCTATTGAGGTGATCTCGGATGTCGTATTCGAGCAAAGCGACATCTGTGGTGCCGTTGTATTTGGTGATGCCGATGCGTTTGCAGAAATGGCGAACGGCTGCAGCAGGATAGCCGCGGCGACGGATGCCGGAAATGGTTGGCAAGCGAGGATCGTCCCAGCCGCTGACGTGGCCTTCGTTGACGAGTTGGAGCAGCTTGCGCTTGCTCATGATTGTGTAGGTGAGGCTGAGGCGGGCAAACTCGATCTGGCGTGGCTTCGATGGAACTGGGCAGTTATCCATGAACCAGTTGTAAAGCGGGCGGTGGTTCTCAAACTCAAGCGTGCAAAGCGAATGTGTGATGTGCTCGAGCGCGTCTTCCAGCGGATGCGCGAAATCATACATCGGATAAATACACCATGCGTCACCGGTGTTGTGATGATGCGCGTGCATGATGCGGTAAAGCACGGGATCGCGCATATTCATATTCGATGAAGTCAGGCCGATTTTTGCGCGCAAGACCGCTTCGCCTTCTTTGAATTTTCCAGATCGCATGGCAGCGAATATTTCGAGATTTTCTTCTACCGAACGCTCGCGGAATTTGGATGCAGTTCCGGGCGTTTGGACGTTGCCGCGATGAAGTTTGATTTCATCGGGGCTTTCTTCATCAACATAAGCGAGGCCGTTTTTAATGAGATGGACAGCACAGTCGTAGAAGAACTCAAAGTAATCACTCGCGAAATACAGATCGCTTCCCCAATCGAAGCCGAGCCATTTCACATCGGCTTTGATAGACTCAACATACTCCGTCTCCTCCTTCTCTGGATTCGTGTCATCGAAACGCAGGTGGCATTTCGCGCCGGGATGCTCTTGGGCGATCCCGAAGTTCAAACAAATCGATTTTGCATGCCCGAGGTGGAGATAACCGTTCGGCTCAGGAGGGAAACGAGTGATCGTGGTCTGGTGCTTACCCGAGGCAAGGTCTTCGGCGATGATATCTCGGATGAAATCGGATTTGGGAGTTTCGGACATGGGGAAAAAGTTTGAAGTGATCAGTTAGCAGTGATCAGTGGAAGAGTGGCTAGTTCGGGGCGAAGATAGAGTGCGAATTTTGAACCGCCAAGGCATGAATGAGGGCGGGAGTGAAAATCCCCCTAAATCAGGCCTCATGCCATGCAAGGCGAGGATTGAGGGCGTTTGGTGGGGCGTATTCGAAATGCAAGATGCGTCTACGGTTGGGCATGGTACTGCGGTGAGAGGAATGCAGCAGCAAGGGCGACATCAGCAGGACATCTCCCGGCTCGCAGATACTGGTGATTAGGTATCTTGATTGACGACGGCGGCAATTCCATTGCTTGCATCGAGGAATGCGTATGCCGTTCCGCCTCTGGGGTGCTCGCATTGCCCAATGAATGTCATGAGCTTTCCGCTCGCTGGGGAGATCACGTCTACAGGGTCTTGCCACCAGATTGGCGCTCCACCAATGCGGTATTCACAGCCAAGCCCTCCAGCGCTATAGAGACCTTCGAAAGGGCTTTCAAGGGATCTTCCTGGAACATAGAGCTCCACGCTGGGCTCAGGTATATCAGGATACTCTGCAAATTTTGGATAACTCCTGAAGAAACCATGAGCCTTAACGTTGCCGTTGAAATCAACCTTGGTGAAAGTGGGGTTACCATCTTCATCCGGGATGAAGGCATCACAAATCCGAAGACGTGTACCTTGCAAGCCTAGGAAAGCGAGACTTGGAGACGTTAGATCCAAGTCAAATACAGTGATAAGATCTCCGCGAGACCCAAGATCGATTGCATCTCCGTGTCCGGCTTTGGTCGTTGATTCACAATTGTTGGGATCCGCTTTAACCAGAGCAACGCCGTTTGTGATGTAATGATTGTGTGTTCCTGTCTCTGAAGACTGGACATGCTCTTTGTGTGACAGATCCTCGCCAGGTTTGAGATCAATAGCTTTACTATTAAGCTTTAGCTTTTTGGCTCTTGTTCGTATCTCATCTGTTAGAGACTTGTGGAATGCAGCAAGCTCCGAAAGCCGTGAACGTGCGTAATCGCAA
>JANPMK010000067.1:0-49158 GCA_031422775.1 Akkermansiaceae bacterium | reverse complement strand
TGTCCAATCCGGCTACAACCCGAACGGCCTCGGTGCCTACATGGAATTGCGCGATGAGAAAGTTTCCCTCTTCGTCCAAAACCTCCCACGCGGCAGACACAACCTAAGCTACCGCCTCCGCGCCGAGATCCCCGGAAAATTCAGCGCCCTCCCCACCCACGCCGAAGCCATGTATGCCCCCGAACTCCGCGCCAACAGCGACGAAATGAAATTCATTATTAAAGACTAACAAGAGTTCCTGGTTCTTGGCTCCTAGTTCTTAGTTTGCAAATGAAACAGAGCGCATCACCAACCAAGAACTAGGAACCAAGAACTAGGAACAAAAACATGAAACTACTCACCCTCCTCTTCCTCACCGCATGCACCTCCCTAACAGCATCCGCGAAGTGGGCTCCTCTACCCCTTAAATCACTCGTAGAACATTCGAACTGCATCGTTATCGCCGAATTCGTTTCCGAAGACAGCCGTAAAACTGAAAATCAACGAACCGATCAACTGGTAACCCTGAAAGTCACAACCATCATCAAAGGAACTCCTCCTGAACAAATCAGCGTTGCTGGGTATGAAGCCCAAATATGTAAGCCTCAGTTCATCTTCCCAACCGCCAAAGGCCAAAAATATCTGCTCTTTCTTCAAAAGAACAATCATCAATATCAGGTTCTCAACGGCAGCTTTGGTGCGTTGACCATCACCGACAACAATGTGATCTGGTTCACAGACGAAACCCAAATGCAGCACAACGGACAAAGAAAGCCTGCCGATCTAGATACAGCCATCGCAGCCATCAAACGCGCAATCACTCCCTAAAATTTCCTTCCCCATGAAACACCTCTTCATTCTCCTATTGATCACCGCATGGACTTCCATCACTGCATCTGCGGATTGGGGACCTTTACCCTTAAAATCCATGGTGGAATATTCTGACTCCATCGTTATTGCTCAATTTGTCTCTGAAATCAGCAAGAGCACTTCTCCCGAAGATACCGAACAGACAGCCACTTTAAAGACCACTTCTATCATCAAAGGAGAACCGCCCGAAAATCTCGTTGTTTTCGGACGCGTGGATACGAGAATGTGCAAAGCCCAGTTCATTTTCCCTAACACAAATGGTGAAAAGTATCTGCTGTTCCTCCAAAAGCGAAACGATGTATATTCCGTTCTCAACGGCATCTTCGGAGCACTGACCATCACCGATAACAAAATGAACTGGTTCACAGACGACACCAAAATGCAAAACCTCGGAGAAAGAAAGCCCGCTGAGTTAGATACAGTCATCGCATCCATCACCAAAGCCCAAGCCATCGAGACACTGGCCAAAGTGGAAACCTTCGGTTTTGGCCCAGCAAAAGGCCAAAGAGAAAGAGCATCCGATACAGCCTTCCAAACCTTGCTAAAAAGCCCCAAACCAAAAGAAGCGTTCACCACCCTCTTCGAAAAAGGCAACACCTCTGCCAAACTCTATGCCCTCTGTGCACTCCACAGCATCGATAAACTAGCATTCGAGAAACTATCCAAAACCATCAAGATGGATGAAAAGATTTTTACCCAGTTCGGCTGCGTGGTCGAGGAACTCAAAGCCAGCGAGATCCTCAAAAATATCTCGAATGGAGATTATAATGCTTATTGCGAGGTTCCTAAATAATACTGAGGATTAAGCGCAATAAAGCAGTCATCAGATGAAAGCATTCATATACCTCATACTTACGGCACTTGTTTTAACTGCCTGCCAAAGCCCTCCAAAAAAGGAGCCTATTGATGACTTGGTAACTCAGATCGAAGAAAAACTCCCAGAAGGTTGGTCGGTTGTTTGGGAGCCAGAATATTCATCTTTGGAAGTTTTAAGGAACGAAAAGGTGGAAGCATATTTCACGCCGCCAAATACCGCTATAGACGAGAAATCGGAGACAAGCCGATACCGTTTCGCCTTCCGCCTCAGCGATAAGGTTTCAGAAAGCGAATATCAGCAACTAAGCAGCCGAAATCAGGAAATCAACAAAGAGCAGGCAGTGCTTTATGATCAGCTCATAGCCCGAAGAGTTGATCATAAGTTTGATTCTTTCATTCCTAACAACGATGAAGATCGAGCCCTAGTCACTCTCTACGATAATCTCAAGGCAAAGGAGAACAGCTTACCTCACTACCATTTTCGCGACCGCAGCCTAACTTGGATATACGGTGGCCCCGACAGTGAGTCGCACACAATTGCCGATGAAAAAATTCGTATCGAGTGCCATACCGTTCGTGCAGATGTGATTAGCATTCTCACCAGCTACGCTGATCACTAACCTATCCGGCGACCCCGACAGATCGGGGCAAACAAAATACCGCCGCTCCTTGTGTAATAAAAAAGGCCACCTTTTCACAGGTGGCCTTTTAATAAATTGGATCGGATCAGAAATTACTTACCTAACACGCCAGAACCTTCTTTTTCTTCTTTGTCTCCGTCTTTATCTTTGTTCTCTCTGTGTTTGTCAGGACCTCCTGGACCACCTGGACCACCTGGACCGCCGTGTTTCTCGTGCTCTTCCATCGCCTTTTTCATAGCGGCTTTTTCCTCTTCATTGAGCTCGCCATCGCCGTCTTTATCAAACCGCTTGGCTCTTTCTTTCCACATGGCTTTTTTCATTTCCTCTTTCTCATCCTCGCTCAACTCGCCATTGCCGTCTTTATCAAATTTCTCGAGCATTTTCTTTTTGAACTCTTCTTCTCTGCCTTTCATTGCTTCTTTTGCGGCAGCACGCTCATCCTCATTGAGTTTGCCATCACCGTCCTTGTCAAATTTCTCAATGATTTCAGGAGGCAGCGGACGATCGGGATGTCTTGGGCCTTCCTTGCCTTCCTTGCCTTCCGGTCTCTCCACCCGATTGTCTGGACGGATCGGACGCTTGTTCTCTTCCGCATTAGCGACACCAGAAAGGCCGATTACGGCTGCAACAATGATTAATGTATTCGTTTTCATAATTTTGTATTTGGGCTTTTTTGAGCTATTAACTCTCTCACAGGGGCTAATAACACGACCCTTTTAGCAAAGTTGCGGAATTTTCTGTGAGATTTTTTTAGGAAAGGATTGCCTCTCACTCCCCTCCCGTCTTGCATGATGTCGCACCGTGGAAATCCAACCTTCAACTCCATCTCCCAGTAAATCCGTCGTCTTCTTCCGCAGGGGATTCAGCACGCTGTTACTTTGGGGCATCGTCGCCTCTATTTTCATCAGCATGCAACCGCTCGCCTATGTCGGCTTGGTGGCAGCTTTAGTGATCATCTCCACTCTTGAGTATTTCAAAATGCTGCACGTTGCAGAGGTGAAATGCTTCCCTCGCTACGGACTCTTTCTCGCCCTCAGCTATTGCGGCTTGAGTTCCTACTTTTTACTCAACGGTGCCAAAGACATCCCACCCGGCCTCGATGCGTTTTTCATTTTTCTCGCTGCCACTGGCGCATTCACTCTCCAACTCCGATACTCGATCAAAGGCATCGAAGCCCTTCTCTCCGTCGCAGCCAACTTGCTCGGCTTCGTTTACATCGCCTATCTCTTCAGCTTCGCCTCACGCATCTCCTTCGGCCTCCCCGGTAGCGGCGATGTCCCAGGGGCTTACGTTTTACTCTGGTTGCTCGCAGTCACGAAATTCAGCGACATGGGCGCCTACATCACCGGCTCTTTGATCGGGAAACACAAAATGATCCCAAAAATTTCCCCCGCGAAAACTTGGGAGGGCTTTGCAGGCGCCCTATTCTTCGCACAACTCGCAGCCTGCGGATTGTTCTGGTTGCTTCCAGATCACCTCGATGCCCTCCATTCCTGGAAACACGTGATCATCCTCGGCTTCGTGCTCGCCATTCTGGCAGTCATCGGCGACCTCGCGGAAAGCGTCGTCAAACGCTCTCTCAACGCCAAAGACTCCGGTAAAATGCTTCCCGGCATCGGTGGTGGACTCGACCTCATCGACAGCATTTGTTTCACCGCTCCATTCCTTTGGTTTTACCTCAAAGGCGTCATTCCGTATTGCGTATGAATTCTGGAAAAAAACGTCGGGTCGTCATCCTGGGTTCCACCGGATCCATCGGTCTCTCCACCCTTCGTGTCGCCGCTCAACTCCCCGATGAAATCGAAATCGTCGGCCTCGCCGCCTGTTCCAGCGTAACTTTACTCGCTAAACAAGCAATTGAAACAGGTGTTCAAAACGTTGCTATTTACGACGATTCCCAGGCAGAAGCACTCCGCGCGCTACTTCCCTCGTCCGTCAAGATCCACGTCGGAGCCGAAGGTTTGAACGAACTAGCCCAGCTCGAAAGCGCCGATATCGTCCTCATTTCCATCGTAGGCACCGCCGGCCTCCACCCCGCCCTCGCGGCCATCGACGCCGGAAAAGACCTCGCGATTGCCTCCAAGGAAATCCTGGTTATGGCCGGTGAAATCATCACCGCACGCGCCGCCGAGAAAAACATCCACATCCTTCCGGTCGATTCCGAGCACAACGCGATCTTCCAATGCCTCGAAGGCCACCGCGGCCCGCTATCCGAAGTCTCACGCCTCATCCTCACCGCATCCGGCGGTCCTTTCCGCAACACCCCTGCGAGCGAGCTCTGGAACGTCACTCCGGAAATGGCGCTCAATCACCCCACTTGGAACATGGGACCGAAAATCACCATCGACTCCGCAACCCTTTTCAACAAAGGCCTCGAAATGATCGAAGCCCGCTGGCTGTTCGGCATCGAGATGGATCGCATCGAGGCCATCATCCATCCGCAATCCATCATCCATTCCATGGTCGAGTTCACCGATGGCTCAGTCCTCGCCCAGCTCTCCCGAACCGACATGGGTTTTCCCATCCAATACGCCCTCACCTATCCGAACCGCCTCGCAGGCTCCCTCAAACCTCTCAACTTCGCTGAGCTCTCCAAACTCGAATTCAGCGCCCCGCGCACCGAAGACTTCCCCGCCCTCAACCTCGCCCGCCAAGCCGGACTAACAGGTGGCACCCTACCCGCCGTTTTCAACGCCGCAAATGAAGTCGCAGTCGATGCCTTCCGCTCTGGAAAAATCCGCTTTCCTGAAATCTGGGAAACCGTCGCCGCGGTGATGAAATCACATCAAACCGTTCTCAAGCCCACACTCGATCAAATCCTCGCTGCTGATGCGGAGGCGCGGCTTACTGCGATAAAGGAAGTCACTCAATAATTCTAACAGATTAATTCCCTATGAGCAAGATCACCTTACTCCTCGCCGCTGTTTTCCTTGCCGCCCCAGCCCTTGCGCTCGAAAAGCCTAAGCAGCCGAACATCCTGTTCATCTTTTCTGATGACCACTCTCTGCAAGCCATCACGGCTTACGGCAAAAGCCGCTATGCGAAACATTTCCAAACCCCGAACATCGACCGCCTCGCCTCTCAAGGCGCGTTGTTTGTAAACTCCTTCTGCGCTAACTCCATCTGCGGACCGTCCCGTGCTTGTATCCTCACCGGAAAGCACTCGCACATCAACGGCTTCATCGATAACGAATCACGCTTCGACGGCTCGCAACCCACTTTCAACAAATACCTCAGCTCCGCTGGATACGAAACCGCCATCATCGGAAAATGGCACCTCGTCACCGATCCCGTCGGATTCGATTATTGGGAAGTCCTCCCCTCACAAGGCAACTACTGGAACCCTGATTTCATCCAAATGGACGGAACCAAGAAGCGAGTGGAAGGTTATGTCACTGATATCATTGCTGACAAATCCATCGATTGGCTCAAAAACCGCAAAGATAAAGACAAGCCCTTCCTGCTCATGAGCCAGCACAAAGCTCCTCATCGCAACTGGATGCCCGCCGAGCGCCATCTCATGATGTTCGATGGCATCGATCTCCCGGAACCAGAAACATTGTTCGATGACTACTCGAACCGCAGCGGTGCTCTTAAAACTCAGGAAATGACCATCGCCAATCATTTCTACTGGGGTTGGGACATGTTTTTCCACGAAGCCCCACCCAAAGAGGCTGGATTGTTAGGCGGCTTACCAAACACCGAATACAACCGCATGACTGATTTACAAAAACGCTCATTCGATCTCGTTTACGGACCGCGCCAAAAGAAATTTCTCGACGATCTCGCGGCCGGAAAACTTTCCGAAAAAGACATCATCCGCTGGAAATATCAACGCTACATCAAAAACTACCTCAGCACGATTCAAGCCCTCGATGAAAACATCGGACGCATGTTAGATTATCTCGATCAAGAAGGCCTCGCAGAAAACACCATCGTTGTTTATTCATCCGATCAAAGTTTCTTCCTCGGTGAAAAGGGTTGGTATGACAAACGTTGGATGTTTGAAGAATCCCTCACCATGCCTTTCATCATGCGCTGGCCAGGAGTCGTCAAACCCGGCATCCGCCCAGAAGCGCTCATCCAAAACATCGACTACGCACCCACCTTCCTCGAAGCCGCCGGCCTTCAAATCCCCGAAGATATCCAAGGCAAAAGCCTGATTCCCATCCTCAAAAACGAAGGCAAAACCCCCGATGACTGGCGCGATGCCATCTACTACTTCTATACCGGAGAAGCCACCCACCACGTCCCTGCCCACGACGGAATCCGTACGGATAAACACAAACTCTTCTACCTCCCCCGCACCAAAGAATGGCAACTCTTCGACCTCGTTAAAGACCCCCAAGAAATGATCAGCGTCCACGAAGACCCAGATTACGCCGAGATATTTGCAACGATGAAAAATCGCTACCTAGAACTCCGCACCGAATTCAACGTGCCGGAGGGTATGCCGAAATAAACCGGAAAATATTGATCGAGCATCATAATCATGAATTCCACAACAACATCACAACGCGATATTCGTTACCAGAGCCTGATGACATCATTGGCTATCTTGTTATTTTTAACCGGATGGTATTTTCACGCTATTCTATCACAAACTGTCTATTTGGCATCTGACTCGGATATGGAATTGCCACTACTAACAAGTAAACTTGCGAGCCATCCGCTTCTAACCATGCTACTCATGTTTGTAATGATGTTGTTTACGATTGTTTTCGCATGGCTGAAGCGTCTAGGAAGCATTGGAGCAGTCATCGCATCGGCATTCTTGCTATTTCAAGGTATTGCTCTCATCATTCTCATGATCGCAACGAAGCTACCTTGGATCCGCCTAATGCAGTCATTTAGCGAATAGTTGAATTAATTTATGGTGATCCACTTAATCACTTGCCACTGATCACTCGGCACTTTTCCCCCTCCTCATCACCGCCGCCACACCCCAGAGCACCGCCGGCACTCCGAGAGAAAACGCTAAACCCCAAGCCGGTTGCTCGCGTCCAACCATACCGATCCACGCAAATAGGAAACCCATCGGGACGGAACCGCAGGCGAGAGCGATGACAAAAGTTCCAAACGGCATTCGCAGCAATCCCGCCATACACGCGAGCACTTCGGGCAGAATCGGCAGCGCGCGGCTCATCGCCACCACCAACGCTCCGCTCTTATCAAAAAGCGTTTTTCCCTTCTCAAAATCTTTTTCGCCCAACCAACGCTTGGCGAATTTCTCATCGAAAAACCGACCCACCCCGTAGCCTAACATCCCAGCCAACATGGAGCCGATTGCCGACAGTAAACCTCCAATCCAAAACCCATAAACCACGCCCAGAGCCGACATCACAACCGTTCCAGGAATAGGCAACAAAAGATCCGCGATCAACAAAACGATCCCTAACAACCACGCCCAACTCTTCGCTTGCTCGAAATGGCCGGCCAACTTTTCCACATTCCATATCTCCTCCAAGCCCTCACCAAACAATCCCCACCCAACGAGAAAAAACACCGCCAAAGCTATCATTAAAAAAACAAGTCTCATCTTAAATTGCTTCTCTTATCTTTGTTGAATTTTGAAATTTGAGCTTTGAATTTTCAGGTAACAATTTCCACCGGCGCATCCGGTAAGGCTTTCATAAATACGCTACCATAACGTTTGGTCAAAATCCGATTGTCCAAAATACATACCAGCCCGTGGTCCTTTTTATTCCGAATCAATCGACCCACTCCCTGTCTTAATTTCAAAACTGCCTCGGGCAATGAGTAGTCCATGAACGGATTTCCGCCGGCTTCTTGGATTGCTTCCAAGCGCGAAGCCGTCAGCGGATGATCCGGAACAGCGAACGGTAAACGCGTCACGATCACGTTCGACAAAGCCTCACCCGGCACATCCACGCCTGTCCAAAAACTATCCGTCCCAAACAACACGCTGCTCACATCTTCACGAAATTCTTCTAACATCTTATGCCGTGGCATGCCGTCGCCTTGCTTGAACAATCGCCAACCCTTCTTTTTAAAATAACTCTCACAGCGCTTCGCCGCGTCCTGCATGGTCCGATAACTCGTAAACAACACAAACGCCCGCCCCTCGCTCTCACTCACTGCATCCATGATTCCCTTCGCTAACATCTCGTCATATTTCGGCGTGTTAGGCTCAGGAATGGATTTGTAAATTTTCACCTTCATCTGTTTCTGGTAGTCGAACGGACTACCGATACTCAACGCCCGCGCCGATTCCGCGCCCACGCGTTTCCTGAAATATCCCAATTCAGGATCGCCAACTCCGAGAGTCGCGCTAGTCATCACCATGCATTTCTTTCCAGTAAACAACAGAGGCCGCAGCCGATCCGCCACGTTCACTGGCGCGGCGTGACAACTGAACTGTGTTTCTTCCCGACCGCTTTTCTCCACCCAATAGACACTACCCTCATCGCGTTGATCGAGAAACTCTCCAACTGTCGCATGCGTATCGCGAAACTTGCGCGCCAAATCCATCAACTCGTTCTTCGAGGTTTCGTTGCCCGTATCTTCCGCTAATTCAGAAAGCTCCTCCCACAAATCCCGCAACGGCGATGCCAAACAATTCCCCACCAACTCCGGTCTTCTGACTCGGAACTCCTTCGACCACTCACCGAACTTCGCTGCATTTCCGATGTCGTTGAAAAACTGATCCACCGCATTCAAACTCCGCTCCACCGCCAACATCGGTGCGGCTTTGCGATACGTTTTCAGTAAACCCTTGCGTGTCTTCGGGTTGTAGAGCCGCTGCAAATCAAATCGCAAACCAGCCTGAGTGAGTCGCAAGCCGAGCTGCACCGCCGCCACTTGTTCCACCGTGTGCGCTTCATCCATCACCGCGAAATCATTCGGAAAAAGAAAACCACCGATCTTCTCACCTTCATCCTCATCTGCCATCTCGCCGGTTTCTAACAAAGCGAAAAACAAGGTGTGATTCACCACCACCAACTTCGCATCCGCCGCAGCTTTCCGCGCCTCTTGGAAAAAACAATTTCCTTTGGGTCCGCAATATCGCTGCGTGCACGAGTGCGCCTCGCTGCAAACCTGCATCCAAACCTTCATCGATGGCTGAAACGGAATCCCACTCAAGGTTCCATCCCGCGTCTGATCTGCCCAATCACGAATCCGGGCAAGCTCCTCACTTTCCGTCGATGTGAATAAATCACCCGATTGCTCCCAAGCCCGACGCAACCTCGCAGGACATACATAATTTCCCCGACCCTTCAACAAAACCGCTGGCAAATCCTCACCTAAAATTTTACGCACTAGCGGAATATCTTTCCGAACCAACTGCTCCTGCAAATTGATCGTGTGCGTAGAAATTACACCCTTGCGCCCCGTCGCCAACGCGAACTTCGCTGCTGGTATCAGATACGCCAAAGATTTCCCCACACCCGTCCCAGCCTCCGCAACCAATGGCTGCGACGATATAAAACTTTCCGCAACCGCACCCGCAAGTTCCTCTTGCTCAGCTCGATACTCAAAATCTTTTGACTGCGATAGCAAACCCGTCCTCGAAAATACATCACGCACCTCCTCCACCAAATTCACTCCCCCTGCGTTCTCTGTAACCGATATCATCTGCCGACATCCTCAGCCCTCGCCCACATTTCTGCAAGACCGTAGCGCAAACAGGCTGATCAAACTAAGGGCAAAACTTCAACTGAACAGAATTTCAACCGCGAATGAACGCGAATGAACGCGAATGGACGCGAATGGACGCGAATGGACGCGAATTTTAAGAATCGAGATCATTTTCAAATGTGGAAAACTTACCCAAATGTATTTTGGAATCCCATATTGATGCCAGAAATGATCTTATTCGCGTCCATTAGCGTTCATTTGCGGTTGGCTTTTTTCATCGTTTGAAAATTGTATGGCACGAAGCCATTGAACCATCTTGGAAATTCCGGCGATGGCTTCGTGCATGGATCAGAAATGGATCAAAAAGTCGCCGTTACCCCGGTGTAGAATCCCAATCCAGCTCCTGGAACCGGTATTCCGAAATTGGCTAACACGTAATCCTCATTAGCCAAATTCTCCACTCGCGCATGCAGAGTAACATTTTCGTTGAGTTCGTAACTAGCATGAACGCGAAGCAACAAATATTCATCCAAAGGAGTAATACTTCCATAGGAACGGGTATCGACATAAGTCGCTCCAGCTCCTAGCAGAAGTTTCTCGATCGGTCGATACTGAACCGATGCGGTAGCCGTATTCTCAGGCTGGTCTTGCAGTGCATCACCCAACCAAGTCCAAGAAACTTGATAATCGACTCCTTCAGAAATTTTACCATTGGCAGCGAATTCCAGTCCCCGAGTATGAGTTGCACCAGGCAAGTTGACCGGGGCCGGTGAGGGCGGAACTGGAGTAAACGTCGTTTGAATCTGATTATCGATGGAGTTCTCGAAATACGTGATTGATACTCGATGATTTTCGGTTAGCTCCTGCTCCACTCCAAAATCCCAACCCAAACTCTCCTCAGCTTCGAGATTGGGATTTCCCAAACCGAAGGGTGTGCCATAGAGATCTAACAAAGTTGGTGTCCGGAATGCTTCTCCAACACCTGCACGTAATTTGGTTTTCTGCAGTGCTTGCCAACCACCGCCCAAACGCCAAGTGACTTGGTCGTTGTAATTCACATAGTCTTCCCAACGCACCACAGCATCCGCGGTGAATCGATCTGTCGGCGTCCACTGCATTCCAAGATGACCTCCATATCGATAATCATCTGAAACGGTGTTACTCGTGTTAGAGTAATCGCTGCGCTCAACGAATCCGCCTAAAAGCAGAGTGTAAGCTTCAGATATCTCGAAACTTTGATCTGTCGATAAAACGACTCGTTCAAGATCCGAACCGTAATTACCGAAGGCTGTATCGTTGTCGAAACTTTCTTTATACAAACCCATCACAACACTCGAAAGCCATCCGGGTGCTAGTCGTGCATTTGCATAAGCCGTGACTAAATTCGAATCGACATGATCGAGATTGGTTCCGAAAAAATCATACTTAAACCGCGAATCTTGTCCGCGATACGTCATCCCGAGTGTTAGATCTTTCGTCTGCACCCATTCCAATCTCATGGAGCTGCGGATCAGATCGTAAGACTCATTCGGTGCATCGTTGTCCGTATGCTCATGGCCACCACCAACATACCATGAAAATCCATTTTTTTCACCGGAGTGAGATCCAAAAACCTGATGCGTATCAAAAGATCCAACCTCCGTGCGCAAATAAGTTTCAGGCTCTCCACTGCCTCTGGCTGTTTCCATCCAGATGACCCCGCCAACCGATTCTCCACCATGGATCGCGGCTTGAGGTCCACGAATGACTTCGATCCGACTGAAATCATTCACGCGCCCACCTGAGAGAAAGTTTCCCAGTGGTGAGGTGGAATCGCTCACGCGGATACCGTCTATGACCAGTTGCGAATAAGATGAAGTTGTCCCACGTATATACACAGAACCCAGACCTCCGGTTTGGCCACCTAATGAAGTCGCGATCACACCGGGAATCCGATTCAAGGCATCCTTGATATCCAGAAGCCCCATCTTTTCCATCTCTTCCGGATCAAGAACCGTCACCGCCGAAGTTGTCCGGGAAATATCACCCGGAAGCCTCCACGCGGAAACGATCAACTGATCGAACTCGTCTTCCACCTCCGCCGTCAAAGAACCGCAGAGCACTACCGCTGCTAACCCTAAGGTGCAGCCCGTCCTTATCGTCCGCTTTTGCGCGAACGTATGTTGTTTTATCATTTTTATGTTTTATCTCCGTGAACCTGTTTTCCGCAGGTTCGTTCAGAAACTCCCAAGGCTGGCGATCTGACTCAGCTTCCCGTTTTCACGAAAACCCATACAGTGGCGGTACCGCTCCGGATTCTCACCGGATTCCCCATCAATTGACTGCCCGAGCGACGGACTTCCAAAGGAGTGCCGCTGCTATTTCAACAACGACGCAGGGGTCATATGCGTTAAGACTGCAATCTCCAAGCCTGAAATCAACATATCTTTGGTAGGGTCGTTTTGACAAAACGACCGCCATCTTGCGTCCCATCTAAACCCAACGGTCATTTCATCGAAATGACCCTACCAGGCACAGACTTTCGACTTTCCGACCTTCCGACTTTCTACATACTCCCCGCATGAACCAACCTCGCATCATCGACGGCAAGGCCGTTGCCGCCACCGTCCTAGAAGAATGCCGCAACGAAACCGCTGCTCTCAAAGCCAAAGGCATCACTCCCGGTTTGGCGGTTGTCTTGGTTGGAAACGATCCCGCATCCGCTGTTTACGTCGGCTCCAAAGCCCGCACCTGCGCCGATCTCGGTTTCCACTCAGTCAAAATCGAACTCCCTGCGGAAACCACACAAGCAGAACTCCTCAAAGTCGTCGCCGATCTCAATACCGACCCCGCCGTGCATGGCATCCTTGTTCAATCTCCCCCGCCCAAACACATCGATGAAGAAACCGTCATCCGCGCCATCGATCCTCGCAAGGACGTCGATGGCTTCCATCCGGAAAATGTCGCTAAACTGGTTTTAGAAGACCCCACCGGCTTCGTTCCCTGCACTCCGGCTGGATGCATGAAGTTGTTAGAAATTTCAGGAATCGATACCAATGGTGCAGAAGCCGTCGTCATCGGCCGATCCATGATCGTCGGCAAACCCATGGCGATGTTGTTGGTTGCGAAAAACTCGAACGCCACCGTCACCATCGCCCACTCACGCTCCAAAGATCTCCCCGCCATCTGCCGCCGCGCAGATATACTTATCGCAGCCGTAGGCCGACCCGAAATGGTCAAAGCCGATTGGGTCAAACCCGGCGCCGTCGTCATCGATGTCGGCATCAACCGCATCGCCGATCCATCAAAAAAATCCGGCCATCTTCTCACGGGTGATGTCGCTTACGACGAAGTCGCACCACGCTGCGCAGCGATCACTCCTGTTCCCGGTGGAGTGGGCCCGATGACGATTGCGATGCTGATGAAAAATACGCTACAAGCTGCGAGGCAGTTGGGGTGATTTGGGATTCTTGTAATCAACTTTTCGCAAAATTTGGACCGCGTGACTCCAGTCGCGCTCCTAAATCTGCGCGAGTGGACTCACGCGGTCCATAAAGTTATTTGGCTTCGCACTACTCTCTTCTTCATTCAAAAATCATCATTCATCAATCGTCAATCCATTCTGGGATTAGTAAAAGAAGCTCATGACTTGGACAAACACAACGGGAACCATCGCGAGCACTGCTATAATCGCTACGATAATAGGCCTACTTCCAATCTGTGGCAGCACGCCAAAAATCGGCAACATTGGTAAAATCAATCCGCTGTAGTAAACCCACCAATAAGGGCCATTGAAACGAAATGCCATGGCTTCCACCTGATAAAGTGAACCACTGTAATAATCGACGAAAACCTCAATCGCATAAGGAGCAACGAGTGCAATCCCTAGAACACTCGCAGCAAGGATGAATGGAAAAAGGAACTTATGCACTCCCTGCTCATCGGAACGGGTAAACTTCCAATACATGGCAGCGACAATCAATGCGACACAGGCCGTGACTTGTAAGATATCTACAATCATTTTGATTCTTTAAGAATGAGTGCCACCTGCGTTCATGGATACTCAATTAAACAAATCATTCAACCTCTGATGCATCTGCTGCAAATACGCGATCCGCTTGTTCTACGCCGCGAATTCATCCGCTGACTCCAAATCATTTGTCCGTCCCTATTTGCAAGAATCAGACCGCATGAACTCACGCCATAAACTGCTTGATCGCACCGGTTTGCGGGAGTTTTTTACGAGCCATCTCGAGGTCGAGATCGCCGTAATGTTCCATTGAATTTCCGTGGGCGTTGAGCAGAGTGGTATACCAGTTGCCGAGAGTTTTGTGACCTTCGTTGCCGAGGAATGGCAAACGAATGTAACGACCTGCCATGTCCAGATTGCAGTTTTTTCCGGACATGATCACGAAGGGTGATTCCAAACCAATGCCGTGGTGGGTTTCTCCGTTTTCCGGGAAATACATGACCATGGTGTTGTCAAACATCGTACCCTTACCCTCAGGTGTGGCTTTAAGTTTCTCGACGATGGTTTTGACCTGATTCATGTGGCTGATGCGTATCTGCTCACGGGTCTTCCATGCAGGAACGCCGCCGAAGGCTTCATCGTGGCCGAGCGGGTGGATGCCGACACGGTCGGTCTCATTTCCGGGCAGGCCGGTGATGGGGGTGCCGAGGTCATCGATGGTGTAAGTAACAACATTTGTTAGACCGGCTTTCATGGCGGCGATGAGCACGTCCGTCATAGCAGCCTGCTTCTCGGGTGTGCTGGCGTTTTCACCGCCATTATCATGCACGGGATCGAGCGTGGGCAGGAAGTTGGCAAGAGTTCCGGAAATACTGATGAGCTTCTTGTTGCGCTCGCGGATCTTATCGATCGATTCCACCTGTGCCTCCTGGCGTTTCACTTCGTGTCCCTTAAACCCGCTCTCTTTCAGACCTTCCTTGCCCTGCAAGAAAGCGAGCATGTCATTGTCGGAATTGACAGCGTCCGGGTTGAGGACGGATTTGAAAAGCTCGCTCCTCGCGGTATCAGGATCCGCGTAGCAGTAGTTACGAGTTTGCGGCGCGGGTGCGGAGTATCCCGAGACGATGCCGGTGCGACCGTCTGCGAATGACAGCTCGACGTGGCCGAAGGGGGATGGGAAAAGTTTGGCGAGTTCGAAATCGATTGTGGTGCGCTTGATGGCGCTGAGGGTATTGCGATTGGATTTGAAACAACCCATCACGGAGGAAAAGGAGTAATGGACGTTCTCGCTCATCTTCGCGGAAAGTCCCTGGAGGATGGTCATGTTTTCCTTGTGGTCATCCAGTCCACGCAACCACTTGGGCAGCTCGTGTTTGCTGAGATCCGCCTCGAAGGGCTGCTTCGCGTCATCGAGCGCCTTGTCCTTTGCCGAGAGGTTCATTAGCGCGTTCTCGGAGGGGACGAGGCCGCTGGATTTGCGGATGAAGATGAAGCGTTTCGGTATGCCCGTCCCCACACCGCTTGGAGCAGCGAAGAGCTGATTGAATGAGGGAGCCAAAGACATAGCACCGGCGCCGAGCGCCGAGGTTTTCAAGAAGTTTCTTCTGCTGAACATAAGTCTAATTTTTTATCGGTTTTCGGTAAATGAAAGAATCTGAGGTAAGTAATGACACAATCACCGCATCAAAGCTACCTCCATTATCTACGTAGGCCTGCTCGGCATCAATCAGGGTTTTCGAATCGGAAAGGAATTCGTTGCGACCCATGAAGTATCGGAAGGCATGGCGGATGAACGATTGGCGAACCACACGGGATTTGGACAGGCGCCCAGCCAGATCGACGGCATCTTTGAGATCCCCATCCAAGGACGGATCTCGGGTGCCGACGAGATTCCCCGAAGACTCAACCGGAAGGGTCTTGTAAACGTCGCGGAGATCTAACAAGTGGTTGCGATCTTTCGCCTCGTCGGGTCTTTTGGAGACAAGATGTTCGGGATATTCCAGATACTCTTCGGTGCGGAAACGACCGAAGTCGTCATACATCTCGAATGTGTTACCGAGGGGATTCATGCTGATGTGGCAGTGCCAGCAATTTTTGTTTTCGGTGGCCACGGCAAGACGACCGCGCAGAGTTTTATTATGATCCTCAGGGATCTGGGCGTCGACGGTGATTGGCACGTCGGGAATCGTACCGGCCAAAAGTTTTTCACGCACGAATTTGCCACGATGAACCGGATCAGTCTCTGTGTTGAAAGCGTGAGCGATGAGCCAAGCGGGATGGGTCAGCATGCCCTTGCGGTTGGGGACTTTAGCCGGCTGGGTTGCCGACCAATGCCAGTTGTCCTTACTGTAGCCCCATAGCATCGCGACGTTCTCGCCGGTCATGAAGTCAGAGCCGTAGCCTCGATACATATCGAAGGGTGCCGCATCCTTCTGACCCTTATCCAGACGGGCAGTGATGGAGGTGAGGGATTTCTTGAAGAGCTTCAGACCATCGCCCGAGCGGTTGCCGGATTTGAGGTTGTCTGGGTTGATGCTGCGCATCGGGTTCTTACGTAAGAAATCCGTGTGTTTAGCCAGTTCCTCGTAGTTGAAGTTCTGCCAGTCCTTGTCCTTGAAATATTCGTAGATACGCTTGATGTGTTCGGACTTCGCCGCCATCGCCTCATTGTCACCATCATGGAAAACGTAGAATTCCTCGGTGCCAATCAGCTCCTCGAACACGTTTTTGTCTTTCTCAAGAATGTATTCCACGATTCGGTCGGCCTCGTTGACCGCACGGTTGGTCGCATCATCCAGGCGGTCGCCTCCAAAGCGTTTCTCATCCTTGAAAATTTCGAGTGCCTTGGGGTAACCGAAAAACTCACGGAAAAAACGAAGTTCGCGGATGGGTATGAACGTTGCGTTGTCCCCCCAGTTTTTGTCTTCAAGAACGGGATCAATGAGTGAGCGGACATTACGCTTGGCAAGAATGCGTTCGATCTCACGTTTGTAGTCCTCGCGGGTATTGAGGCGACCGCTTCCAGCTGCCGCAACAAGATCAGCGTCCGGACTTTGATCTGTTAGAGCGTAGGCGATGGCGTAACTGGCATCGCGCGGTGACATCATTCGGCGGCCGTGCTCGTCCGCTTCGCCAACACCGAACTCGCTACGGTATGCAAATTCAGTGGAAAGAAGGATGGTCTGAATCAGCTTCTGCACCGCTTTGCGACGTCCGAGCTTTTCGACATAGGATTGCGTGAGAGCGATATATTCAGCGCTTTCCCCTGAAGTGGGTTCGCGCTCAAGGATGAGCAATGAAAGCTGGCTGGACAGTTTGGTGAGAACCTCAGGAGTTGGCGGGCCGGCTTCTTTGCGTTGCTGCGCGAAGGACTGCTCCCAGTCCTCGACGCAAGTCGCGATGAGGGTGTTGTAGTGGTCGCCTTTCTTACGGTGTTTCTGTATGGCCGCACGAATCGCCGCCATTTCCTCATCTGCGAGCGGCTTGTAGTCAATCTTCTTGTGTCTCTTGAGCTGTGCCTCGGCGATGCCGCGGAAGTCCGGCACATATTCCCTGAGAAGCGCCATGCGACTCTGGATGGTGCGCTCGTGATCGCCACGGTAAAACCACACACGCTCACAGTATGCACGGAAATCATCGTCGCTCATACTTACGAACTTGGGATCGGTCAGAGTGTGATAGACAAGCGGAGCCGCGCCCAGAGTTTCTAACATGTTCGTCGAAACATTCATCGGCGCCTTTTTGTATGTCTCCCCTTCTTTGATCTCTGGCAGTGGCTGGAGCACGACGGGCACGAAGGTGGGCAGCATGGCCTGATTGCGATCGCTGAAGATTTCTTCACAAAGACGTTCGATGTGGCTTTCAAGGAATGCGCGGCGCGAGGCGATGGTGGCGGTATGGGCTTCCTCCATCGCGATGATTTCCATGACCGCTGGCAAATACTTGCCCTTGTTCTTGGGCACCAAAACGTCGGTCATGTATACAGATACACCTTGCGCGTTAGTCAGCATGCTGGAGAGATGACCACCTGTTAGATCCTCGTTCGCGTAGTAACGCACGCCCACGGTTTTAGGTAGGAGAAAGGGGTTGGCCAAAGAAACGCCCGGCAGCTTCTTGCTGCCGACCACTTCAAACCGCTCCTTGCCCCGGTTTGCCATTGTCTTATTTCCAAGGATGCGCTGGAACTTGGCATTGAAGATAAACTCGCTCATTAGCCAGCGGCGATCCGTAGTGTAGGCGGGCACATCCTTGTATTCGCCGGAGAAGAGCTTTTCGTGATTGATGTAGTTTCCGTATTCGGGCTTTTGCAATTTACCTTCCAGGGTGGAGGCCCCGTGAACGCCCAGGTCCGCAGAGATAAATCCCAAAATCGATTTCTGCTCTTCTTCATTTGGCTGCCGTTTTTCTTTCGGCGGCATGTGTTGGAAATAAATCTGCTCCTGCACGCGGTTCAGAAGATCAAGGCGCTTGGGCGTATCGAGATCGGCCAGATTATCCAAACGGATGTTCCCCTTCTGCGTTTCTTCATCATGGCAGGTGAAACAATAGCGATCCAAGATCACCTCGGCCTTGTCGGACAATGCAAACACGTGAGCTGGTTTCGCTTTCTCCGCCAATGCCGATCCCATGATGCAGAATGGCAAAATCAGCGAAATCGCCGTGGGAATGGATGGAATTTTAAACATGTATGAACAAGTGGGTTTTGTCTTTCCAGCCAGTTTCAGACCGGAATCACCGAACTACGGAGCAGTTACCCGTCCATTTATCATCATGCGTGAAATTTTTCAGATCAGGAAAAACCTACGCTGAAAGGGAAAACTCCGCCAACCCTTCCACTGCGGCCACGGAATCCACCTGGCACAGCTTTTGCCTGAGATCCTTCGCCCCGGGGAAGCCTTTGCAATACGCCATCAGGCGCCCGCGCATCGCAGTCAAAGTCTGACGTTCATTCCCATAGCGACCGCTCTCAACCGCCATCCGGCAGTGCCGCAAAATCAGCGCCCACCTTTCTTCCAACGGAACCGCATCCATCACCTCGCCGGTTTCCAAAAAATGCTTCGCTTCGCGGAACACCCATGGGTTTTGCATCGCGGCTCGACCTATCATGACTCCGCTCACAGCCGTCTCGCGTTTGCGTTTCGCCAGATCTTCTCCGCAGGAAATATCGCCGTTGCCAATCACTGGTATCCTCACCGCACGCGCCACGGCATCGATCGTTTCCCAATCAGCTTCCCCAGAATATCCCTGCGCCCGAGTCCGACCGTGTACCGCGATCGCTTGCATCCCGCAATCCTCCAAAGTCCTCGCCACCTCCACCGCGTTGACCGAATCCGCATCCCAGCCAATCCTCATTTTCGCGGTCACTGGCACATCGTGACCCACGGCTTTAGCAACACCTAACGCCACGCTCGCCAGCAACGGACAATCCCGCAACAACGACGATCCACCATTCCGTGAAACCACTTTGTTCACCGGACAACCGAAATTGATATCGATGAAATCCGGAATCCGTCCCGCCAATCCTTTATCAATGATCTTCCGCGCCGCCTCCCCCATCCGCTCGCCATCCGCTCCAAAAAGCTGCACACCCACGGGCCGCTGCCCTTCATCGAACTCCGTATATTTCCGCGTCCGCTCATCCGCCTGCATGATCCCCTCCGCGCTCACAAACTCCGTCACCATCACATCTGCACCCATTTCCTTGCAAATCCTGCGAAAAATTAAATCCGTCACCCCCGCCATCGGCGCGAGATATAAAGGGAATTTTCCGTCTGAAAACCAGTGAAGCACGCCGGGACTCTAGCACCCCCGTCAATCTCTTAAAAATCCAAATATCTATGCTCTCTCCTCTACGTCGACGGATCACGCTTCTCAATTCATTCTTATGTCTTATGTCTCAAAGTCTTGTGTCTTAAAGGGCTTGATATCCTACAGGAAACCGAAGCAAACTCCCGCCCCTCTTCAAAGGAATCTACCATGTCTGCCAATCAAGAAATCCGTATTTTCGCCCCCGCTACCGTCGCCAACGTCGCTTGCGGTTACGATGTCCTTGGCTTTGCCATCGACTCTCCAGGCGATGAAGTCGTCGTCCGCAACTCCTCCAAACCTGGCCTGCGCATCACAGAAATCACTGGTGACGGCGGAAAACTCCCCAAAGATCCCACCATCAACACCGCTGGTGTGGCTGCTTTAGATCTTCTCAAACACCTCGGGATGCTCGACCGCGGGATCGAGATGGAGATTCACAAGAAAATGCCTTTCGGCTCCGGCCTTGGGTCCTCGTCCGCATCGGCGGTTGCGGGTGCTTACGCGGTCAACAAACTCATCGGCGAACCCCTTTCAAAACGCCAGCTCCTTCCCTTCGCGATGGCCGGTGAGGCCTCAGCCGATGGCGCATGGCACGCGGACAACGTCGGTCCTTGCTTGCTGGGCGGCATCGTTTTCATCCGTTCTAACGAAGAACTCGATATCGCGCAAATCCCCTCCCCGAAAAATCTCTGGGCCGCAGTGGTGCATCCGGACATCGAAATTCTCACCAAAGTCGCTCGTGAAATTCTTCCCAAAGAAATTCCGCTCGTAAACGCCACCCAACAAATCGGCAACCTCGGCGGACTCATCATCGGTCTCATTCAAGAAGACTACGGCCTGATTTCACGCTCCATCCACGACGTCATCGCCGAGCCCCGCCGCCAGAAACTTATCCCCGATTTCTACAAAGCAAAACGCGCAGCCCTCGGTGCTGGCGCACTCGGTTTCTCGATTTCTGGTGCAGGTCCATCCGTTTTCGCCCTATGCGAAGGCGAGGAAATCGCTCGCAAAGTCGGAGCCGCCGTCGAAAAAGTCTTCACTGCCATCCCCATCAACTGCCAAGTTCACATCTCGAAGATCAATCCTCGCGGAGTCCACGAAGTGAAAAGCTGATTGCCTGAATTGACGTGAAATATCACTCCACCAACAACTCATCCCATCAGGTCGATCTCAAAGAAGCGATCCTGCGTTCGCTCCCTGCTGACAACGGGCTCTACATGCCGAACCAACTTCCCACTCTGTCGCAAGAGTTTTGGAATACCTATCGGGAAATGAGTTTCCAAGAAATCGGCTTCGCCGTCGCCAGCGCATTTTTCGGCGAGGACGTCCCCGCCGATGATCTCCGAGAAATCGTCAACGGAACGCTTGAGTTCGATGCACCATTGGTCGAACTCGCACCCGACGATCATATACTCGAACTCTTCCACGGCCCCACACTGGCGTTCAAAGATTTCGGTGCCCGCTTCATGGCGCGCCTCATGGCGCATCTAACAAAAGATGAAGACCGCATGCTCACTGTCCTCGTCGCCACCTCCGGCGATACCGGCGGCGCCGTCGCATCTGCTTTCCATAACGTCCCCGGCACACGCGTGGTGATTCTCTATCCGAAAGGTAAAGTCTCCGGCCTTCAGGAAAAACAACTCACCGCTCTCGGTGGAAACATCACCGCGCTTGAAATCGATGGCAGTTTCGATGATTGCCAGGCATTGGTGAAACATGCCTTCCTCGATCGCGAACTCTCCGAGCGCATGAACCTCACTTCAGCGAACTCAATCAACCTCTCCCGCCTCGTTCCGCAATCGTTCTATTACATCCATAGTGCCAGACAGTTGCCCGAAAGTGTGAAACCGGTGTTCGTGATTCCCTCCGGAAATTTCGGCAACCTCACCGCCGGCCTGCTCGCCAAACAACTCGGCTTACCCGTCGCCCATTTCCTCGCCGCCACCAACCGCAACGACGTCGTTCCAGAATATCTCGAAAAAGGCGAATACCATCCACGCCCCAGCGTCGCCACGATCTCCAACGCCATGGATGTCGGTGCTCCTTCGAATTTCGTTCGCATGCAGGCCTTATTCGGAAACTCATGGGAAAACATGCGCCAACACATCAGCGGCATGAGTTTCAGCGACGATGAAACACGCATCGCGATCCGCGAGGTGAAATCTCTTTTCGATTATCAAATCGATCCACACGGCGCGGTCGGCTGGCTTGCCGCGCGAGCTTACCGCAACGCCCACCCCGGTGCTGTGACCATCACTCTCGAAACCGCACACCCCGCTAAATTCCCCGACGTCATGGATGCCGAACTCGGGAAAGACAGCGTCGAAATTCCAGCACGCCTCGCCATCCTCGCAGATCAACCGAAAGTCGCCACCGCTCTAACCAAAGACTGGCAGACCTTCCGCGCATGGCTTACTGCCAACATTGATTAGTTTTCCGATATGAAGCTCCAAGATACCCTCACCCGCAGCCAAAAAGAAATCCGTCCGATTGATGGACAGACGTATCGTTTCTATTGCTGCGGTCCAACGGTTTACGGCGCGGCACACATCGGAAATTTCCGCACCTTCGTGCTCCAGGATGTTTTCCGTCGCACTCTCGAAACCGGCGGTACCCGCACCCTGCACGTCCGCAATCTAACAGACGTTGATGACAAAACCATCCGCGACTCCCAAGCCGCCGGAAAAACCCTTAAAGCGTTCACCGATCAATGGCGTGATAAATTCCACGCCGACTGCGAGGCGCTCGCCTGCCTTGCACCGCACATCGAGCCGTCCGCGGTCGAACACATCCCGCAACAAATCGCGATGATCGAAACCCTCATCGCCAAAGGCCACGCCTACGCTTCGGATGATGGTTCGGTGTATTTCAAAATCTCTTCCTTCCCAAACTACGGCAAACTTTCCCATCTCGACGAACGCGAACTCGATCTTGGTAAAACCCAGAACGCCCGCGCGAACTCGGATGAATATGAGAAAGATAGCATTTCGGATTTCGTGCTCTGGAAAGCGCGACGCGATGAAGATGGTGAAAATTTCTGGGAATCCCCATGGGGCCAGGGCCGACCCGGTTGGCATCTCGAATGCTCCGCGATGATCGCCGAATACCTCGGCGATTCCTTCGACATGCATTCCGGTGGTGTAGATCTGGTTTTTCCTCACCACGAAAACGAAATCGCCCAGAGCCAATGCGCCTGCGGTGGTCACTTCGCCGCGCATTGGTTTCACATCACTCACCTTCTCGTCGATGGCGGCAAGATGTCGAAATCCCTCGGCAACATGTACACCCTCTCCGATCTCGAAGCCAAAGGTTTCACCGCGATGGAAGTGCGCTACGTCCTCATCGGCGCGCATTACCGCAAACAACTCAACTTCACTCTCGAATCACTTTCCGGCGCGAAAGAAGCCCTCATCAACCTCGCGAAATCCGCCGCAAAACTTGCTTCTAACATGGGTAGCGAAACCGCCCTACCTTCCGCCGATTTCGGGGTCTTCCAACCCGCATGGGATTCACTCAACGACGATCTCAACACCCCCGGCGCACTCGGTGGAATTTTCACTGGCCTCCGCGAGGCATCGAAGTTCACCGGCAAAGAAGCCGCCGCCGCACTCGCCGGACTCAACCGCATCCTCAAAGCCCTCGGCATCACCCTTCCGGAAATTTCCAAAGACAACACCGAGATCCCCACCGATATCCAACAAATCGCCGACACCCGCTGGGCCGCCCGCTCTAACAAAGATTGGGCAACTTCAGACAAACTCCGCGACGAACTCGCAGAAAATGGCTGGGCCATGAAAGACGGCAAAGACAGCTACGAACTTTCTAAAATCTGAATACAACGCATTCAGAACCACCCTCTTCACTGAAATTTAAAGTTTAGAATTTAAAATTTTGAGATTCTCCGTCCTCGGCTCCGGCTCAACCGGCAACTCCACCATCGTCGAATGCGGCTCCACCCGCATCCTCATCGATGCCGGACTCTCCGCGAAACAACTCTGCGTTCGCCTAGAATCTCTCGACATCGATCCCGCATCCATCTCCGCCATCCTTCTCACCCACGAACACGGCGATCACATTCGTGGCCTTAAGAACTTTCTTAAAAAGCAACCCACTCCGATCTACACCACAGCAGAAACCGCTCACGTCGTTCGCGAGTCAGGTGTCGACGGTGCCGAATGGATTACCTTTGAAGCAGGACAGGAATTTATCATCAATCACCTAACAGTAAGCAGCTTCGCGATCCAACATGATGCCGTCGATCCCGTGGGCTTTGTTGTTTCCAATGGCAACTTTCGCTTCGGCCTGCTCTCAGATGCGGGATACGTGACTTCTAGCGTTAAGGTTCATCTTAAAAAACTCTCCGCCCTGTTCGTCGAAGCTAATTACGATGAAGAACTTTTGGAACTCGATACCAAACGTCCTTGGTCGATTAAACAACGCATCGCCTCCCGCCACGGACACCTTTCCAATTTACAAGTCGAAGAACTCCTCCGTGAAGTCTCACATTCCGGACTCACACAAATCGTCTTCGGTCATCTCAGCTCAGATTGCAACTGCCCGAAAAAAGTCACTTCGCATTTTTCAGCAGTCATCGAAGAACTCGGCCTCTCGACAGCGCTCCACTGCGCCACTCAGAATGAGCCGACCCCTTGGTTTGAGATTTAGCTATGGTAGGGTCGTTTTGATAAAACGACCGCGATCTTATGCGCCCAACCCATCGGTCATTTCATCGAAATGACCCTACCAATTCTCCCCCAACACCCGCTTCAACCCCTCCACATCCTCCGCATCGATTTCTTTCAACAACGGATGCGGTGCTAATCCGCAAGCCTTGCTCGCAATAACCGGAAGCCCCATCGCCAACGCCTTTAGCGCGAGCCGTGGTTCGTGTTCAACCCATGCAGGAATCACCAAGCCCGCACAATTCGGCAAATCTTCCACGCTTCCCGCACGATGTTTTACACCTTTCAAAATATCACCCACCCCTTCGTTCGCGCGACCCAGAATCAGCAACTCACGATCCGTATCGCGAAAGGCTTCGGCGATTTCATAAATCCCCTTACGTCCCAAAGCCGATGCGGGAAAAAACCAACTCCTACTTTTGCCGGAATGATTCGCTTGGACTTTAACCTCCGGAAAATTCCAATCTAACAAAATCGATTTCGATCCGAAATGCCCGGCGATCGCACGATGCGGCGTGACGATACGTGCCGAAGCAGCCAAAGCCTCGCTTTCCGCATAAACGAGATCTTCATCCGCTCTAAAATCCACCAAGGTGACCGATTCCGGATGCCGAGCCGCAGCCTCATTCAAACGCCGTTGCAACTCTTTCATCGGCCAACGGTTCACTAACACATCAAACGTTCTACCGCCCAAAACCCCCGCCCGCCACAAGTGCGGCAGCAACGTCTGGGAAACCACCAAATGCCGCGCTTTCGGATCGATCTCTCTCGCCATTTTTTCCGCAAGCGCCTGCTGCGATGCTAACAAAAATTTCTGCCTCACCGCTCCCTGTGCCGGTAATTTCCGCTGCTTCCACGAACGCAATAAAGTCATCCATGTTTGATGCTTCATCGAAACTCCGGCAGGCGCTTTCCAACTGTAGTTTGGTTTTTTCCAACGAATCCCGTCCAAAGGCGTGAACCATGCATCGCCCGCATGCGCGTGACGGCTACACCATTCTTGAAACTCCGGCCAAGATCCTTCTAACAAATAAGCACTGTGCCCTAACGCCGGCGCATGCGATTGGGTCGCCGTCGGATGACGGAAACACGAAACCACCCCGCAAGTCAGGCAATCCCCATCCGCCGCCGCGCGCACCGGCAAACCCACAACCGGTGCCGCCACTTTTTTCGATGCCGCATCTTCCCGCACCGCACGGATCGAAACCACCAGATCCGTGGCAGTCAGCTTCATCTGCAACCGCCACGCAAACGGCGCCCTGAAACGCAAATCCACATAGTTCCAATACACCGTCGCATCGCGCTCAGGCGGTAAATCCGAGCCCGGCAACGTGCGCGAATGTTCATGCTTCTCCACCACTTCCAATCCCGCATCGATCGCCGCCGCATGCAGAAGCCCAGATACCTGACACAACCCGCCACCGATGTTTGGAATCAAACAACCCGAACGTAACTCACGTCCCTCCGTGAAACCTTTCTTCCGCGTTGTGCGTCCGAGTTGTTTCCAAAAACTGAAAACCTCCCCCGCCGGAATCTCGATCTCATCCAATGCCAAACAAGCCACCCGCAAGTTCTGCACTTTGCCAGCTGTTAGAGGAAATTCCGCTTCACTGATCTGTGTCCACAGTGGCGCCTTCACCTCAGCAATAGTGGTCTCATCACGCAGATCACTCCCCTTCGGATGAACCGCCACTTTATGCCCACGCTCACGCCACATCCGATCCATGATCAAAATCCGAGTCTTCGCATAAAACAGAACCGAATCTAAAAAAGTAGGATCGCGGTGTGCCTCATGCAGAGAGTCTTTCATGGAATGTCTTCATCTATCCAATCGATAACAGCCGCGAAAGGAAAATCACACGGTAGGGTCGTTTTGATAAAAAGACCGCCATTTTGCGCGCCTAACCCAACGGTCATTTTGTCAAAACGACCCTACCAATCCACTATTCATATCCCATACATATTTCCAATCGCTGGGCCGTTCAACGAGTCCCGCGCGGACGGGATTGTTCAAGATGTATTCCCGCTTCTCCGCAGCGGATTCCTGAGATCGCAATCTGTGGTCAAAAAATCCCCGTTGCCATTCGATCCCGCATTTTGTCGTCATCCACCGCTTCCAACCCCGAATGGCGATGGGCATTCGAGTATCTCCATGAAACCGCATCACGGCGTGCACGTGATCGGGCATCGCGACAAAAAGCGTGCAAATCCAAATACCACGCTCTTGACGATTCTTGATCGCTTCAAGCATCTCGATCCAAACCTTGTCTTCGGCGAGTTGGTTGATGCCACGACGCTGACAACAGATCGTGATAAAAAATGCCGGATGTTCATTGCCCGTGAAAACCGAGGAGGGAATTTCGTGCTGCAGATAGTTTCTTTGGGGGAGATCAGCCATGACTCTTTCTAACACATCCTTCAAATCATGGTAGGGTCGTTTTGATAAAACGACCGCTATTTGCGTGTGGAACCATCCCAGCCGATCGGTCATTTCATCGAAATGACCCTACCAATCGTCCAACGATAGGGTCGTATTGATAAAACGGCCGCCATTTGCGCCCCTAACCCAACGGTCATTTTATCAAAATGACCCTACCAAATATCCCTCTTGCTTTCACTAGACGACTGGTCTAATCAATCCGCCGTGAGCTTACCCCATACCAAAGAACGCATCATCGAAGCCGCTGAGGAAATCATGTGGAAAAAGAGTTTTTACTCCGTCGGCCTGAACGAAATCCTTAAAGCGGTCGGCGTCCCGAAAGGCTCGTTTTACCATTGGTTTGAGTCCAAAGAACACTTCGGGGTAGAGCTATTGAAACACTACATCGGTGCGGCGACAGATGAGAAAAACCACGCGTTGTTTTCTAACCTCGTGGAAAAGAATCCCATGCCACGGCTGCTGAGCTTTTTGGAGGGATCGATTCAGAAATTCGAGGAAAATGGCCAGCGCTGCCCTTGTTTGGTTTTAAAACTCGCCTCCGAGGTCACCGATCTCAGTGAGCCGATGCGTGAAGTCCTCGCCGAGGGAATGGCGACCTGGCTTGGGCTACTGGCGGGAGTTTTCGATGAGGCAAAGATGCTCGGGCAGATTTCTAACAAAGTGAATTCGCACCAAGAAGCCCAGATATACCGCGATCTCTGGGCTGGAGCCATTCAACGCGCAACAATTTGCAAATCTACCGAACCGATGAAACTTGCGCTCACCATCCTCGAACAACGGATCGCATCTTACCAAACCAGTCCCATGGTAGGGTCGTTTCGATGAAACGACCGCCATCTAAATCGCCAGCCTAACAAATCGGTCATTTCATCGAAATGACCCTACCAAGCCTAACATTTTCACCCGAACTGCATTTTGAAACTTCAATTCATTACCCACATAGGCTCTGCCACAGCTATCATTTTCCTGCTCGGCTCCTGCAAAATGGTCGGCCCGGAGCATTCCGTTCCAGAAATGGAATCCGCTAAGAAATTCAAAAACTTCAATCCTGACTTCTCATCGCGCATCGGCAAAGACTGGTGGCGCACATTCGGCGATTCCCAACTCAACTCCTTGATGGCCGATCTGGAAAAAGGAAATTTCGATCTCCGTGCCGCTGAAGGCAGACGCAAACAAGCCTACGCAGCACTCGGTATTGACCGCTCACTAATCTATCCGCAAGTCATGAGCGGCGCTTCGGCATCAAGCAACCGAGCCTCAGAATCCGACCGCGGAGGAGCACCCGGTGGCATGCAAACTTACTACAACGACTACAGCGTCTCCATGTCGCTCGGTTATGAAATCGATCTCTGGGGCCGAGTGCGCCGCATCGTCGAAGCGGGCAAAGCCAACGCCAGCGCAGCGGAAATTTCCGTCGATCAAGTCAAACTCTCCCTGCAAGCCCAGCTCGCGAGTAGCTACTTCGCCCTGCGTTTCATCGACAGCGAATCGGCTGTCCTCGAACAAGCACTCACCACCCGCAAAGAATCGTTAGATCTCGCACGTGATCTGTTCAATGCAGGACGCTCGAGTGAGGTCGATGTCGCGCGAGCCGAAGCCGAACTCGCAAGTGCGAAAGCACAGCTCGTCAGCCTTCAAGGTCCGCGAGCTGCATTGGAAAATGCGATTGCGGTTCTAGCAGGTAAAAACGCATCGAGCTTTTCCATCCCGCAACAATCGATCAGCCGCAACGCTCCATCCGTTTCCGCAGGAACTCCCGTTGAGCTTCTTGGCCGACGTCCGGACGTATTCATAGCCGAACGCAAACTCGCCGCTAGCTCCGCTGAAATCGGCGTTGCGACCGCGCAGTTCTATCCGAAAATTTCTCTCATCGGTTCCGGAGGCTTTAGCTCCGTGAAAGCCTCAGATTTCCTGAAATACTCTAGCCGAGAATTTTCTATCGGACCCGAAGTTGATCTCCCGCTTTTTCAAGGCAAGCGCCGTAGAGCTGATCTGGAACTTGCCAAGGCTACTCAAGAAGAAGCGCTGGCAAATTATCAACAAACTGTCCTCGTCGCCTTCGCGGATGTCGAAAACGCACTCGCATCCCGACATGCCGCAATCAACGAAATCACCGCTCAACAAGATAGCGTCGCGGCATCGAAAAAAGCGTTCGAGCTTTCCAACGCACGCTACCGCGAAGGCGTCGCGAGTTACCTCGAAGTCATAGACAGCCAACGCGAAATGCTCAATGCCCAACTCAATGAAGTGCAAGCACGCGGTCGCTCCTTCGCAGCCACCGTGCAACTCATGCAAGCCCTTGGCGGCGGTTTTTCCAAATGATCTAACAAATGATTAACACTCTCATGAAACCATTCATTTTATTATTCGCCGCATTGCTCCTGACCCAATGCAAACCCAAGCAAGACGAGACCGCTGGCGCTCCGCCACCGATGCCGGTTGAAGTCGCCAGCCCGGAAACGAAAACCATTGCCCTGAAAGAAATCTACACAGGGCGGTTCAGCCCGGTCGAAGAGGTCAAACTCCAAGCCCGCGTCAGTGGTTACTTGGAATCCGTGCATTTCAAAGAAGGCCAGAAAATTAACAAAGGCGACCTCATGTTCCGCATCGACCCACGGGTGTTCGATGCCGCACAAACCCGTGCAGAGGCGGTTCAAAAACAAGCCATCGCAAAACTCGATCTTGCAAAAAGCACATTGAAACGCGCGGAAAACTTGGTCAGTCAGAACGCAATTTCCAAAGAGGAATTCGATACGCGGAAAAGTGAACTTGCACAAGCCGAGGCCGACCTACTCGTCGCTGAAGCCGATCTCCGCAGTGCGAAACTCGAACGTGAGTTAGCCGATATCCAGGCACCCATCTCCGGGATCGCTGGACGCTTCAACGTTACGGTTGGCAACTTCATCAGTGGCGGCAGCGCAAACTCATCTCCCCTAACAACCATCGTCCCCCATAACCCAATCTACTGCAATTTCGAAGTTGATGAACGTCGCGTTTTACAAATGACCCGCATGTTTTTGAAAGGCGATTCAAATGGCCGCGAAGGCACACAAGCTAACGTCGAAATCGCTTTATCAGATCGCGATGATTTCGAATTCAAGGGCGTCATTAATTTCACAGAAAACCAACTCGACCGTAGCACCGCCACTCTTCAGATGCGCGCTATTATTGAAAACAAAGATGGACTTCTCACACCAGGCCTGTTCGCAAGAGTCCGCGTGCCCGTCGGCGCTCCTGAGGAACGACTGCTCGTTCGCGATGCTGCTCTCGGCTTTGATCAAGACAAGCGCTTCGCGTGGGTGCTCCTTTCTAACAACATGCTGGAGCGCCGTTTTGTCGTAATCGGAATCCTCGATGGCAATATGCGAATCATCAATGGCGGCCTGAACAAAGGCGAAAAAATTGCGATTTCAGGACTTCAACTTCTACGTCCCAACATGCCGATTCAACCCATCGACGCTCCGATGACACCATCGGTCATTTCATCGAAATGACCCTACCAATCTCAATATGAAAAATTTCGCTTTCTTTTTCATCGATCGCCCACGCTTCGCTACGGTGATCTCAATTCTCATCGTTTTCATCGGTGCGATCTCCTATTTCAACCTACCGGTCGCGCAGTTTCCAGAAGTCGCACCACCCACTGTTATCGTCACCACGAATTATCCGGGAGCCACACCAGACACGATTGCGAAAACCCTCGCCGCCCCTATCGAGCAAGAGGTCAACGGCATTGAGGACATGCTCTACATGAACTCACAGTGCACGGCGGACGGAACCTACTCACTGACGATCAGTTTCAAACTCGGCACAGATCTCGATAAAGCCCAGGTGCTGGTTCAAAACCGTGTCGCGTTAGCAGAACCTCGCCTTCCGGAATCCGTGCGGCGAATCGGTGTCACGGTTCAGAAATCTTCACCCGATCTTTTGCTCGTCGTCCAAATGTTTTCCAAAGACGACACGTTTGATCTCGGTTACATCTCGAACTACGCGCTGCTGCAAGTGCGTGAAAAACTTCGCCGCATCGACGGCGTCGGCGATGTCAGGCTTTTCGGTGCTCGCGAATACTCGATGCGTATCTGGCTCAATCCTGAGCGCATGGATTTCTACAAACTCTCCGCCAACGAGGTGATCGCTGCCCTGCGCACACAAAACGTAGAAATCGCTGCCGGAACGATTGGCCAGGAACCCTTGGATAAAAAAGTTCCTTTCCAAATCAACGTCACCGCCCAAGGCCGAATGACCGAAAAAACGGAGTTTGAAAATGTCGTCGTCAAAACCGGTGAGAACCAACGCCTCGTGCGTCTCGCTGATGTCGCACGGGTCGAACTCGGAGCACTCGACTACAACGTCAATGCTTACCTAAACGAGACGCCCACCCTCGCGCTTCCCATCTTCCAAAGACCCGGATCTAACGCCTTGGAAACCTCCGCTGCGATCCGCGAAACGATGGACGAACTAAAGAAAGATTTCCCGAAAGGCCTCGATTACGATATCATCTACGATCCCACCCAGTTCATTGATAAATCCATCGATGCCGTGATGACCACCCTGTTCGAAGCCGTGCTTCTGGTGGTGTTGGTGATGCTCATTTTCCTCCAATCTTGGCGCGCGGCTTTGATTCCCGTTTTGGCTATTCCCGTCTCGCTCATCGGCACGTTCGCCGTCATGCAAATTTTCGGATACTCGATCAATAACCTCACCCTCTTCGGCCTCGTTCTCGCGATCGGTATCGTTGTCGATGATGCAATTGTTGTGGTGGAAAACATCGAGCGAAATCTTGAAGAAGGCTATCCGCCTCGCGAGGCCACACGCCGCTCGATGAAAGAGGTCAGCGGTGCGATTTTCGCCACGACCTTGGTGTTGCTTGCGGTGTTTATCCCGACCGCGTTTCTCTCCGGCATCTCCGGCCAATTCTACCGCCAGTTTGCGCTCACGATTGCAACATCCACTGCGATTTCCGGTTTGGTTTCACTCACACTCAGCCCAGCGCTCGGAGTGTTGCTGCTGAGAAAGAAATCCGAGAAGTCCGATTTGCTTGCACGCTTGATCAACTTTTTATGCGGTTGGTTTTTCAATATTTTCAACCGTGCATTCGATGCGACGAACCGCGGTTACACGGCCTTCATTCGCCGCAGTTTGAGGCTCGGCTTCGTCATGCTCATTCTCTACGGAGGCTTGATCGCCATCGCGGGATTCGGTTTTAAAAAGGTTCCCGGAGGTTTCATCCCACCACAAGACCAAGGCTACGCCATCGTCGCCGCCCAGCTTCCAACAGGTTCATCTCTGGAGCGCACGGACGAGGTTGTCCAACAGCTCATCAAACTCGTCTCCGAAGTCGATGGTGTGCAGGACGTGGTCAGCTTCGCAGGTTTCAACGGCGCGACGTTTTCCAATGCCACCAACTCGATCGTGCTGTTTCCTGTTTTTAAACCGTTTTCCGAACGCCCCAAAGGTGACGTTGTCTATCAACAACTCACCGCAGCCATACGTAAAGTTGATGCGTTTGGAATCGTCATTCCCCCGCCAACCGTTCGCGGACTCGGCACGGGTGGTGGTTTCAAAATGGAAGTGCAAGACCGTGCCGGACTCGGCTACGCCGCCTTGGAAAACGCAACATGGGCACTCGCCGGAGCAGCAACTGCCGATCCTGCGATCGCGCAGGCATTCACTCCCTTCACGTCTGCTGGCCCGCAATACTACGCTGATATCGATCGCGAAAAAGCCCTCATGCTTGACGTTCCGCTCGGTAACCTTTTCCAAACTTTGGAAATCTATCTCGGCTCGTCTTTCGTGAACGAGATCAATTTATACGGTCGCACCTATCGGGTCACCGCTCAGGCCGACAGCAACTTCCGTGATGATTTCGATGACATCGCGAAACTCAAAACGCGTAACGCATCCGGTGAAATGGTGCCGCTTGGTTCGATGATGGAGCTACGCCAAACCACGGGTCCGGATCGCGTGGTGCGACACAATCTTTACTCATCCGCCGATCTTCTGGGAGCTGCTGAGCCAGGTGTTAGCACGGGTGAAGCCCTCGCAAAAATGGAAGAGCTCGCCGCAAAAGTTTTACCACCCGGCATAGGTTTCGAGTGGACGGAAATTGCTTACGAGGAAACCCAGAACTCAGGTTCCGCACTGATGGTTTTCCTCATCGCGGTGTTTTTCGTCTTTCTTGTCCTCACCGCTCAATACGAAAGCTGGGGCCTCCCGCTCGCCGTCATTCTCACCGTCCCACTCTGCCTCGCCGGTGCAATCTGGGGAATCTACTTCCGCAACATGGACAACAACATCCTCACCCAAATCGGTCTCGTCGTCCTCATCGCCCTCGCTTCGAAAAATGCCATCCTCATTGTCGAGTTCGCGCGCCAACTCGAAGACGAAGGGAAAGACCGCTTCGAAGCCGCTGCCGAAGCCGCAAGACTCCGACTCCGCCCCATCGTCATGACATCCATGGCCTTCATCCTCGGAGTCATTCCGCTAGTGATCGCCTTCGGCCCCGGTGCCGAAATGCGCCAAGCACTCGGAACCGTCGTTTTCTTCGGAACCATCGCCGTCACATTCTTCGGACTGATCTTCACTCCGCTGCTGTATACGTTTGTTAGAAAAGCGAAGTCTGAAGGGTAGGGTCATTTTGATAAAATGACCGCTGGGTGTTGATTTAATAGGGCGGCGTCTAATTGGGCTTCAGTTGAATACCTACTACTACGTAATAGGAAGCAACAGATGTTGGAGTATCGCGATCAGAGAATGCTCTGGATTGCATCGTAAATCGTATATTTCTCGGCTCAATCATTTCGATAGAAACAGACTTTGAGTCATACTCGCCAAATCGCACTTTCTCGGGGTCAATAGATTGAAAGAGTTCCTGAACTTTCTCTTTCGTTAGGGTCTTATCTGTTTTCAGCACCATCTGATAATCCACTGAGAGTTTAGCCTTCGAATTTACATCATGGGCCATTTGAATCATTTTCAAAATGGCCGCTTGTGGACTCAGTCGTGAGGCTGCGACTGGCATGACTAATGATAAAAAGAGGACGATTAAAATTTTCATGCTTTACGAGACACTAGGCTTTTGAACGAAAATGCCAAGTATCCTTTGACTTGATGATGATTAAAAAACCAGATGACCCGCTTTCAAAAACCAAGCTTTGGCGCATCACATAGCTTGGATAACTGGACTTATTTCCAGCTTATCGGATTGGTATCGATGAGTCGTGTAATCGGTTGTTACTGAGAATTGCCTATAAAAACCTCAGCCCAGAAAACTGCGGATAAGAACCGCAGCAGTCCAGAGCCTCCGGCGGATGATTTCACTCTTCAAAAAACGATCTTCACCGGCGTGCCTAACTTCACCTGTTCAAAAAGAAGCGGAACGAATTCCTGAGGCATCCTGATACACCCATGCGATGCCGGCTCACCCGGACTGGGGATTTTCCCAACATGCATTCCGATGCCGTAACTCGTCAGGCGCATCCAGTAAGGCATAGGCGCAGGCATGTAACGTTCACCGGGTCCGACCCGATCGCCCGGTGATGCATCGTCATCCACGACTTCACCGAGCTCGTTTTCGATCCATCCATACTTGTTGGAATATTTATCAACGATTTTTTCTGTGACGGTATAGTTGCCCGGTCGCGTTCCGCGTCCCTCGATTCCAGTTGCGACAAAGCACCAACCCACTTCTTGCCCTCCCCTTTTGATCGTCGCGATCTGGTCGCTCAGATCGATCTGCACGGAAATTGCGCCCGGACCGCCGACGTCGTGCCATTCATACATGATTCGCTCTGCTTTCGATGGCTCCGGTGGTGGTGTGGGGGCACAAGAACTCAGCAATGCACATAGGGCAGCTGCGGTGGCGCAAATCTTGTAAGTGAGGAACTTCATCGGTGAGGCAATTGCTATTGTATGGCTGTTTCGTCATGTAAAGCATTTGATTGACCTTAATACTATTTTTGGCCGTTTTTTCGCAAATTTTTGGCTATTTACCCAACTTTGTAAGAACCAGCCCCGAAATTTCGTTCTTTCTCCAGTTACAAAACTCATGCGCTCGTTCAGATTTCTTTCATTGTTCACGGTCTTTTTTGTCACTCCGCTTATTGCTGCAGAACAAACAGGCGAACAGCTCTACACGCTTTATTGCTCAGCTTGCCACGCTCCCGATGGAAAAGGCGCAAACAATGGCGCTTTCCCACCTCTAGCCGGAAGCCCATGGATTGAGGGAAATCCAAAACGCTCCGTCGCCATTGTCATGAATGGCTTGCATGGCCCAATCGAAGTCAAAGGCAAAACCTATAATCTCGAAATGCCGCCCCAAGGCGCGGCTCTCTCAAATGAACAAATCCTCGCCATTCTCAACTACGTCCACACCGCATGGGGCAACAAAGGAGAAAAAGTTCCCGTGGATCTCGTCCGCGTCACCCGCTCGGAATTCCAATCCCGCACCGAGCCTTGGACCGCACCGGAACTCCTAAAACTGTTTCCCATCCCCATCCAAAAAACCGCACTATCCGATCTCACCTCACGGATCTACAAAGGTCAGTGGAACCAAATTCCTGACTTCGATAAAATTCAGGCGGAAAACATTGAGGAAGAGCACAACGGTTTAATTGACCCATCGATTGCCAAATTAGACTCCCACTTTGGCATCGTGTGGGAAGGAAACTTCGAAACTCCTGAAAGTGCGGAATTCGAATTCGTCCTCGATTCAGACGATGGCTCACGTCTTACACTCAACCAAACCGTCGTTTGTGAACTAAACGGCACTGGGCCCATGGATGGTTCCCGCGCGAAAACAGGTAAAATCACACTCAATAAGGGGAAAATCCCATTCCGCATGGATTTCTTCCAAAACGCAGGCCCTAAAAGCCTGAGTCTTAAATGGCGAAAATCCGGTGATAAAGAGTGGAATTGGCTGAGTGAAAAATCAGTAACCTCTAATGATAGCAAACCAAGTATTCTACTCATACCAACAGATGGTAAAACCGTGATTTATCGGAATTTTATCCAAGGCACTACATCACGCGGCATTGGCTTCGGCTTCCCTGGCGGCCTTAATCTCGTTTACTCGGCAGATAACCTCGCCACAGAACTCATCTGGAGTGGAGATTTCATGGATGCAAGTCGCCACTGGATTAACCGAGGCCAAGGCAATCAGCCACCATCCGGCGAGAACGTCATCAAATTGACCAATAGCCGCTTCTTGCCTGCTGAAGCTCGATTCAAAGGTTATTCGTTAGACAAACAAGGCAACCCTACTTTCAAAGTTTCCATCGGCAAACAAGTTCTCAGTGATGCATGGAAACCCGGAAAAGACGGAACTTTACTCCGCACTCTAACACTAACCGGCGGATCCGAATTAAACATCACTCTCGGCAATGCCGCTGTCGCTGGTGCGGAATCCGTCACCCTTGCGCCGGGCAAACCGACCACAATCACCTACACTCTGAAATAAGCCCCCCTCAACCTTTTCACGCCACACGATCATGCGCTTTCTCATTATTCTAATAGCCGCCATCACCTCGGCTTTTTCACAAACCCAATCCGACTTCTACCTTCGCGAGGAAATCCCCCTCCCAAAAGGCGAGATCATGGAAATTTCATCCATCGCCCTCATGCCAGGTGATAAAGTCGCCGTCGCCACCCGCCGCGGCGATGTCTGGATCTGCACCGGCGCTTACGGCGATGAACTCTCCAAAGTCACTTGGAAAAAATTCGCACACGGGCTCCATGAACCCCTCGGCATGTATTATCAGAAAGACTCGCTCTTTCTGACCCAACGCCCCGAATTCTCACGCATTCAGGACTCCGATAATGATGGCACCGCAGATGTTTTTGAAACCATCAATTCCGATTGGGGTATTAATGGCGATTACCACGAATATGCCTTCGGAACATCGCCAGATAAAAACGGAGATGTCTGGATCACTCTATGCCTCACTGGATCATTCAACGCTGATTCCGACTGGCGCGGATGGACGGTTCGCATCACACCGGATGGAAAGATGATTCCAACCTGCTCCGGTATACGCTCACCCGGCGGTATCGGCTTCAATGCCGCAGGCGACACTTTTTATACCGACAACCAAGGTATTTGGAACGGCTCATCGTCCCTCAAATGGCTCAAACCCGGCTCCTTCCAAGGGACTCCTGACGGCAATAAATTTCACAAGCTCGCCAACCTGCCTGAGCCTCCAACACCCAAAAACGGTTCACGTGTTCTAACCGAACGTTTACTGTATCCAGATTTCATACCACCAGCCGTGGTATTTCCTCATGGCAAAGTCGGCCAATCCCCGACCGGCATCGAACCCGATCTCTCCAATGGAAAATTCGGCCCATGGAAAAACCAAGTCTACGTCGGCGAACAAACCCACTCCCAAGTTCAACGCGTCTTCCTCGAACAAGTCAACGGCATCTATCAAGGCGCAGTCTTCCACATGATAGAGGGCTTCGAAGCCGGACTCATCCCCATCAAACTCGATCAGGAAAAAGGCATCCTCTTCGCCGGCGGATCAAACCGTGGTTGGGCATCGCGTGGCAGCAAACCTTTCACCTTCGAGCGCGTCAAATGGACCGGGAAAACTCCTTTCGAAATCCTCACCATGGAAGCCGAACCCGATGGTTTCACCCTCACCTTCACCGAACCCGTCGATGAAGCATCCGCAACCAACCCCGCTTCATATTCCATGGCAGCATGGACCTACATCCTCCAGAGCAAATACGGTTCACCAGAGGTCGACCAAGCCACCCCCACCATCCAAGCAGCCAAACTCTCCGCCGATAAAAAATCCGTCCGGCTCACCATCGACGGCCTCGTCCGCGGTCACGTGCATCACCTCAAATCAACCGGTGTGAAATCCAAATCCGGTCAAGCTCTCTGGCATCCTGACGCGTTCTACACGCTCAACGAAATTCCAGCTAAGTGATTTTAGCAGCCCGTATCTTCACTCACTGTGGTAAAAATACAGTAACACTAACAGCCCAACGCCAACTCCCCACAGTAACCAGCTGTTACTGAAAAAATACGGGTAGGCCATCAATCCCACTCCGATCGCACGCGGTTGCCAAAGATCCAGCTTACGTCCGTAGGTATATACACCCCAGCCTATCGTTCCAAAAATTAAACCGGCGAGTATGTTATAAGGATTAAAGTTCAGCATAACGTTATACGGGAAATTACGTTCGGAAATGAAGCGTTAGAATATTCCATGTAACACAAACTCCCAGAGAATAAAACGCTAGAATCCCGAAACTACAGCTTATCTAAAACTTGGTATTCGCCCATGGCTTTCCACAGATCTTTGCTAAACTTATTGTCGTAAACCTGATCCACCCCCACGACCTGGTAGATCAGAATAATCCCCCAGAAGATCGACTGGTAGGCTTTCTTCGTGCTCTTATGTCGTAATCTTCTCTGCGCAATAAACGCACCGGGCCAGCCGCCCGCGAGCTCGCCCAGATACATAATCGTCTGCGGCACCCTCCAGCCGTAAGAGATCGCTTGGCGCTTATCATACTCATAAAGCCTGTAGGTCACCACCGAGAGGATCACCATCTGAAACACAGGAATCCACCAAAGCTCAGATAGATTCGCAACTCCCGCAATCGGCCAGAATAAAAGCGTTGCAAGCTGCAGCCAGCCCAAAACCTTAACTTTCCCGTTGACCAAAGAAGCGTCGACACCCTTCGCACACGGTCGCCCTTGTACATCAGTTCCCACCACGAAGGGAAATTCCACATTCAATCCCGGTGTAATTTTGGTCCCTTTGAACTCCCTCAAATGCACGAACAACCTTTCACCTTCGCACTCCGACCAGCCAAATCCCCTCTTATGATCCCACGCCACAATTTTCCCTGTCCGAACAACCGGTTTATCGTTTTTTTTAGGATTCGGGATATGCAAGTGCTTTTTCTCCATATCAGAAGGGGACAACTGAAGTATGAAAGGTATCGATACTAGGCAATCGAAATCAACACCGAAATCAAGATGAACCCGACTGTGCATTATCTTGTAGATCCTTTTATTCACCCACTTGCAATCTCCCGTAAGCTCGCCATGGTTTGCCCATGCCTTTCGCTCCGAAACCAAACTCCGCCCTGCTTATTGTAGGCCATGGCTCGACCGAGAACCCGGATTCCTCCACTCCCTACTTCGATCACGCACAAGAAATCCGCAGTAGAAACCTTTTTGCCGAGGTGCATGTCTGTTTCTGGAAAGAAGAACCATCCATGCGTGAGGCCCTGCTCATGATCGATGCTCCCGAGGTCTACATCGTACCGGATTTCATCAGCGAAGGTTATTTCACCCAAGAAGTCATTCCACGTGAACTCGGACTAAGCGGCGACACTACCTTACGTGATGGGAAAACCCTGCATTACTGCCTACCTGTCGGAGTGCATCGTTCAATGACCGATCTTATTATGCGCCGAGCACGCGAGGTTGCTCCAGATGCCGATCCCAAAGACACCACCCTCATCATCACCGGACATGGCACTGGCTTAAACCAAAACTCAACCAAGGCCATCAAAGACCAGGCCGAACTCATCGCCAATTCAGGAGCGGGTTATCAATGCGTGACCGACGCCTACATGGAAGAGGCTCCGTTCATCGCAGAGTGGGATAAAATGTCGGAAACCAAAAACGTCGTGGTTGTTCCCTTTTTCATCTCTGACGGCCTGCATTCCTATCAGGACATTCCGGTGATGTTAGGAATTGAACCAGAGGTCGGCCCTGCGGCGAGTCAACGCGCCGTCTTCCGCCACAACCCGCATCATCTAAGAGAAAAAACGCTCTACTACTCATCCGCCATCGGCACAGAACCGCTCATCGCGGATGTCATCCTCGATCAGATCAGCGATTTCGATGCGAAACATTCTCTGAATTCACCCAAGCCGAACACCGAGCCGAAACTTGCCGAATACTTAAAAAAACTCATCCGCAGCGGCGTCAACCAGATCGGCCAAATCCAGATTCTTCGTGATTACTGCGAATTCGAATACGCGCTCTTTCACATTGAAGACGAAGACTTAGCCACTCAACCCGCTTACGGCGGACTCGATCATTATCACGGTCCGGAAATGTCGCGTGAACTTTCCACTTACGCAGAAGACGGCGAATACCGTTTCACCAAAGGAAAGATCAACCTGCGTCGCGGTTGGGTCATCACACTCGATAACGAGCAGGATTTATTACGCGCACTCGATCAGTTTTACCCCGCATGCACCGCGCTTTTCATCAAACATCAGGATGGCACCTTACCGATCGAAAACCTCCGCGATAAACTCGCCAGACAAACTGGCATGTACCGCTACGCCGGCACGATCAGCGATGCTGGAGCCCAAAAGCTCATCCAAAAAGTCTGCGGGCCCGCTCACAACTGCGCCAAAAAAATTCTCTGGAAACTCGACGAGCAGACCCCCCTCGATGACAGCGAGGCCTCCCGTTTCAACGGAATTCCCTACAACTCCCCAGAAAAACTCGCCATCCCCCTGCTCTGCCGCGAAGCCTGCAACCACTTCGTCGCTGAATGCCGCAAGGCCGCCAAAAATGAGTTCGATTCCGCACAAAAAAAAGAAACGGTATAATTTTTCTGGAGTCTCCATGACACTTGATTGAGCATAACCCTAGTAATGGACCGCATTGATAAACTCATAGCAAACAACGCCATCTGGGCCGAAAAAATGCGGGAGAGCGATCCTGATTTCTTTTCCCGCTTAGCGAATCAGCAAAAACCCCGATATCTCTGGATCGGCTGTTCTGATTCCCGCGTCCCCGCCAACCAAATCACCGGCCTTCCACCCGGCGAAGTATTCGTCCACCGCAACGTCGCCAACGTCGTCCAAGAATCCGACTTCAACGTCCTTGCCGTAATTCAATACGCCGTCGATGTCTTGAAAGTCACCGACATCATCGTCTGCGGCCACTACGGCTGCGGCGGCGTTCAGGCAGCTCTCGAAAATTTTCGCCACGGAATCATCGATAACTGGCTCGCTCCCATCCGTACCCTCACCCGCGTACACAAATCCGAACTCTACTCCCTCGAGGACAACCAACGCCTCGATCGCCTTTGCGAACTCAACGTCCTCTCGCAAGCACGCCATGTCGCACGCACCACCATCGTCGAAGACGCATGGGAACGTGGACAACCTCTCGCCATTCACTCATGGATTTACCGCCTCGATCAAGGCATCCTTAATCCCCTGCGCAAACCCATCGAGCAAGCCACTGATGTCGAATTAATCTAATTTTCACATCCCCATTCATCTTCTAACAAAATTCCACTGTGCCGAATCCAGATAATAAAAATGTCCGTATCGCCATCGACCTCGGAGCCAGTAGCGGCCGAGTCATCTCGAGCTATCTCGTCGATGGAAAAATTCAATTAAGCGAGATCCATCGCTTCGACAACCCAGCCATCGAAATTCCCTCCGGACTCTACTGGAACATCTTTGGCCTCTACCACGAAATTCTAACAGGCATTAAAAAGGCTGTAGATCAACACGGCGAAGAAATCAGCTCGATTGGCATCGATACCTGGGGCTGCGATTTCGGACTCTTCGACGGACAAGGCGAAATCATCGGGACCCCTCACCAATACCGTGATCCACGCATCGATGGTGTTGAGGAAAAAATGCACGAGCTCATGCCTGAAGAAGAAATTTTCAGCTTCACCGGCATCAAAACCAATTTCTACAACAGCGCTCTCCACCTCTTATCCCTGCGTTTAAAAAACAGCTCAGCGCTCTCCCAAGCCCGCAACATTCTTTTCATCCCAGACATCCTCGCTTACTGGCTGACCGGTGTACAATGCGTCGAAAAAACCAACGCCTCCACCTCCCAACTCCTCAACGCGGAAACCGGCACATGGTCGGAAGAAGTCATCGAAGCTCTCAATTTACCTCGCAAGATTTTTGGAAAAATCGTCTCTCCCGGCACGGTCATCGGCAACCTCCGCCCCGAACTCAAAGACACCCTCGGCCGCTGCGACATCCCCTTCGTCATCGCCCCCTGCCATGACACCGCCTCCGCCGTCGCAGGTATCCCACTCTCCGAGGCCGAGCCGCTCTGGCTCTCCTCCGGAACATGGTCGATCATGGGCGTTGAAAAAAAATCTCCCGTCCGTAGCGAAGAAGCTCTGTCTTATGGTTTCTGCAACGAACTCGGAATCGATAACACCGTGCGCTTCCTAAAAAACATCGGCGGACTTTGGATCATCCAAGAATGCAAACGCCATTGGGATCGCAAAGGCGAAGTTCACTCGTATGCCGAGCTCGCCAAACGCTCATCAGACGCACAACCCTTCTTCGCCTACATCGACCCCGATGATGCATCTTTCTCATCACCCGGCGATATGCCCGAGCGCATCCGTCAGTATTGCGAAAAATCCGGGCAAGCCGTTCCTGAAACCATCGGCCAAATCCTCCGTGTTGCGACCGATTCCCTCGCTCTCAAATACCGCGTCGTTTACGAACGAATTATCAGACTCACAGGCAGAAACTACGCCCGTCTTAACGCCGGCGGCGGCGGCATCCAAAACGAAGCCCTCTGCCAAGCCACCGCAAACGCCCTCGGCATCGAGGTCCAAGCCGGCCCCATCGAAGCCACTTCCTGCGGTAACATCATCACCCAAATGCTCGCCACCGGAGAAATTAAATCTTTCAGCGAAGGCCGTGAACTCATACGCCAATCCTTCGAGTTTAAAATCTACTCCCCGCAAGAAACCGATTCATGGAATGCTGCCTACGTGGATTTTTGTAAAATCATTAACTTATAATTTCGCCGGATTTTCCGCTAATGCCGTCTTCTAAAAGCGCCTCCATCAAAACCTCACGCAGTTCGATTGTGTTAGGTCACGTCGCTGCTTTTGCCATGAAACTCTGGAGCCTCACCCTCCGCTACAGCGTCAACGGTCACTCCGGCATCGTCCAACCTGAGATCGATCCCAAACCCGTCATCTTCGCCCTCTGGCACAATCGCATCTTCACCATGCCTCCCATTTGGCGACTTACCGGCGGAAAAAACCGCTCAACCGTAGTTCTAACAAGTGCCAGCAGAGACGGAACCACCCTCGCCACAGCCATGGAAGTTTTCGGCATCGGCTCCATTCGCGGTTCGTCATCTCGCCGCGCCGTCGCCGCATTGATAGGAATGAAAAAAGCCCTCCAAGAAGGCAAAGATGTCTGCGTTACCCCAGACGGCCCCAAAGGCCCCCGCTACCAAATCCAGCCCGGCTTGCTTAAAATCGCTCAAACCACCGGCTCGGACATCATTCCCATCCACATCCAATACAGCTCCGCTTGGCGGCTCTCCTCATGGGATCGCTTCGTCCTCCCCAAACCTTTAAGCAAAGTCACCGTCACTTTCGATAAACCCATCTCCATTTCCAAAAATCTCACCGAAGCCGATTTCGAAACCGCCGTGGCAAACCTCGAAAAATGCCTACTAGCTGGCTGCGATGACGTATAAAAATTTAGTTAACTTTAGTTAAATTTTAATTGTCATGAGGAGAAATTCCTGCAAAATCCAGCTTTATGAAGATGAAATTACGCTTTGCATCGCTCTTGGCTGTTCTCCTTGCTAGTGCGCCTCTTCTTTCTGCCGGAGAAGTTGAGCGACTTCGTGCCCTTGTAAGTGAACAAGAAATGCAGATTCAGCAACTTGAGTTAAAGATTGCCCAACTTACGAATACACCCGCTCCCGTGAGTGCGCCCGCCACACCCGCTCCCGTAAGTGCGCCCGCCACACCCGCTCCCGTATCAAAGGCCACTTCAGATGATAGTTTGGTCCCAACAGCGGAAACCTGTCCAGAGCCCACCGCCACGGAAAATCCCAAAACCTATACCATACAGGCTGGCGACAACATGGTCTCTATCGCTCGCAAACACGGAACCACTTCTGCCATTCTTAACAAAATCAACGGGCTGAAAAGCGGCAGCGTCATCCGCCCCGGCCAGAAGCTCAAACTCCCCACAGCTCCAATCACCGCTTCAGCCGAGACCGTGCAAACTCCCTCATCCGTCGCAGCCCCAGAACCCGCGCCCTCGCCCACCACCGTCAAACACACAATCGCCTATCAAGAAACGTTTAACAGCATCGCCAGAAAATACAGCGTGACCGTAGATGCTATGATCAAAGAAAATCCAAGCATCAACCCAAATAGCCTTCGCATCGGACAAGTCGTCCAAATCCCCGGCAAACCCAAAACAACCGACCTATCCTCTACCTCCGCACCCGCACCCGAACAAAGCCTGACCCTTTCAAGCCAAAGCAACATTCCAGTCTCAAGTCAGTCGAACACGATCACTCAGCAACGCGCTGCCGACAAACCCGTCAAGATCAGCAAAGAAATCAGCTACAGCGAATTTGCGAAAAATCACAACACCACCCCTGCCCGCCTCGACCAACTCAACGGCCTACGCCTCGATCCAACCACTATCCTTGCTCAAGGCTCCGAACTCTACATCCCAGAGTAACCGTAATCCCCAAAAAATAATCTTCTGTCTCAAATCCGTTAGGGAAAAACCTCTAACGGATTTTTCTTTGAATAATATCGCTAAATCGGTCGACACAATACAAACGGAGAAATCACCAAAGCTTCAAATTCCGTCCCACCTTTTTGCCACTGCTCCGCATGCAAATTACCAATCTTTACCAAATCCCCAGACTTCAACCAGCCCTCGACCTTCTCAGTTTGATTTTTAGAAATCGCCTGACCCACTTCAACAAGTGTCAGTTGCAGATCCACAAAAAAGAGCGATCCAGTTAAATAATGCGGAGCCAAATACTTCCAATCCACCGTTCCCGTATATTTCTCAAGCTTCTCTTCCGTGCTTGATCTATCCTCTCCTATCATCGCATACCGCAACGGCTCACTCCTGTTCGATTCATCTGAAACCATACCCACGACGTAATACTTCAAATCTCAAATTTTCACTCTTCATAACTCACTCTTCACTATTTTCCATGCTCCCCGGCCAACGCTACATCTCCACCTCTGAACCCAACCTCGGCCTCGGCCATGTCCTCTCTGAAGAAAATGGTTTGATCGAAATCTGTTTTCCCACAGCCGAAGACACCCGCACCTATTCCATAGAAACCGCACCGCTCGTCCGGGTTCGCTTCGCCCCTGGCGATGAAATTTCGGATCATGAAAAAAGCCACCTGACCGTCGAATCCGTCACCGAAGATGAAGGACTTCTCACTTATCACGGCCAGGGAAAATCCATTCACGAATCCGACTTGCTCGATTCCCTAACCTTCATCCGACCCGAGAAACGCCTACTCGCCGGTCTCACCGATCATCCCAAAGATTTCGACCAACGCCTCGAAGCCCTGCGCTGGAATGCCGTCATCCGCCGCTCCGCCGCCCATGGTTACACCGGCGCACGCATCGATCTCATCCCTCACCAACTCTCCATCGTTGCAGAAGCCGCCAACCGACTCTTCCCCCGCGTCCTCCTCGCTGATGAAGTCGGTCTAGGAAAAACCATCGAAGCCTGCCTGATCCTGCATCGCCTCCACCTAACGGGCCGCGCCAACCGCATTTTGATTCTCGTTCCAGAACCCCTCGTCCATCAATGGTTCGTCGAACTCCTGCGTCGTTTCAACCTGCTCTTTGCCATCTTCGATGAAGAACGCTGCCAATCGATCTGCGCTCACGATGAAGCCGCAAACCCATTTTCCGACTCCCAACTCATTCTCTGCCCCACCGGATTTCTCTCAGAAAACCCAACTCGTGCTGAGCAAGCACGCGCTGCCGGATTTGATCTACTCATCGTCGATGAAGCCCATCACCTCGAATGGTCAGTTGAAGAAGCATCGCCCGCTTACCTCGCCATCGAAAGCCTCGCCAAAGAAATCCCCTCGCTATTACTTCTCACCGCAACGCCGCAACAACTCGGCGCCGAAGGTCATTTTGCACGACTCCGCTTACTAGATCCCGCTCGTTATTCCAATCTTGAAGCATTTCTCACCGAAACCGAATCCTACGCTCCACTGGCCACCACCGTCGAACAACTCAGCCAAGGAAGCATCCCTGCGAACATTTCTGATTTCACCCGCGGCTCAACAAGTGCAGAAAAATACCTTCTCGCTCTAAAACAAGGCGATGAAAGCGCACGCCAGTCACTCATCTCCGAACTCGTCGATTCCTTCGGCACCGGACGCGTCCTGTTCCGTAACACCCGCGAACGCCTCACCGGTTTCCCAAAACGCATTCCCCTATTGCATCCGTTAGAAAAAGGAACATCTCCTTACACCTGGCTCGCCAATCTTCTTCGAGAGCTTCCTGCGACCGAAAAAATCCTGCTCATCACCAACTCCCCAGAAGCGGCCATCACAGTTCAGGAAAAACTCCTCAAAGAAATCCATGTCGATACCGCACTCTTTCATGAAGACCTCTCCATGCTCCAGCGTGACCGAAACGCCGCATACTTCCAAGAAACTGAAGGCGCGCGCATCCTGATCTGTTCGGAAATCGGCTCAGAAGGTCGCAACTTTCAATTCGCACGACATCTCGTCCTCTTCGGACTTCCACGCGATCCTGAGGTTCTCGAACAACGCATCGGCCGACTCGATCGCATCGGCCAAACCGGTGACATCCACATCCACATTCCCTACGGAAAAGACAGCCGCTCCGAACTCCAGGCGAGATGGCTCCACGAAGCGCTCGATGTCTTTTCAGAACCACTCAAAGGCGCAACCACACTCGCCACCACTTTGTTGCCGGAACTCGATGCGCTCGCCGATGCCACCTACGCATCCAAGCCGTTCCAGAATTTTATGAAACGCTCCGCAAAATTCAAAGCGGAAGTCACCCATCAACTCAGCACCGGTCATGATCTTTTGTTAGAACTCGGAGCTCCACCCGCGTCACAATCCGCCGAACTCCTCGCAGCCATCGAAACCGCCGACGAAGACGCACGCTTCGAACGCTTCACCCTCCGGCTCTTCGATTTCCTCGGGCTCGATGTTTCCGATCTATCCGCACGCGCTTTCCTTTTCAAACACGGCCACCGCCATTCCGAAGCCTTTTCCGGTATCGGCGATGACGGGCTCTCCGTAACCTTCGATCGCACCACCGCCCTCTCCCGCGAAGACCTTTCTTTCCTCACCTTCGATCATCCTTTGTTCCGCGACGCGCTCAGCCAATTGCTGGATGGAAACTCCGGCAACGCCGCCTTTGCCAAACTCCCCAGCACCAAAGGAAAAAGTATTTTGTTAGAATGCGCCTTCGTCCTCGAAGTCATCGCCCCATCCCGCCTCCACCTCGATCGTTTCCTCCCTCCCACCCTCCTGCGCGTCATCGTAGATCATACTGGGAAAGCCCAAACCAAAGCTCCGCCTGCTCAACTCCTCCAACCCAGCGACCCACGCCGCATCGTCGCTCAGGAATCGTTTAAAACCCAACTCTTCCCCACAATGATGGAAGCCGCAAAAAACGTCGCCAACCGCGCAAGCAGCAAACCCATCGAGGCTGCCACCGAACTCGCCAAACAAACTTTGGAATCCCAAATCACGCGCCTGAAAAACCTTTCAGCCCGCAACCCAAACATCTCAAAAGCCGAAATAGCATCTCTCAAAGCCACCCTGAAAGAAACCACCGAGTCCCTCGCCCAAGCCCGCATCCGCCTCGATTCGCTCAGGCTGATTTATTGTGGGTAGATTTTGAACCCTTTAGGACTGCTATCTTCTCATCATTTTCTCAACAGCGCTCTTGCGAACTCAGCTCCGAAGCATAAGCCTAGCGTCAGTGAATGATTCTGAAATTCCCATTTCCCCGCCCCGCGCATGGGTTGAGATCCATACCCAAAACCTGCGACACAATCTGGAAGTCGCTCGTGAGATATCTGGCTGCGAACTCATGGCGGTCGTCAAAGCTGGCGCCTACGGCCACGGATTGGAAACCATCTCACGTGTCTTAGAATCTTGCGATGTCGCTTTTCTAGGAGTCGCAAACATCGGCGAAGCCCGCCGCATCCGCAACGCCGGCGTCCATACTCCCATTTACCTGCTAGGTGCCACATGGGAACAAGAACGCGAGGAAATCGTCGCACGCGACATCACTCCCTGCATCTCCACCCTTGCCGAGGCCAAATCCTTTCACGACATCGCCAAACGCCGTGGCGTTCGCCTCGTGGTGCATCTCGCGGTCGATACCGGAATGGGACGCGGTGGATTTCTCCCTCAAGACCTCGCCGCAAATCTCATCGAAATCCATAAGCTCGATGCACTAGAAATCGAAGGCATCGCCTCCCACCTTTCCTCATCCGATGAGGACGAAGCATTCACCCTAGAGCAGATCGCCAACTTCAATCGCATCGTCGAAGATCTGGGTGGTCCGGAGAAATTCAAATGGCGACACCTTTCTAACAGCGGTGGAATTCTCGGTTATACGGATCATTGCTGTAACCTCGTCCGGCCCGGGCTGATGATTTACGGCATCTCACCCATCCCTGGATTTCAAGAAAAACTGCGCACGGTCATGTCTCTGAAATCCCGCGTCACACTAGCCCGCACCGTCCCCGCCGGCCACAGCATTTCCTACGGACGCACTTTCGTCACCACACAACCCACTCGCATCGCCACCATCGGTATCGGATACGGCGATGGCTATCCGCGCCATGTCTCCGGGAAAAATGCCGAAGTATGGATCCGCGGAAAGCGTCATCCCATCATCGGCCGCGTAACCATGGATCAAATCATCGTCCGCTTGCCCGACGACTCCGATGTCGAATGCGGAGATGAGGTCGAACTCTTCGGCGCGAACATTTCCGCAAACGAAGTCGCGATCCTTGCTGATACCATCGTCTGGGAATTGTTCACAGGGATCACGCCAAGGGTTGAACGGCTATACATCGAATCATAAAAAAACGTCTACCTCCGCGAGGGAAGTAGACGTTGGAAACTTTCGGGGAATGAAAGATCAACCCCAGTCGTCATTGCCGCGACCACCGCCGCCGCCGCCACCTTTGTAGCCACCGCCGCCGCCGCCTTTGTAGCCACCTCCGCCGCCACCGCGACGATCACCGCCGCCGCCGCCGCCGCCACCTTTGTAGCCACCGCCGCCGCCGCCACCTTTGTAGCCACCGCCGCCGCCGCCGCCGCCACGACGTTCACCGCCGTAACCACCGCCGCCGCCGCCGCCGCCGGGACGAGCTTCTTTAGGCTCAGATGCGTTCACGCGAAGTGCGCGACCCTGATAGTCTTGCCCGTCGAGCGCTTCGATCGAAGCATTCAATTGGCTTTGATCTCCGAGAGTGACAAAAGCAAACCCCTTAGAGCGGCCTGTTTCACGATCGGTGATGATTTTTACCCGTTCAACCGGGCCGTATGCGGCGAAGAGATCTGTTACGTCTTCTTCGGTAGCG
>JANPMK010000066.1:0-4603 GCA_031422775.1 Akkermansiaceae bacterium | reverse complement strand
CAGCAAATACCGTAACATCGGAATTTTCGCCCACGTTGACGCGGGCAAAACGACCACCACCGAACGCATTCTCAAACTCACCGGTAAGATCCACAAAATCGGCGAGGTCCACGACGGCGCATCCACCATGGACTTCATGGAACAAGAAGCCGAGCGCGGTATCACCATTCAATCCGCTGCGACCACTTGCTTTTGGAAAGGTCACCAGTTCAACGTGATCGATACTCCTGGACACGTTGACTTCACCATCGAAGTTTACCGTTCCCTTAAAGTTCTCGACGGCGGTGTCGGCGTTTTCTGCGGTTCCGGCGGCGTTGAGCCACAATCCGAAACCAACTGGCGCTACGCAAACGATTCGGGCGTTTCCCGTGTTATCTATGTGAACAAGCTCGACCGTATCGGTGCCGATTTCTATCGCGTTACCGCTCAGGTGAAAAAAATCCTCGGTGCTCACCCACTCATCATGGTTCTGCCGATCGGCACCGAATCTGAATTCGTCGGCGTGGTTGATCTTCTCACCATGAAAGCTCATGTCTGGGACGAATCCGGCCAACCGGAGAATTTCAAAATCGAGGAAATCCCTGCCGATATGGTTGATAAAGCCAAGGAATACCGCGCAGCCCTCATCGAAACCGCTGTCGAACAAGACGACGAGATCATGGAAGCATACCTCGAAGGCACCGAGCCAAGCATCGATCAAATCAAGAAGTGCATTCGCAAGGGCACGATCGATCTCGCGTTCTTCCCAACTTACTGCGGATCTTCCTTCAAAAACAAAGGCCTCCAGCTCGTGCTCGACGCTGTGGTCGATTACCTCCCTTCCCCTCTCGAAGTGAAACCACTTCCAGAAGTCGATGCAGAAGGTAATGAAACCGGTCTCTTCGCCACCGCTGATTCCAGCAAACCGCTTCGTGCGCTTGCTTTCAAAATCATGGACGACAAGTTCGGTGCCCTCACCTTCACTCGTATCTATTCTGGAACGATCAAAAAAGGCGACACCATCCTCAACTCCTTCACCGGTAAAACCGAGCGCGTTTCCCGTATGGTGGAAATGCATGCCGATGACCGCAACGAAGTCGATACCGCACAAGCGGGTGACATCATCGCCATCGTCGGTCTCAAAAACGTTCAAACGGGTCACACCCTTTGCGACGAGAAAAACCCAGCAACCTTGGAGCCAATGGTGTTCCCAGATCCGGTTATCTCCATCGCTGTTGCCGCGAAAGACAAAGCCAACGCCGAGAAACTCGCTAACGCGATCGGTAAAATGATCCAGGAAGATCCATCGTTCCGCGTTGAAACCGACGAGGAAACCAACGAGATGATCCTCAAAGGAATGGGCGAGCTTCACCTCGACATCAAAATCGATATCCTTAAGCGCACGCACAAAGTGGAAGTCACCGTTGGTGCTCCACAGGTTGCTTACCGTGAAACCATCACCAAGTCTCTTAACGACAGCTACACCCACAAGAAACAATCGGGTGGTTCCGGTCAGTTCGCGAAAATCGACTACACCATCGAGCCCGGCGAGCCAGGCTCAGGCTTCGTCTTCGAATCGAAGGTGGTCGGCGGAAGTATCCCGAAAGAGTTCATCCCCGCTGTCGAAAAAGGTTTCAAGACCTGCATCGATAAAGGACCACTTGCCGGCTACCCTTGCTTGGACTTCAAAGTCACGCTTAACGAAGGTGGTTTCCACGCAGTGGACTCCAGTAACATCGCCTTCGAAATCGCTGCGAAAGCCGCGTATCGTCAGACCATGGTCAAGTGCGGCCCGCAAATCCTTGAGCCAATGATGAAACTCGACGTCTTCGCTCCCGAAGAAAAAGTCGGTGACGTCATCGGCGACCTCAACCGCCGCCGCGGTATGATCCAAGGCCAAGAGCCAACTCCGGGTGGCGTTCGCGTCAAAGCCGAAGCTCCGCTCTCCGCGATGTTCGGTTACATCGGTGACCTTCGCACCATGACCTCCGGACGCGGTCAGTTCTCCATGGAGTTCTCTCACTACGCCCCTTGCCCGAAAAACGTCTCCGACGACGTTATCGCAAAAGCCAAAGCCAAAGAAGAAGCCCTCCGCGCTGCCAAATAAGCCCAAAGCTAACCACTTTAAAACCCGCATCGGTCATCCGGTGCGGGTTTTTTGTTAGAATAAAAAACTTAAACGGAGGAGCGGAGAAAACGGAGGCAACGGAGGAGGAATCTGAGGATTCTGGTTTTGAGTTTAATGCCATCAACCAATCCAAACTTTCAACATTTATTAATCCTCCGTTACCTCCGTTTTCTCCGCTCCTCCGTTTAAATCATTCTTGCCGTGAGGTTTAAAAGTTGAATTTTGAAACTTGAAGTTTAGAACCCTTGCATGTCTCAAACGCTTACTCTCAAAACCAACATCGCACTCGGCGTTGTACCTACTCATCTCGGTTTCATCGCCGGCCTCGTTCCGGACTCCAATGGTTGCCTGCCCCGTGAAGCCGATGGCCGCACCGCCGTGGTTGCGGAGATGGATCGCATTTGTTCACTCTCTCCTGTCCGCCCCACTTGCGTTCAGGTGTCCCTTTTTCCTGGCACAGGCGAAGCTGATATCGCCGAACTCGTGACCGGACTCAAAGCGTTGAAACTCGATGTCCACCTCATCATGATGGTCGGCGGCGCGAACCCCATGAACCCCGCCGATGAAGACGCGGTGCTCGCCCAACTAGTTCCATCTCTTAAAGCCGCCATTGCCCACGGCGCGGTCACAGTAGGCTCCACATCCATCGAGGAATGGATGAACGGCCCGGTCGATATGGATCTCGATGCCGCCATCGCACAAAACGTCAAACTTCACGTCCGCGCGGTCAAGGAATCCGGATTGTTAGATTCCAACATCACCTCCTGGCACATCGAATTCCTCCGCCCAGGTGAATTCAAAACCTTCACCAACATCAAGCGCGGTGCAGCTTTCATCAAAGCCATCAACAAGGAACTCGGCCGCGATTATTTCAAACTCCTCATCGACTCCGCACACATGGGCGACTCCGGGCTCTCCATCGAGGAAAACCAACGCCTGATCGGCGAGCTCGCCGCCGCCAATCACATGGGCATTTTCCATGCCTCAGCCAAAACCACCCGCGGCTGCTTGAGCACGGATGATGGCTGGGTCGGCGCAACCTTGCTAGCCGCCGCCAAAACCGGGAAACTCGAAACCGTCTTTGTCGAGGCCTTCCGCCATGATGATCCCGCCCTTCAACCGCTCCGCGACCTAGAACCCGGCCACGGAGTCGATACCACTGACGGCCGCAGCTACACGCAAGTGATTGTCGATGGACTGGTCGATGTGGCGCACAGGTTAAATAACCTGAAAGCGCGCGGGATTTTGTAAAATGGTAGGGTCGCCACGCCGCTGGCGACCCAAATCAAAAATATTAACGCGCTATCCATCTGACGGGTGTGAGACCTCCTTTCAACACCCACCCTTTTCTATTCCACGGTCAACACGGCGTGTTGACCCTACCCTTTTTGAAACATGGTCAAAAATCGCCCATCGCTTTTCTTTCCATGATCAAAAACCACCCAAATCCTCCCCTCTTGCTTGAAATTTAGAGTTTCAGAAAAAAATCCCCTGCTTATCCTCGTTTCTATCAAAGAAACATAAGATTTCCACACGTTCCTACGTTAACTTCATCTCGCAACCCGACCAACCCTACTTCCCATGAAAAACATCCTCCTTGCACTTGCCCTGACTGCTGGCGTTTCACATGCCCAGAACAACGAGTATCTTTCGATCAAAAACGAAGTCCGCCAATCGATTGCGCGCGGTAATGCTTGGCTCGCTGAGCAACAAAAAGAAAAAGGTTTTTGGGACGATGGTGGACTTCCGGCCTTCACCGCACTTGCTCTCACCGCCGCCATGCGCGATCCAAGCCTTGAGCTTCCAGCCGATGGCAAACTTCCGGATCACCTCAAAAAAGGTTTCGATTGGCTCTTAGAACAACAAAAAGAAGACGGTGGCATCTACAACCGTGGTTTGAAAGTTTACAACACCGCCACCTCCGTCACCGCGCTCAGCGCCGCCGGACGTAAGGAATTCGAACCCGCCATCGTCAAAGCCCGCCGCCAGCTCATTGGCAGCCAGTGGGACATCGGCGAAAAAGGAAAAACGGATAACCAGAACGACGGCGGTATCGGCTACGGTTCCAAGGACACTGAAACCGACATGTCAAACACCTACCTCGCCATCGAGGCCATCGCCCTTTCCGATAAAATCATCGAGGACGGCAACTACGCCGATGAGCCAAAACTCAACTGGGACGCGGCTTTGACTTTCCTTTCCAGCTGTCAAAACCTCACAGCCACCAACAATCAAAAATGGGCATCGGACGATCCAAAAAACAAAGGTGGTTTCATTTACACCCCAGGTAGCTCCAAAGCTGGCGAAGACGTCACAGCTGATGGCAAAGTCGCGCTCCGTTCCTACGGCTCCATCTCCTACGCCGGTCTGCTTTCATTCATATATGCCAAACTCGAGCCTAACGACCCACGTGTCGTCGCCGTTAAAGAATGGCTCGGTAAAAATTACACCGTGAACGAAAATCCTAACATGGGAGCTGAAGGTCTTTACTACTAC
>JANPMK010000065.1:0-42629 GCA_031422775.1 Akkermansiaceae bacterium | reverse complement strand
GGTCAGAGGTCAGAGGTCAGAGGTCAGAGGTCAGAGGTCAGAGGTCAGAGGTCAGAGGTCAGAGGTCAGAGGTCAGAGGTCAGAGGTCAGAGGTCAGAGGTCAGAGGTCAGAGGTCAGCAACTTAGCCCAGCGAGCGCCGTAGGCTTCCCAGGAATAGCGGTTGCGCAGTCTGTCGCAGGCGGTGCGCACGACTGCATTTCCAGGTGGATGATCCTTCCATGCCCTCATTGCCTCCACCAACGCATCCACTGATCCCGCCTCAACCAGAGTGACGCAATTCGCCGCGCCATAATCCTGCAGATCACCGGCGCCCGTGTTCGGTGTGGTGATCACCGGTAGGCCGGCGGCAAGAGCTTCCAACAACACCAACGGAAACCCTTCCGAAAACGAGGGTAGTACGAAAACATCACATTGGTGGTAAATCGCCGCAATCTCCGACTTGGCCACGCGACCCATCAGTTGGATACCAGCATCGTTTGGAATGAGTCGGCGTTGGTCATCGGGCAGATGGCCCACCAGCCAGAGTTCAGCTTCGTTTTTGCCCCAACCCAATTTTTTCCAAGCATCAAGCAGCACGGGCACCCCTTTGCGGGCACCGATCGAACCCGCGAAAAGAAACCGCATGGGCCCAGGCAGTCGGACAGAGGCAGACTTATCTGACACCGGTGCCGCAAACTCCTCCCACGAAACACCATACGGATTGACCACGATTTTCGCCGGATCCACGCCCATCGATTCGAGCGTGCGGGCGACAAAACTGGAACCCACAAGAATCCGGAGAGCCAGGCGGTGCTCAGTTTCCTCGGCCGCGACCAGTTCCGGCAAGCGGGGGACGGGAGCATCTTGCCATTTCGGATAACGCTGGTGCAAGGCGATCTGCGCTTCATACCATTGGGCGGGATGATTGATCGTTCGTTCCAACCATAGCGGTTTTCCTAGTATCCGGCTTCTTTGCGCAAGGATCCACGACGAAGTATCGAATCCGATGACGGCGTCCGAATTGCGAAAACTTGACTCGGGTATCCCCTCTTGAAACCGTCTGTTCCGTTCATGCAACACCTGCAAAGGATCCCGTTCGCCACGGATCTGCCAGAGCGCGCGAAACTCATGCCATGGAGCTGTATGAATCCGTTGTGCGTCCACTCCACGGGCGATTCGGTTTCGCAAGGATTTCGCAAATGGCATTTCTACCCATTGCGAGACCATGCGGGCCAAGACGCCATTCTCATCCAGAGCCAGACCGGTATGGAACTCCCTAAGCATCCCCCGGCGGTCCAGCTCACGCGCCAGTGCGGGAGCATGCTGCGTCCCTGGGTGGGCAAGAAGAATGTTTGTCATACCATTTGCAGAACGTCTATTCCATTGGGCGAAATTGAAAGTTAGCGCTTCCGAGCAACCACCAACAGTTCGCCGGAGTCCAACCTACCTACTCCACACATCCCGGGATCCCAATCAGCCATTTTGATTTCATCGACTGGTGTGGCGGATAGATAGAACGGCTCAGGTCCAAACCATTTGCGCCAGAATTCAGAATCCGGCAACTGGGGATGAACCTGCCCCCATAAACGGTGCCAGTTGCCGAACGCGGCAGCGGCATACTCTGCAGAACCATTAGGCATGATGTGAATCATCCAGCCACTGGGATTCGTCAATTGCCATAGTCGCTCGACCACCTCTCCGAGCCGGTCCACATGTTCTAGTACGTGACTGCTGAAGACTAGATCAAAGGTTCCTTCAATTTCCGCAAATTCCTCAACCGCCTTCACTCCGAGTTCGTTGCGTGCGTAGGCACATCGCGGTGCGGAAACTTCAAGTGCGGTTACATCGTAACCCGCTCGCGCCATCTGCCAGGCACCGTATCCCCATGAACAGCCGAACTCCAAAACGCGGGCCGGAGGCGAGATTTTAAGTTGATCGAAAAGTTGTAGATGTCGCGAGTAATCTCTTTCGGTTCCTTTGAATTCCGTCGCAATCGATTGGCTAAGCGATTCCGATTCAGGAACATCAGTCGTATAACCCTGTTCGTATTCTTTTTGATAGAATCTCCGACTTTCAGCTGGTGTTGTGTGAGGCTGCCGGAAAAGCAAGCGGCATGTGGCGCAGCGGGCAAGCGAAGTAACCAAGGCCTTCCGGTCTACGACCGATTCCGCCTTGCCTCCGCAGCTCGGACAATGCATCGAACTTGGTTCGAATAGCCGCTTCAACGCCGCACTGATAAAATACTTGATCCTGCTCATGGTGTTGAATTTCATAAAAACTTTATGACACAGCTGATAAGCTGTATAGATACTTCATTCTAACGACCAACACTCACAAAAAAACATCTCGTTTCACCAGCTTTTGCGACGTTAAAATACTTGGGAGATTCTTGCAAAACAAAATCATTCCCGCCAATGCTTTGGGCAGCATCTTCAGGCTCGGTTCACTTCTTGTCATGCCAGACATGGACGCCGGGCAGTAAATCGATCGATTAGTCCTAAGTCTGCGATCCGGTGATAGAACGTCGAATACACCGCCGCTACCCAGCGTAACAGATGGAGTCACGCCGATTGGCTGGAGGTGATGGGAGGAATCATCATGGTTTTATTTGAGTTATCGCCCAACCGTCCGCCGGAACACATCCCACTTCACGGCCTTTCGAGTCCTGAGAACTATCGGAATATTCAAGAAGAACAAAATTATGCCAGCCAACGCAGGTCGTATCATCCCACGCTTTTTCAAAGCGAATCTTAGATGGCTCAGAATCTTGTAAGGAACAACCGCCATTACTTCGGGAAACGGACAACGGCGCAGCGCCATCACCAGATCGTTGCAAACACCCGACTTGTGCAACGGATGCCAGTCCCGTCCGATCCACTCCTTATCATGCCATACGTGGATGCCGGGTAGCAAATCGATCGAGTAGCCCAAGTCTGCGAGCCGGAGGCAAAGATCCTTTTCTTCCGATCCATAGGCTCCCGGACATGGTGTATAAAATCCCACCTCCCGCACCGCGGAAAGCCGTAGCACATGACCGCAACCGATGAACATACCCACAGCCTTTGGCAATCCTCGTTCCACCGGCTCGCTGCAATCCTGTGATAAAACGTCGAAGGCCACCGCCGCCACCCCTTTGTGGGCTTCCATGTGGGCGACGGCGAGGCTGATTTCATCATCCTTCAGGAACCAGGCATCATCATCCAGACTCACATAGTAATCCACATCCACCGACATCAGGCGGTTGCGGGCCTCAATAATCCCCTGTGAGTCTTCGTTGCGCTGCCATTTCACACTAGGAAATCCGCTGACAAGGCCGGGGGTGTCATCCGTCGAACCATCATCCAGAACCGCGATCGCCAAATTCGGATGGTTCTGGGCAAGCGCCGACGAAATCGACTTCGGTAAAACGCTAGCCCGGTTGCGGGTGGTAATGCCTACAAGAACTGATGGTAGATCATCTGTCATACTCAGGATTTTGCACTCCACACACCACGCAACTCATCGCGCCACTGACCTGGACGCCGCAACAACAAGATTATGCTGATGAAAATCCGGTGTAGTTCCCATTTCCATCGGTAACCAGGAATCTCCATGACCTCCCGAGCGATCACTGCCATGTTGTGGAGTTTCCCAGCCGTCAAAGCCGCTGCATCATTTTTAAACTCGCTTGGCTGGGAATGATGCAGAATCGAAGGCTCTCGCAGGAAATAGAGCGGAAGCTCGCGCGCGATTCGCGCGGTCAAGTGCACATCCTCCGCATAGCTGTAACCATCAAATTCCGGAAACCGGTGGCGGTGAAAACATTCCGCCCGGAGAAACAGACAGGTCGATGGCAACCATTCGACCGGCACCAGAACCGGGCCGTCCTCTTCGAAGATTGGAAAACAATTGATCGCCGGCCCAAACAGGCGCCCTCCATAATCAGCATCGGAATAACCGGCCTGAATCCTGTAATAAGCAAGCGTGAGTCGTCCGGGTCGATTGCGCCCCTGATTAGCAATCCGGGGACTGAGTCCACCCATCGCGTTCGGCGGCAGGGCGGCGAAGCGCCCCAGCACCCGTTCAAACAGGTCCTCCTCGAATTCAATATCGTCGTCGAGAAACGCCACCACCTCGCCAGACGCTGATTGCGCCCCTTGATTGCGCTGCTGGGCAGAACTCTTCACTGCACTCTGCAACACCCTGATGGATAGCTTGCGGGGTTTTGCTGCGAGTGCCTGTTTCAGTTCGCCTGAGTCACCCGCCACACATAGGATCACCTCGCTCGGCGGGACGGTCTGCCGCTCCAGGTAATCCAGAACGGTGAGCAAGGTAGATACCCGATCTAAGGTTGCGATGACTACCGAACAGGAAGGTAATCGCAAATTCTCGCTTGGGTGAGGTGAAGACATCATCTGGAGAGGGAGAAACAGACTCATGTTCGTGCTTTCCCTAAAAGCATTCCCTTAAGACTGCGGCGTAGCCCGTTGGTTCGCGCCTCAAACGGCAGATACAATAACCAAGCAGCGAGGAGACAGTATGCGATCTTGGCAAAAAAGAGCCCAAATGAGGGGAGATCCAGTGCTCCAAGGCGGGCATTGTCGAACTTTTCCCACAAATGTAGCATTGGATAGTGGGTGAGATAGAGAGTGTAAGAGAATGCCGCGAGCCGCGTCCCTAATTGTTCAAAACGCCTGAGAAGCGGATTTTGGGGTAATTGTCCGCACGCCCAACAGATGACCACAGCCAGTCCGGCAGCCAACAACAAGATGGATGCCTCGCGAGACGGCAAATAGCCCTGATTCAACTTGACCGAGACGCTTGCCATGTTGAGTTGAGAGAGGGTCACTGCCACGGCCGTGACTAGGAAGCCGATAACAGCCACTGGAGCCGACACCTTGATCGTCCGTAGAGGATAGGCAAGTGCCCCCAAAATCCAGCAAAGAAGCAACAAGGGGTTGAGCTTAGTGAAGATCAAGAAACCGATCAACACGCCCAAAAGGCCCCATTGACTGCATCGCCCCTTCGCGATGACGCACACCGCCGCAAAGCCGCCCAGAAAATAGAACCAAATCTCGTATGAAAGAGACCAAAGGGGCTCGTTCTTCGCGAACGAATCCACGAATACCCCCTGCATAGCGAAGACATTGCCCGCCAGTTGAAACCATGAAAACTCCAATTTACAATAGTATGCGACCACACCACTCAGCACTAGAGTAGGAGCAAGCGGAACATAGATACGGGTAAATCGATCCAGTGCATAATCCAATCCCCTGAAGGTGCCAACTTGCACCCTTTCGATCAATCTGCCGCCAACAAGAAACCCGCTGAGAACAAAGAACACCACGACCGGTTCAAGATTTGGACGGGTGAGCGCGAAAAAAACGGCACCTAGCTGAGTTTTGTCTGACTCATCCATTCTCCCCCAGTCCAACCAATGACCACCTCGTATGTGACAAACCACCACGGCCAGCGCCGCGATGAAACGCATCCAATCGAGCCACGGCAGATGGGATATATTTACGGGATTTGTTTTATGCGACATATAGATCTCTGTTAGAAGCACTCCTAACTGCTGATATCTTATTTACGGCCAAAGGCCAGCCCCGTGCATGAACAGCTTCACCATCCGCTGCAAGGGAAGCTCTAGGTGCCGCGGAATTTTGTCTTCCTCGATTCGGAAGGGGTCAGGCGCGTCGATGCAGTGACAACTCGATGCCGGCACTATCTTTTCCCTCCAATCGGTCTCGGTAGAGTAATCCGAGAAGTTCTCGCAGCCTTGACGAATGGCAAGTTGGCGAGTTTCCAAGCGCATGCGAATCTGATCGGGGTTGCGATACTGATAGTGTTTGAAGCGAATGCGTCTGGGATGCACCACCCCAAGATGACGAGGCGCGGATCCGTTCAACCATTGTAGCCCTTGCCGGTAACGGAAAAAACGCAACTCGGAATAATCACAGCGATAGTAACGGAGCGCCTGCTCCGCAAGCGTGTGGGGTGGATAGTTCATGCGATTCACTACACACCGGTCAGCATCCAACTCCGTGAAGTAATGTTGAAAATAGATCCCCCAAACGACATGGTGCCGGGTCGGAACGGAAGCCAGAAAGGATCTCGGATCATCAATATAGATCTCATCGGCATCCAATACACACCACCAATCGCCGTCGTTTGATTCATGGCGGAAGTGCTCGAAAGCATGCTTCCTCAGGGTATTACTGAATGGTACACAATCAGATCTAAAAGGGACCAACACTTCTGGCATCTCTTGGGCTAAGGTTTGAACTTTCTCCCACGTTCCATCGGTGCTTCCGTTATCAAATACGAAAATCCGGTCACACCAGCGCGCCGCACTGCGCAGCGTTTCCTCAATCATGTCGGCCTCATTTTTCACAAGGCAATTTCCGAAAATCTTCATTTGTTTGCTATCAGTTCCATATGGCCAATCGGATCAACCGCTAGATGTAATTTGGAATGATTTGCTGGACTTATAGCCATTTAACCGGTGCAGCTGTCCGTTCTCTTGGGTCAATTGCAGCAGCAATCCAATACTATAAATTATCAATCGCTTTCCAGTCTTGAGAGATAAATTTCAAGAATGATAAGTTGTTCGGAAACATTTATCCTTTACAAACAAAGCGTTAGTGAATCCCTCCTTTGATATATCATACTGCCACCCAGAATAATCATAGAATGCATAAAGGGTGTAATTTTTTTGGCTTAAAAATGACTCAATTGCAAAAAAGTCGGCATGTCGGCCATCTCTTCTGAAATTTACCTCGCAGTACACGCAAGATATGCCTTTGTCCAAAAGCTCTCCCGAGCCGATGAGAACTTGCAAATCATGCCCCTCACAATCGATTTTTAGCAAATCGATATCGAAAAGCCCGTTTCTATAGCAGAATTCATCAAGCCGTTCAATGTTCACTTCCTCAAACGGGCAATCCAAAGTATGCTCATTTGCTGAGAGTATCCGATTCGATCCGCTTTCGGAAACTGATTCCATTTTCACAATGGCGTTTTCTACTCCCAAGGCAATTTTGTGAGGCACTATATTCGGCATATCAGCTACGTTGCCCACAAGTTTTGAATAAGTTGAAGAAATTGGCTCGAAGGAATAGATTAGTGTTGTGGGAAACACCGCGGAAAATTCTAAAGCAGTTTGACCGACATTCGCACCCACGTCGAAAATAACCTTGGGAACGCGCCCGCGAAAAATCCTTTGCAAATCGACATGAAGATTTATTCCCCGAGCCATTGTTTGGCGGCGATAAATATCCAAGCCAACTTTTCGTAGTATGCCTTTTATTAGAGATTTTGTCATGGTCTGTTGCATACTTTATTGATGGTGGAAACAGCTTCTAAATCAAACTCATTTGCAGCCTGCCTAGCACGACAAGCAAGCCGAATACGAAGGTTGTCCGTTTCTGATAGTTTGATCAATATCGCCGCGAGAGCATTTTCTCTCTCTTCTGTCACAACCCCATCAGACAATTCATTCGCTTTGCACCAAGCCACCCCACTCGCGCCCTCCGGTCCTGTCACAATCACTGGTAGCCCCAGTGAAAGCATATCCCCCAATTTACTGGGAAAATGGGTTTGGTATTGAAGATGATGTTCTCCTGGTGGATTCAGGTAAGGAAGAAGCACCGCGTCGCAACGTGTTAGGACTTCGGACCAAGCTTCCTCTGGAGTAGGAGCGTAGTCATGAAAGGTCAATACATCCGTGGCGTCATTGAGTCCCGCTAAGGCTCCCGACGGTGTCGGCCCAAAAATTTCGAGGCGGGTTTGGGTAGAGCGAAGCACAGGAATCATGGCCGCGATTTGTTCACCATACCCGTAGTGCAATCCACCTGCATAGCCCAAGGTCAATTTCCCTGGGTTCTTAAGTGTCCGACATAACTCAGGATCTTGGGATGGCGGAGTAGGAGAGCGGGGTGGCAGCAGCACTTGTCCGGCTAAACCGAATTCTCTGCGGAACCATGCCTCCATGCCGGGACTGACACAGAACCGCACTGCGGCTTGCTCATAGATTGCTCGGTCCCGCTGAAGTTGGCGTTTCACCAGCCACGGTGCCACCGGTTCGAAGCCATGGGGAAGATCATGAACGAACAGGATCAGCGGCAGGTTCTTCTTCCGCGCATAGCGCGCGGCGAGTTCATAATACCAAGAGTCCTGCATCAGGGTGACCACCGCATCCGGTCGAAAATCACCGACCAAGCCATCCAACGAGGACAGTGATAAAAGATCAGCCCCACCCAGCACCCTGGCCGCCGTCCGCCACTTCCAGAAGCGCGTCTGCTGCAAACGGTCCGCCCAAATCCGGTGTGTAAAATAATCACAGGCAAGGCGCTGTCCAGAACTAGGCAAAGGGCTGTTGCTAATCACCCGCAAGCGTTCCGCCGGATAGTCGGCGAAGAGACGGTGAAAATAGATCGATCCCGCCGCCGCCGTGTGTGGCGGCTCGTTCGTGATGAAAAGAAGACGGGGCAAATCGTTTGGCATCAGTGTCGGATCAACATGCGTTCCACGTATTCATCTCCAGTAACTTCGGATGGACGGCGGCGGATCACCGTTTCGGCAAACCCATTTCGTCTCAGTTCGCCGAGATAAGAATCGCACTCCGATTCCGAATGATGGGTTTCAATGAAAATTACCGTTTCATGAGGCAATAAGTCGCTTACTGGTGGCAACACCTCCCGTTCAGCACCTTCAATATCCATTTTCAGAAGCAGTCGCCTGGGTCGATGGGCATCAAGAATATCCTGGAGCCTAACAGCCTCCACTTGTAGTCCGCCTTCCTCGATCGAACCTCCAATGGCACCTCCAAACCCGCCCCCCGTAAAGATTACTGGCAATACCGAGGTCGAGAGAACGGCTTCGAACATATCAGCGGAAATCTGATTGTCCGCCAGATGGCGTCTCACTCGTTCGGCATTGGAAGGCTCAGGCTCAATGCATACCAGCTTCGCCTGAGGAAACCGCCCGTGCGCAATCAACGCGAACAACCCGTGGCATGCTCCGGCATCGACCACCAAGTCAGGGATGAATGGCACTTCTTCGATCGGGTAAATCTCCTCCACGATCAGTTCTTCGAACACCATAACATCCACAAGTTCTGTTAAATCGAGCGTAACGCGCAGTCCGCCGGCTTTTTTCACACGTGAAGTTACTTCACCGGCAAGTGGCGCCATCATCCTACCATACGCCGATTCAGTATCGAAAGGACGACCCCGGGCAAAACCGGCCACCCCCAATAGGAATCGATCCCACATACGGGAGCCTTCCCGAGCAAACAAGCGGCAGGTTCTCCACCGTTGGGCGATGCGATTCACAATAGTGGATAACATAAATTAATCTTTATGACATGAGGACAGGATCGCAATCAGGAGGCCTGGCACATGATCCTTTCATCGACTATCTGAAGGAAGCGTCTTGCCATTGCCTCCGGCGAGTAGTGCTTCATGGCCCATTCGCGGCCTGCGTTCGCAATGAATTCCATTCTATCAGGATCGGCAAGAATCTCATCCACTCCCTGCTGCATCCGATCAAGTCGCAGGCCGACATAGTGCTTGCCATTTTCAGGCATGACCGGGAGTTGTACTCCGTAATAGTCCAAATCGATATTGAATACCAAACAGCCTGCGGCAAACCCTTCCCAAAACCGCCAACTGTCCCACTGGATGGAGCGTGGCGGCCTAGGGTCGAACTTGCCGAGCGCATCGTAAAGATACCGTTTCAACTGGGCCTTTCCTCCTCCGACCAGATAGGGAGGACGGAGAGGCGACGGAGGAATCATTTCCCCGCAAAATGCCGCGACGGCCTGACTGTCTGCCAATCGATCATAGTAGGATCTCGCATGTCTGAATTGCGTTTGCCTCCACATCAACGCATCCCATGGATCATTCGGTTCAAGTGAAAGATCATCCTTGGTTGTATTGATGTTCATCCTTTCTCCCACAACATCCACCAAAGGTTTGGTGAATAAAGTTCTCGTTCCGTGGACATAAGGATGACTCGCTCCGAAATTCACCAACAAGTCCCGCTTGCGTCGTGAAAAAGGAATAGGAGTATCAGGAAGAGTTCGAATAATTCGGTCGGATAGACCTAATGTCCACGGTCTATGGTTTTTCGGATGGTAACAACGTCGGTTATACTTAGCCCTTAGGATAACGTCAAATTCCTGATACTCTTCCCCAAAACTCATGGTCTCGTAGCCATCGTCAAGATCGAGATATACGGAAATAAACTGGCGATTTTTACCCTTCAGCACTTCGGGAAGCACCATTTCATGGGTCTGGAATTTCGAGTCCATCCAGTGAGGCCAGATGTAGGAGATAGCAACCACATCACAATCTTCAGGCTTCACTGCAGGATCGGACTTCACAAGGAACGGGCCATTCACATCGTCCTGCCAGTAGTTGCAATTGCCGTGAACCTCAATTCCGAGCGACCGCAGCCCCTGCGCCAGAACGACCATGTCATCCTGATAGGCCCCTGCATTCGGACGGCAAAACAAGAATACTTTTTTCACCTCGCTCCTCATAAACTTAATCCAACCACCCCCACTTCGTCATATCTTGAACGGCCTCGCGCCTGGCTTTGATTTGTGCAAGCTCCATGCGTCGGGCAAACGAATCCATTCGCAACCCAATCCGTAGCCAGTAGACTAATGCTCCGATTTTCGAATATCGGGGAACTCTAATCTCTCCGAAGTGCAACCAGTGCAAGATGACCATGGAATAGGCGTTTCCGGCCGCATAGCGGATCATGTGCTGCTCATTGATCCGCTCTTTAGGCATCATGTGGATAAGCGACAGAGAAGGAAAAAGCCCCGTTCCCAAGCCCTTGCCTGTAGCTACATAATTTAGATCAATATCCTCGCCTGTGATAAAGCGGATGCCAGTCCTTCCCAATACAAGGCGTTTGGGATCTAGCTCAACTTGCTTGAGATATTCTTCCATCACTTCTCGGCGCAGGCACATCCCCGCTCCAAAGGGCATGGTGCGGTTGTCATCTGGAAGGTTAGACCAGATCGCCGATTTGAAAACACGTTCACCGCCGAAACTGCGTTCCCGGTCGGATTTCGGTGGCTCATCAAACTGCGGAATCCACTGCCCGCCAAACGAGCCTACGAAGGGGAAGTTCTCGTGGATATTCCACGCCTCGTTCAGATAGTTGGAAGCAAGGATATTGTCGTCATCCGAGTGGACAATCAATGCTCCAATGGACTGGCAATATCCCCGACGCCGTGCTCTTGCTAAACCCAGTTCGGATTCCACCACGATCCTACCATTGGGATGCCAGGAAATATCCCAATTCTCCTTTAGGGGTGGGGTAGAAGCGTTGTCGATGACGATCAATTCCCATTCATTTAAGGAAAGGTTCTGTTGTTTGAGCCCCTCAAGAGTCGCAGCAAAGTGATGCGACCTTGGGTTATGGGTGCAAAGAATGACGGAAATTTTGATATTCGTGCTCACCATGATGGTAGGAGTCTCTGACCTGTGATTATTTAGCTCGTGACCGCATTGATGAATTGCTCGAGGCGTTGGTGATAGCGCCTAAGTGAAAACTCCCTTTCGTAGAGCTCACGATTATTCGCTCGGACTTCAGCATCACTGGATTTATCCGATGAGGTTTCGAGAAAGACCGTGGAGAGATCGGCCACGGAAGCGGTTTTTAAACAATGAATTCCAGGTGATGCCCATTCTTGAAAGACCTCATGCCCGTAGGTGGCCGTCATGATGATTGGAGTGCCGATGGCCAGAGTTTCCATCACACTGATATCAAAATAGCTCTGCCGGTTGGCATTCACCACATAATCGACTGAAGCGATCCAGTCATGGATGCGTGTGCTGAACCCGACGTCGATTACTCCGGGAATATGGATGGCGTCGCCACCGCCGCAGACGACGAGGCGGATGTCCTTGCGCTTCTCATATGCCAAGCGGAAGGCATCGATTACTAGATCAAAACCTTTGATTGGCAGGCGCCGTCCGATGTAAAGGAAGTAGGTCAATGTGAGGTCCAAGGGGAAGTGACCAACCGCATCCGGGTAAGCCACGCCAGATTGGATGTAGTGAATCTGGTGTCTTGGTTCGATAATTGACGCGTATATCGAACCCGCAACGGAATTTGGAAATACAAGAATTTGTGCCCTTGCCATCAAGCGCCTTACTAATGTTTCCATCTCAGCCTGTTGTTCTTCGGGAACTTCTCTCCAAGGCAACTCGGGACAATGAGGTTGATAGATCACGATTTGCTCGTCACTGATAAAAGGTTCATAAAGACCGAAGACATTGTGATCCATGAACCAGAGGTATTTCACTTGATCCATTTCGGCCTGGCGGAATACTGCTTCTTTATTAGCGAAGCCGGAATCTTTTAAGGCTAGGCGCGTCCATCGTGGGCTACAGAGCAAACCTGCGCGATGAAGAATTCTTCTCCACTTCGCCTTTGGCGTAACGCTGGTGGGAGGAGTGACCGCAAATCTGGGATGTTGATACGACCTCAACAACTGACTGATGAATCCCTCCGGACCACCAGCGTTTGGCTTTCCATCAAACGGAAAGACCACCAAGATTTTATCTGCAAGTTTCATCTAGTAGATTTTAAACAAGTAGGGAATTTATGCTCTGCTCTTAGCCGCAGAAAAACTGGATTAGGAATCGCTCGATCCTTTTGCAGAGAGGTAACCCTCAGAAAATTCCAGTGCCTCGGCGATTACTTGATGCATATCCAGATAGCGGTAGGTAGCGAGACGGCCGAGGAATGAAACCTTGGATTCTTGTCGGGCAAGCGCTTCGTAACGTGCGAACACGGATGTGTCTCCAACAAGGCGCTTGGGATAGTATGGAATATCACCAGTTTCAGTCTCCTTGCTATACTCGGTGAAGACACAACTACGCTCGTGATTCTCCCACGGAGCGAAGTGCTTGTGTTCATGAATCCGAGTATGCGCCACACCGAGTTCCGGATAATTGATCACGGCATTGCCTTGGAAGTCGCCCATTGCTTCAGTTCTATCCCAGAATACTGTTCGGTAACCCAAATGTCCTTCGGTATAACTATAGAATTGATCGATCGGACCCGTATAAAAAACATGATGAAATTCATCTAACATCGCCGGCTCCCAAGGAGTTGAGAGCTTTACCTCGATGAGTGGGTGATCCAGAATCCGGCGGATTACCTCGGTGTAACCGTCTTTTGGTATGGCCTGCCAGCGGCTGTTGTAGTAACTGTCGTCATAATTGAAACGAATGGGCAGTCGCTGGAGAATCGATGCGGGGAGTTCCTTTGGATCGCAGCCCCATTGTTTTTTAGTGTAGCCATGAAAAAACGCCTCATATAAATCTCGCCCTAAAAATTTGAGCGCTTGTTCCTCGAAATTGGCGGGCACGCGGATAGAATGATCTCCGAGGCTTTCGACAAACATCTTTGCCTCGGCTGGTGCGAATCGCTTGCCGAAAAACTGGTTGATGGTGTGCAGGTTGATTGGTAGACCGAAAATGCCTTTCGGAATGGAGGCCTTGACCCGATTAATATATGGCACCCACTCGCTGAAGCGCTGCACGTATTCCCATACAACTGAATTGCTGGTATGGAAGATGTGGGGACCATAGCGATGCACCATGATCCCAGTATCCGATTCTCTTTCCGTGTGGCAGTTGCCAGCGATGTGGTTTCTTGAATCAATGATCAGGCAACGATAATGGCCTGAATCAGCAAGCTGACGTGCAACCACAGCTCCAGAGAAACCGGCACCGACAATAAGAATTGGTTTCATGTAGGATACAGCTGCAAATTAACTTAATTAATATCCTAATCAGGCAGTGATTCGGACAAGCACTTGTTCATGTAAAGGGTTGTAAGCAAGATATTCATAACTCCTACAATTATCTCGAACAAATTCCTGAAACGCTTTATACTCATGCTCCTCCCACGAGGGATAACCAAAATATTCATCAAAAAGAATGAGTGAGTTTGGGCGAAGTCTGCTTCCAATTTCTTTAAAAATTGTTTTGGTGGAAGAATAAAGATCACAGTCAACGTGAATGAATGCTATTGATCCCGTAACATTTTTAGTAAAAACAGGCAGAGTATCGTCAAACCAGCCTTTGATCAGTTTGACATTTTTAGCAACATCAGGGAGATGATCTCCTTCAAGCGCAAACTCTCCAGCCTTATAGCCGATGCGCCAGTCTTCGGGAAGGCCTTCGAATGAATCGAAACCATATACGGTGCTTGCAGTGAGGCTTGCAATCCGATTGATTGACTGTCCTTGCCAGACTCCAAATTCGAGGATTAAACCATCTCGAAGTTCAGGCGTAATTGATTGCAGCGCAAAGTCTAAAATTTCATGATGAGAAGTTAAGGTAATTGCCTTGGGCAATGCTTTGGATACGTAGCGAGCCGAGTCTTCCCGGGCCAATCGACCTGCAATTAATCGTAGATCGTTGGAATTTGTTTGAACGCAGTTCTTAATGTCCTCAAAGCCAGTGATTGAGCGGATTTTTCTTTTGATCCATTTTTTCATATTAAGTTATTTTGGTCGAATTCTGTAGCATCTAGCCTCATGGCACCCGATGACCGAAAGCCAGCAAGATCGAACTTATTAGATCGATATACCGAGAACATGAGATAACATTCTTGCCTGTCTAATGTTTGACCGTGTTCATCTAACATAACGCCTTCTACACGATATTGACCTGGATTAAACATGATGCTCGGAAGTGGAAATTTCACTTGTTTTGCATCCGGTGAAATTAACTCACCACAGTCTTCAAAAATTGCAGAAACAATACCGACTCCCAGACTGTTATAAATGGTGAAGGCAAGATTTTTACGAGTTTCAATAATTTTATGGATTCGAAAATTAAGTGATACATTCTCGCCAGCATTGAAGGCTTGGCATACATTGCCGTCTTCTGCTCGCACAATTGTACAAGAAACAAGTGTTTCAGCTAATACATGGGGTTCGGAATTACGATTCAAATAGGCTGTTACCACGTTCTCAATTAATCCGCTGAGACTGACTTTTCCATTTTCTAATAACAGAGCACGGCCGCAGAGAGTATTGATTGCATTCATATTATGACTCACAAACAGAACAGTCCTCCCATCTTTTGCGACGTCCTGCATTTTTCCGAGGCACTTTTTCTGGAACTCTGCGTCGCCGACGGCGAGGACTTCATCGATGATGAGGATTTCCGGTTCGAGGTGGGCGGCGACGGCGAAAGCGAGGCGCACGTACATTCCGGAGCTATAGCGCTTGACCGGGGTATCGAGAAATTTTTCGACGCCGGCGAAGTCGACGATTTCGTCGAACTTTTTCCGGATCTCAACCTTTGACATGCCGAGGATGGCGCCGTTGAGGAAGATATTTTCTCGGCCGGTGAGTTCTGGGTGGAAGCCGGTGCCGACTTCGAGCAGCGAGGCGACACGGCCATTGAGGGTCACTCGGCCGGAGGTGGGTTCTGTGATGCGACTGAGGATCTTGAGCAGGGTGGATTTACCCGCGCCATTGCGACCGATGATACCTAACACTTCACCACGCTTGACCTCGAAGGAGACATCCTTGAGCGCCCAGAATTCCTCGATGCTGTCGCCCTGGATGATCTGTCGACCTCGCGCCATATCGATTGCCTTGCGGACATAATTCTTCCCGTGGCGGACAAGGGTTTCGCGCAAAGAGTGATAACGCTCCTGAGGCCCGTCGTGACCGATGAGGTAGGACTTGGAGAGGTTTTCTACGGAGATTACTGTGTCGTTAGACATGGGAGATGGAAACGGGAGACGGCTCCCTTCAAATAAGATCCGCAAAGCTCTTTTCCGTTGCGCGGAACTTTCTCACTCCGAGCCACAGAAAAAACGCGGTGACTGCCATGCTGATACCGAAGGCGCGCCAGTCGATGGCTGAGTTGCCGCCGAGGATGCACCAGCGGAAGCCATCGATGACTCCGACCATGGGGTTGAGTGAGTAGAGGAGTTTCCATTTTTCAGGAATGACAGAACTGGAAAATCCGACGGGAGATATGTATAGGCCGAATTGGATGATGAAGGGGATGACGTAGCGAAAGTCGCGATATTTGACGTTGAGAGCAGTAATCCACAGACCGGGTCCGAGCGACGCGAAGAAGGCTAGCAAGATAAAGATAGGTAACAAAAGGATCTGCCAATTGGGCAGGAATTGAAACCAGACCATCATGCCGATCAGGATGATAAAGCTGATGAGAAAATCGATGAAGGCTACAACAACAGAAGCTGTGGGCACGATGAGCCGAGGGAAATAAACTTTACTGATGAGGTTGGCATTGGAGATGAGGCTGTTAGAAGCTTCGGACAGCGCGGTTGAAAAAAACGTCCACGGCAACATGCCAGCGAAGACCATCAGGGCGTATGGCGCGGCACCTTCACTGGGAAGCTTGGCGATTTTACTAAAGATGATCGTGAACACGATCATTGTTAGAAATGGTCGTATTAATGCCCACGCGACACCAATCACAGTTTGCTTGTAGCGGACGGAGACATCGCGCCAAGCAAGGACTTGGAAGAGCTCGCGGTAATGCCAGAGATCGCGCCAGTAGTTTTTTTCGGACCGGCCTGGTTCGAGGATGGTTTGCATTTGTGCGAAGGAGATGGAATGAACGTGAAAGAGTCGACCTAGGATTTTGCCACGCTGCCGCCTTTGGTCAATTTCATAGGGTTGAAAAACCAAATATCAGTGAGAAATAGGAAATATGGGTTAGCCACATCGGAGTGATAGCTAGGTGGCGGTTAGATTAAATGATCATCCTTGGATGCTGCTTTAACCTTGCGTTTACGCTTGAGAATTTTTTCTTCAGAATCGTCTTTATCGGTGCCATAAGCCCCATAGGAGCCATAGCCATATTGGTAGGGTTTGCCATAGCGACTGATGCGGTAGTTTCCGTAGGAGTAGTTTTGACCAATCATGCGACGGGATTCTTTGAAGCCGTTTAAGACGATGCCGCAGGGCTGGGTGCCTGCGGATCCAAGTAAATCGATGGTGCGGGTGACAGCTCCTTTGGGAACGTAGTTGGCGCGAGCGACGAGACAGAAGTTATCCACGAGTGAGGCGATGACGCGGGTGTCGGGGACAGGAAGTAGGGGCGCGGAGTCGACGATAACTGCGTCGTATTTTTCGCATGCTTCGGTGAAGAGTTGTTTGAGTCGGGTGACGTTGAGGAGTTCGCCTGGATTGGGAGCGCGCTGGCCGCAGAGGAGGATGTGTAGATTTTCGCTGCCGACCTCACGGTGGATGGTGTCTTCGAGAGTAGCTTGACCGGCGAGAAACTCGGTGATGCCGGCGCCTTGTTCGGCACGGGAGATGCCGAAGATGCAGTGGATATTGGGCTTACGGAGATCGAGGTCTATGAGTAGGGTTTTACGGCCTTGGGCGGCGGCAGCGAGGGCGAAGTTGGAGGAGACGAGCGATTTGCCTTCACCCGGAAGGGCGGATGAAAATAGGGTTATTTTTCTTTTCGTTTCATCGCCAAGCAATGAGACGGAGGCGCGTAGGATACGGAACATCTCGGCGAAGTTGGTATTAGAGGTGCCAGCGCGGAAAATCAGGCGTGGATCCCAGACTTCCTGCTGCGGGTTTAGTTTGTTAGTTACACGTTTGTTAGATGTTGCGCGCTCGGCCTGATCGAGGTGACTAAGATTGATGTCGGTAATAGCGGCTAGGACGGGTAGGCCAGTATCTTCCTCGATCTGGACGACGGAGTGATATTTGTTATCGATGCGTATGAGCATGAAAGCGATCAGGAGACCAAAAAAGCCTCCCCCCGCGATGCATGTGTTGAGGATTTCTTTTCGATTTGGAGAACTTGGAACAGAGGGGACGCGGGCGAAGCTGCTGATTTCGACGCTTGCCTCATCGCCTTGCCGGTTAATATTAGATTCTTCAAGGCGAGTAAGTATTGAGTTAAAGACTGCCATTTGGCTGGTGCTTTCGCCTTGGAGAACGCCGGTTCGAGCGAGTAGGAGTTGGCGAGCGAGGCGCAGGCGGGCTTCGACATCGTCCTGCACGGCTTCGATTTGCACGCCGGCGGTTTTCCAGTAGGCTTGATCGGCGGTTGAGCGGATGGCGACGTTGAATTCGTCTAAGAAGCGGGCCTTGATTTCCCTGAGCTCGCTGTCTGCAGCGATCATTTTTGGGTGTTTGGGTAGATATCGGCGAGCAAGTTGAGAGACGATATTTTCTTGGGTCTCTAAGGATTTGTGAAATTCGATGGCGCGATTGTAATTGGCTAGTGCGCTCTCAGCTGCTTGCAGTTTGCCGCGGACTTCTTCGGATTGTTTGAGTAGGGTATCGGACTGACTCGTGCGGCCTTCGCTTACCGCGCCGACAAGCTCAGCGAGGTGCTCGCTTGCTACAGCATCAGCCAGCGCTTTGGCTACTTCGGGGATTTCGTGCTCAAATGTAATATCCACCAAGCGGGTGCCACGGCGAATTGTGACTTTCATTCTGGAAGCAAGCCATGCCCCGAGTTCAGCGGGCGAGGGTGGAGGGGTGTTTGCTGGTTCAGTTATTTGTAGATTCGGCTGTTGTTTCCCGAACCAACTGGCAAGCCAATCGGGACGCCATTCGACAGGGGGTGGTATGATTCCAGGCAGTGAGCGAACATCAGTTCGCGAAGCAACGCGTTCAAGCAGTTCATAACGGAGGATGCGCTCGCCTGCGGTATTAAGGCCTTCGATTGACCGCATATCGATTTCATCGACGTGGTCTGGATTCATGACACTGCCTGTCTGTTGCTTGATCAGCAAGGTGGAGGTGGCGGAATATTTTTTCGGAGCCTTGGAGATGTAATAAGTGGATGCAAGAATTCCCAGAACTAGGCCAAGCGCGATCCAATACCAGCGGCCTAGCAGATCGAGAAAAAGACGCTTGGTTTTCGATCCTCGGTTCGTGACCATTGGACTCAGGTCATGGTCGGTAAATTCGTCTTCGTTGCCAATATCCGCATGGGAGTTGTTGTGGCCGGGCTGGCGATATTTCATCGGGGTGTTATGACGGTGTGGATAAGAATGAAGTGAAGTTGGCGGAAGGGATCAGAATAGGCGTTCTGGAACGTTCACAATGTCATCGGGTTGCAGGATGAAGGGTTTGTCACCTCGTTCGGAGATTTCTCGGTAGTCGAGAGTGATGACATTACCCTTACGGTTTACAGTGATTTTCTTTGGATTGGCCAACTCTGTTAGGCCGCCGGCTTGCGCGATGGCGGAAACTAAGTCGAGCTGACCATTGATAGGAAAAGGAACGGGACCTTGGCGACCGACGCGTCCGAGGACAGTGACGGATTTGCCGACGTATGCACTCTGGTTAACGATAATGCGGTCATTCGCTTGCATTTTGATGCGACCGTTACTGCCATTTGAAATGGAGGCCATGGTGTAGGTGGATGTTTCGCCGGATTCTCGGACGAGGAGGATGCGGTTGGCGTCAGCGGATGGAGAGATTCCGCCAGCCGTGGCCATGGCTGAGGCTAGATCGATGTGACCGGAAACGGGAATAGCGATTTGGCCGGCATTGACGACCGCACCAATCACCCAAATGAAATCTGTGGAGTATTCTTGGACTGTGAGCGTGAGCTTGGGGTCGACGAGATAGTCTTTGGCGTAAAGACCGCGAATCTTGGCGGCGGCCGCATTGATGGTGAGTCCACTGATTTCAAGTGAGCCAATGAGGGGAAATGATACGTGGCCGGTCTTGAGGATTCTCACGGCACCAGAGAGTTCAGGCTCCTCATAGACGTCCAGACGAATGATGTCGTTGGCGCGTAGGATGTAAGTGCTGTCCGGAGCTTCTTGTGCATAGGTGAGTATGCTGCTTGCAAATGCAAACAGAAGAAGACTCATTCGTGTGATATTCATGATCTGAGATGATATGTTGCGCGGACGGGGATTCGTTTTTGGAAAACGAGGAGCTTGAACCGTATGAATTAACTACCCTTCAAGCGGCAGTAATCTGCACACGCCGTGCATCCTAGGATCAAAGTGAAAGATATCAAAGCCAAAAAAGAGGATTAGTTTATATTCCTTAAGTAAAATTTCGCGTCACCGCCATACTCCAATCGGCTAAACTCGGCACTTTTCATCTAGGGGAGGTGTGATGAGAATTGCGGCATGAAGTTAGCGCGCATGGGGGAAGGGGCGGAGATTTTTCACACCTTGCAAGGGGAGGGTGTGAGTGTGGGAATGCCTGCGGTTTTCGTTAGGCTTTCGCTATGTAACTTGCATTGTGTTTGGTGCGATACGGATCATACGTGGAATTTTGTTGGGACGCCTTGGGTGCATGAAAAAGATGGGCTGCCGGGTTATCAGAAACATTGCAAAGAAGAGGTGATCATCGAGATGGGAGCTGCTGAGATTGCGGCGGAGGTGAGGAAATATGGGTGTCGGCATGTGGTGCTGACGGGAGGTGAGCCGTTGTTGCAGGAGGAGGGATTGGCGGAGTTGATCACTGAGCTGCGAGCGGATGGGGAAGATTGGTTTTTTGAGATGGAAACAAATGGCACGCGATTGCCTGGAGATGCGGTGATGGCGGCGTTGGGGCAGTTCAATGTTTCACCGAAGTTGGGGAACAGCGGGGTGGCGGCAAATTTAAGGGAAAAGCCGGAGGTGATCCGTGGGCTAATGGAAAGCGGGAAGGCGTGGTTTAAATTTGTGATCGAAAAGGAAGCGGATTTGGCTGAGGCGATGGCCTTAGTGGAGCGGTTTGGTATTCCGATGAACCGGGTGATTTTGATGCCCGAGGGCAGAAATGTGGCGGAAATCGATAAGGTTGCGCCTTGGTTAGCCGAGCGTTGCAGGGATTTGAGTGTGAGGTTTTCGGATCGATTGCATGTGCGGCTGTGGGGAGATAAGCGTGGAGTGTAGGAAGAGTGAGTGATGAAAAGTGAAGAGTGAAGGGTGGTTGTTTAAATCAAAAATCAGACCTCAACATTCAACAACGCAGTGTGAGTGCTAGCGAACATTCTCCAATAAGACAGAGTCCTGATCGCTTGGACGGAGCAAAGCGAAGTCAATCGTCAATTGATTCTGTAGGAGAAGCGATTTTAGTTATTCGGATTGATCCGACTTCGCTGAAGCTACAAAGGATATATTGATGATTTACGATTGACTCCGCTACGCGCCGCCCAAGCGGTCAGAACTTCGTCTTATTATGAAAGTTCGCCAGTGCTCACAAAGCGTTGTTGATTTTGGATTTTTGAATGAAGAAAAAGAGCGAAGAAGGAAAGATGGGGAGCGCGACCACCGACTTTGTCGGGGCAGGCTAGAGTCGCGCGGTCCTTTGGGAAAATACTTGCGAAACTTTTCTGATGGGAGAGGGTTTCAAGGATAGCAATGAACGAGAACAAGCACAACGAAGAGTGGCGTGAAGGCGACGAGACCTGGCAGTTGCTGGGTAAGGCTGCGCCGAAGCAGGCGAGTGCTCGCTTTGCTGATGATGCGGTGCGTGCAGTTCGTTTGCTACCTGAAGCGGATCCAGTTTGGCCGCGGATTTTGAAATTTTCTCGTTGGTCGTTAGTTGCGGCCTGTGTGGTTTTGGCGGTGTCAATTTTCACTGATCCGGTTGAAAATGACCCTGCGAAGGCGCCATCTGTCACAGATAACGAGGCGCAGTGGCAACAGATCGAAGATGTGGCGCAGGCCGAGTTATTGGCAGCAGCAGCTGAGCATTTGGATGAATTTAGCGATCAAGATCTGGTCACGATGATTGGTTTTTGAGGCTGATCTGAGTGAGTGTGAGAAAGCGGGTTGCAAAATGCTGGGGAACAAGACTAAAGTCGCCCTCTGAAATTAATGGTTATGGCGATTGAAGGTGAAGATTTAGCGAAAGCATGTGTGAAAGCAGCGGTGGATATCCAAGCGGAGAACATCCGAGTTTGGGATATGAGGGGAGTCTCTAATTTGACCGATTTCATGATCGTGTGCTCGGGATCCTCGATGCCGCATTTGCGGGCGGTCATTCGTGACGTCGCCGGAATGGTGGAAAAAGAGCATAAGGTGAAGCCGGTGAATTCCGAAGGCAAGGTGGATTCCAAGTGGGTGGTGCTCGATTATATCGATGTCATGGTGCACGTAATGGACGATGAAATGCGCGAATTTTACGGCCTTGAAGAGCTTTGGGCTGAGGCCAAAGAGATGGAATGGGATGGAACAGGTCAAGCCGCGGGTGGTCAGCGTAAATCTAATTTTACGCATTGAATAGTGAAAGCAGAGCTCGTGGTAACGAGCAAAACTTAATTAGGCGGAGCCGTGTTGGCTTGGACGGAGCGTTGCGCGACTGGAGTCACGCGGTCCATTCAGATAACTTCTAACAGCTCTTTAGAATTCAAGAAGTTGAACCTGCCATTTCATGAGGAGGTCGGCTGGCTGGGCTTCTTTTGCGGCGATCGATTCGATGACGGAGCGAGAAGCAAGGAGTGAGCCATCGATTCCAAGATCGTTTCCAACTTGATTGCGGCGAGCGATCATGGCATCGACGCGATCATCGAATTCGCGATCTTTTTTGCGGCGCAATCCGATGGGTCTTGCTGGCCATTCGCTTTCAGGGAGAGCGTGCACAGTGTCCTGCATTTCTTTGAAACGTTTGATACGGTCACTGCGGAAATGGTGTGGAAGTTTGATGGGTTTGTTATCGACCATATCAAAGCACCATTCGATGAGTTGGCGGTTGGGGGCGACCATGAATGAGGGTCTATCCCATGCTTCTGCTTCCTTATCGCGCCAATACCACAGTCCACGAAGGCAGGCGAGGCCGTAGGGACTGAGTTTTCCGGATCCGGAAATACGCCATGGTTCGTCGCGGCTTTCGTCGCGTTCTTCGACTTTGATTTTCGCTGATTCGCAACTTTCAAGAAACCATGAATAGCGATCGAGTTCCTTGAGTTTGGAAACGATTTTATCGCCCATTTCCAAAAGGTAACGAACGTCGTTCAAAGCGTACTCGACCATCGTCTGGGACAGCGGGCGTTTACCCCAATCGGCTTTTTGTGATGATTTTGAGATTACGACCCCAAAGTAATGTTCGACTAGATTTCCGAGCCCGAATTTTTCGACGCCTAGCAAGCGCGCGCCGATTTGCGTGTCGTAAATATTTTTGGGTAAGCATCCGAATTCGCGTTTCAGCATGGTCATGTCGTAATCGGCGCCATGCATCCAGACGGTTGCGTCTTTGAGGTATTGATCGAGTGGACTGAGGTCTTTGATGGCGAGCGGGTCGATCAAGACGCATTCATCGCCAGCGGTAAACTGAATGAGACAGAGCGATTCCTTATGGCGATGAAGGCTATCCGCCTCAGTATCGATGGCGCAGATGTTCTCTCCTCCTCGCGGGGCGCATTTATCAAGAAATTCCTTGAGTTGAGAGGTGGTGCTTATCATGCGTGGATTTCTGGAAAAACGGCGAAAAGAGACAAAGGAGGTTGTTTAGTAACCTTGTTTTTAGTCAATAAAAATGAACTATTCTGGGTGAGATGAATTGGGGAATGCTTTATTTTTGGGCTTTTTCCAGGATTTTGATATTTCGGTATGAGCATTCGTTATAGTGATCGGTTAACATGATTTCACCTTCGATCTTATCTCCATAACCTTTAGCATTCTTGAATTTGCTTTTCTGGATCAAGGCTTTGAGTTCTGGACTGCCAAGTTCATAGCTGATGACTTTTTCTCCATTCAGCCAGTGTTCCACATGATTCCCGTCGATGACCAACTTGGATTCGTTCCATTCGCCAACAGGTTTTAGTTTTTTGAGCTCATTGGCGGCGATGAGGGCATAGAGCGCGGCGGATTGATGGGTTGGGCCGTTTTTGCAGTCAGAGTGACCGTTATCATCGATCATCTGATATTCAGGGCCAGGAGCTGATGGGCGGGTTTCATCGACTAGGTATTTGATGCCATTGTTGCCTTTCGGTGAAATTTTCCATTCCCATGTTAGGGTGTAGTCATTGAATTTACGGTTTGTGATAATATGGCCACCGTTGATTTTTTCCTGCTTGATGAGAATCCCATCTTCAATCTTTCAGCCTACATCGGGTCGCTTTTGAGATCCAAAAGCACGCCAGTTATCGAGGTCTTTGCCATTGAAAAGGAGCTGCCAGCCATCGGCTTTCTCTTTATCACTGAGTGTATTGAGTTCAGCGGCGAAGAGATGCGCAGTGAGCAATGCGAAAGTTAGTAGAATTTTCATAGAGTTGATGAGGTGATGGATCTGGCTGGGGTTATTTGATCGATATAACATTCGGAGGGGAAGCATTTCCGTAGCGATCTAGGGAAGTAATAGCGATCGAATCAGTCGTTTGAATCGTGATGGATAGAGCGTCTGCGGGGACGATTGCGGTGGTTTTCCAAAGAGTTCCGATTTTGGATTGAATGGCGATTTTTGAGAAATCCCCCGCCTCCCACTGAACGATCGTTTGATTTTGTTTATGAGAAACCTTGGCCTGTGGAGTAGCTGGTATGGATTGGCTAAGCCATGGCATGGGCGGTATGGCTGCGGGCTCGGGGTAGATTTTGGAAAGTTCCGCATTGATGCCACCTAGGTCGCTGATGAGTCCTTTGGCGCTCCAATGGATGTGGCCGTTCGGGTTGGTTCCGATGGTGCGGGAGAGTTTTATTTGATGGATGATTTCGGAGGCGGTTCGGGTCGGATCTTCTTTGGATTGGATGCGTGTGGTTGCGATTCCCGGCCAGACGGGGCGAGTGCCTTGTTTGCGCCACCAATCAAGAAGTGCGGAGTAGGATTGTTTTTTAGGTTCGATTCTCCAGTAGAGCTGCGGGGCTAGGTAATCGACCCAGCCGTTTTTCAGCCATTTCCGAGAGTCTCCAGCGAGGTGTTCGTAGGAATCGACCCCGGCCTCGATGCCTTCGGGGACTCCCGGGCGCCAGATTCCAAACGGGCTGATACCGACCCGAACCCATGGTTTTTCCTTTTTCACGGATAGGTAGAGTTGTTGGATAAAGGCATCGATGACGGCGCGGCGTTCGGCAGGGGTTTTGCCATCTTCAAAGCTGAGCTTTCTGGATGGGTAGGGATAAAAGTAATCGTCGAGATGGATGCCATCGACATCGTATCTGCGGAGCACATCGAGGATGGCTGTCATGGCTTGTGCGCGAGTATCGGGATGCGATGGATCGGCCCAAAGCATGGTTCCGTAGGGGCGGATGACATGAGGTTTGGTTTGGCTGATGTGATCTTTGGAAACGGGATGTTCTTTGTTTGATAGCGCACGAAAGGGATTGAACCATGCATGAATTTCAATGCCGCGGGCGTGGCCTTCTTTGATCCAGTAGGCGAGGGGATCGTAACCTGGAGATTTCCCCATGGTTCCAGTTAACCATGGAGACCAAGGCTCGTGCTCGGATTTATAACATGCATCAGCATGAGGCCGCACTTGCAGGATGGCGGCGTTCATATTTAGCGAAACGAGTTTATCGAGGATGGCGATAGCTTCGGCTTTTTGCTCGGTTTCACTCAGTCCTTTTTTCGATGGCCAATCGATGTTGTAGACCGTCGCGATCCATGCGGCGCGGAATTCACGGTTGATGCTTGGGGGTTGTTCGTGCGCGAAGAGCGGTGCAGTCGCTGAGATGGCGTAGAGGATTGGAAAGATCCATCGAATCATGACTGGGTGATGGGGCTTATCCAACGGGTTACGTTATTTGATGCCTTTGAGGATTTCGGTACGTAGTTCGACAACGTCGATTTCTTCGCTGTGTTTCCAGAGAATTTTACCTTCAGGTGAGATGATGACAGTGAAGGGCAGGGCGCCGGTCCATTCTGGATGGATCGCTTCCGCTAGCTTGTCTGGATTTTTGCCGCTCCAGATGTAGTTGTTAGAAGTCCGTTCTTCTTTATTCATAGATGGCTTGGTTCTCTTGGAGAGTGCGGCATCGCGTGACTCTAGGAATTTTTGCACTTTAGCTTTTTGTTCGATCGGGTCCATGGAGATAAAAATGAAATCGACGTTGCGATTTTGAAAGCGGCGGTAGGTGTCCACTAGGTCGGGAAATTCTGCGACACAAGGACCACAAGTGGTGGACCAGAAATTGATGACTCGGACGTTACCGGATTTGTTTTCACGAAGTTTTTTTGCGAGTGGTTCGTCTAGTTCATCGAGAGTGACCGGCATTTCCTCCCAAGCTTTTTGTTCTTTGGTAACGCTTTCTGCTTTGAAGAGCCATTTGGTGGAGCAGCCGAATGAGCGGGTGACGGGTTCTTCGATTTCTTTTCCAGCAAGGAGGGCATCAAAGGCATTTCGCAGATAAGATTTTTCAACGGGGCCGGATGCTCTAGCAGCGTCATCCATGCGTCCGGTGTAGCGAAGTTTGCGTTCGGAATCAAAAACGAACACATGAGGAGTGGATTGAGCGCCGCAGGCGATGGCGAATTTCTGATTTTCCGCGTCGTAGAGGTAGGGGAACGTCCAGCCATGGCTATCGGCGAAGGGTTTCATTTCCTCAAAGGAATCTCCGTAAGGGGAGTATCCAAGTTCATCTGGGCGAAGAGCAATCGGGTTATTCGAGCTAATAGCAACGACAGCAACTCCTTTGTCTTTATAGTCCTTATGGATTTGTTCCATGCGGGATGCAGCGGCGACCGAATCAGGGCAGTGATTGCTGGTGAAGATGATGCAGAGAATTTTAGCATCCGCATATGTTTTCTCGGTATGAGTCTTGCCATCAATGCCGGGCAGGGAAAAGGCAGGAAGCGGGGAGCCGATGGGGAGAACTTTTGGGACTTCTTCAGAAAAGGCAAAGCCACTCAGAATGGGAAATAATAGAAGTAAGATACGTTTCATATTCGGTCGATACGTTAGCGGGATTGAATGTTTTACAAAGTGGAAAATTTGTATGTTGAGTTTCGGGTGCTCGGTGGGTGGAAATTGGTGATCAGTGATATTCTAAAGATAAGTTAAATATTTTCTGGTATTGGAGGGAAAAATTACTTAGGGAATACGAAACAATTCTTTTAGCCATGCCCTCTACCAACGAATACACCCATCCAATAAACGTTCGTTCGAGACAACTCGATATGCCAACTCGTGGGGTTTATCAGGACGACTATGATGATAAAATCAAGAGCGCGCAGCTTGAATTGGAGCGAATTCAGCTAGAACGTGAGGATCTTGAGCGGAAAAAACGTGAGCTTGAAGAACTCACCAGCCGCAAACGTGCGTTTCTTTCCCAGCAGGTGGAACTCACGGAAAAGCTTTCTGCAGCGATTACTTTGATCGACCGTGAACTGCATGAGTTGAGAGAGGAAACCGACCAACTTGAGCAGTGCCGGGTTTGCTTCTCTGAGCATTTGGACAAGATCCAGAAGCATGATCCTGAGAAATGGACGCGTGATAATCTTCACGATAGACTGGAAAAAGCGACAACGGTTACGGATACGGCAGCTGACGAATATGACCAAGCCGCTTCGTATTTCGAAGGAACACGTGCTGGCGGAATTTTCGGCAGAACCTCTAAAGGCGGACGTCGTAAGGCAAAATCCCAAAAAACCGAATCTGAATTTCGTGAGCAATTCGTGAATGGCTTAGCCTTCAACTTGCCTATCATCATTCTTGGTGCGGCGGGTTTGGTGGTTTACTTTATCAAATAGAACGATGGCAAAATTGAAGCAAGCGAGCCTTTTTGATGAAGATTATGAGTTCAGAGCTCTGCGTGAAAAAGAGCGCAAACTTGCCGAGGCCCAGAAAGAATTTCAAAAACTGCCCGCCATATTAGCCAAGCAAAAACTAGAGAGTGAGGCAACGATGCCGCCAATGGCGGAAATCAAAGAGCGCCAAAAATTCAATCGTTTTGAGCAAAGCCTGAGCAGAGGGCAAATTGAAAATGTCCTGCGCACGCAGCGGCAGAGTTTCGGGATGATGTTGCTGCTGATCGCTGCCACCATTTTGATGGTGATGTGGGCGCTCCGCATCATAGCAATCTAACGGAAGTCTTCTAAGGGCGCTCCCAAGGCTCAACGAGTCGTTCTGCGGAACGAGGCTCTAAGTGGGAAATTACTCGACCTTCCGGTCCAATCAGGTTTGAGATTTTCGCTTCGATCTCAGTTGCGTGATCATGAGCCTCTGAGAGTTTCATGTCATTAGGGAAAACTAGATGGAACTCGACCCAATGGAAATGTCCCGAGTGGCGATGCCTGAAATTATGATAAGCTAGATTCATTTCCGCAACCGATTGATCTAACAGATCTCGGGTGGCTTTTTCGATAACGGGATCGGCTTCATCGAGCAGACCGCCGAAACTTTCTTTGATAAGTTTCAGGCCGACGCGCAGGATATTGAGAGCTGCGATGCTGGCAAAGATCGGATCCCACCAAGGCCAATCGGTAAATATAATAAGCATCAGCGCGGCTAGCGCGGCAAAACTAGACCATACATCGGTGAGCACATGGATTCCATTTGCGCGAATCAAGGGTGAACCCGTTCGTTTCCCCACTTTGATCAGTGTAAGGCCAAGTCCGAGATTGATTATTGCCGCGACTCCAGTGATCCAACAACCCAGCGCGAGGTTTCTAATTTCGACACCATTGGCAAATTGTCTGACTGCTTCGTAAAGAATCAGAATGGCAGCAGCGGAAATCATGGCGCCTTCGAATCCTGCTGAGATGAATGAAATTTTGTCGTGGCCGAAGTGGTGGGTGTCGTCAGCGGGCTTTCGCGCTAGGCGCAATGCCCAAGAAGCGAACGCAACAGCGAAAACATGAACGACAGATTCTGCCGCATCAGAATATATGGCAGACGAGTTGGTGCTGACTGCAGCAAAGACTTTCAGCGCGAGCAAGAAGATCGCTACGACAAGAGACAAGTTCATCACCTGTCGTTGAATGTCTGATGCTGGCATAAGTTAGAATTTTAGGCTTTCATCAGGCGTTCGATGTCGTCCGGTTCGATGGGAATGGAAGCCATGAGATCGATGTTTTCATTTTCGCCGATGAAGTAATCGTTTTCGAGACGGATACCGAGGTTTTCTTCGCGGATGTAGATACCGGGTTCGATGGTGAAAAGCATGCCTGGTGCGACGGCTTCGAAGGGAGGTGATACGTCATGCACATCGAGACCGAGGTGGTGAGAAACCCCGTGCATGAAATATTTACTCACCAGTGGTTTGCTTTCATTTTGGGCGGCAGCTTCTTCAGCTGTGAACAGCCCGAGGCCGATGAGTTCCTTTTCAATTTCTGCGACGACTTGCTTTTGGTATTCCTGTAGCAAGATGCCTGGACGCAGAATAGTGCTAGAAAATTTCATGATACGCAGCACAGCCTCGTAGACTTGGCGTTGGCGTGGTGTGAACTTGCCGTTGACGGGAATCGTGCGAGTCATGTCCGCGTTCCAGCCAGCGTATTCGCATGCGACATCGAGCAGGAGCATTTCGCCGTCTTTGAGAACTTGGTCATTATCGATGTAATGAAGAACGCAGGCATTTGCTCCACCTGCGATGATGGGCGTGTAGGCAAAACCACGGGAACCAGATTTGATGAACTCGTGGATGAACTCAGCTTCCACTTCCCATTCGCCGACACCGGCTTTGATGAATTCTAGTATACGGCGAAAACCAGATTCGGTGATGTCGCAGGCTTTTTGAGTCAGGGCGATTTCCTGATCCGATTTTATCATGCGGAGCTTTTGAAGCAGCTGGGTGAGTCGTCCGTAATGGTGTAGGGGAAACTTGCTCTGGCACTCGGCGATGAAACGGCTGTTGCGAGTTTCTGTGAAAGTTGAGCAACGTGGATGTTCGTTGGTGGAGAGAAAAATGGAATCCGCCTGCAATGCCAAGGGGTTGAAAAGTGTATCGAACTGATGCACCCACTCGATGCGTTGAATACCACTTCGCTCTCTTGCTTGTTCTTTGGTTAACTTTGCGCCTTCCCAGATGGCAATTGTTTCGTTTGTTTCGCGAATGAACAGAATTTCCCGAGAGTTCTCGTTTTTAGCTCCGGGATAAAGGAACAGAATGCTTTCTTCCTGAGCGATGCCGGTTAGGTAAAACAGATCACTGTTTTGTTTGAAGGGCAGGGTGGCGTCGGCGTTGCTGGAGTAGATCTCGTTTGAATGAATGACAGCAATTGCGCTTTTTGGGAGGAGGTCCACCAGCCTTTTGCGATTTTTTTCAAAGAGTGCGGAAGATGGGGATTGAGAGCGCATATTGGAGGAAATGATGTCTCATCGAAATAAATGAGTGACCGCGTGTCGAGGCTGGCTTGAGATTCTTTTCGGGAAATTAAGTTTGGTTTTGTCGCTGTGACCACTTGCAAAACCATTTGTGCAGTGAACACTCTCTTCCGCAGCGATTTATGGATTTTTTCTCAACAGATCAAACTTCACTCAAAATCTGTGGCGTCCGGACCGAGGCGGATGCCGACAGGTTGATTGCGCTTGGCGTCGATGCTGCGGGATTTAATTTCTGGCCTAACTCGAAGCGGTATTTAGATCCCAAAGATGCGGCTTGGTTGAAAAGTCTCGAAGGCAAAATTTTGCGGGTGGGCGTGTTCGTCAATCAACCGGCGGAATTATCGCTACGGCTGATTTCCGAGGGGATGATTGATGTGGTCCAACTGCATGGTGATGAAGATACGGAGACAGCGGCGGTTTTTTCGAATGTCGGCATCAAAGTGATCAAAGCCATCGGTGTGAAAACGCCTGCAGATATTGAAAGAGCAGGAAAGTTTGAAGTGGATGCCATGTTACTGGATGCGCATGCGCCCATCGTTTTTGGTGGGACAGGGGAGACGTTCGATTGGAGCTTGGCGCTGGATTTTAAAAATCGTTTTCCGAATACCGCGATGATCCTTGCCGGTGGAATCACTCCGCAGAATGCAGCGATGGCAATTTCTCAAGTGAGACCCGCAGCGTTGGATATCGCTTCGGGTGCTGAAGTTTCACCGGGCGTCAAAGATTTCACCAAGGTCCAGCAATTGTTGGAGGCCTGTCGTCGCGCTTTATGATTACCGACTCCCATTGCCACCTCGCCTCGCATCGTTACGCGGATCAAGATGTCGCAGATATAATAGCGCGTGCGAAATCGGCCGGTGTGCATCGCATGGTCACCTTGGCGACTTCGTTAGGCGACGTTCCCAGAAATCTTGAGATCGCGAATCATGCGGGCATTTCCGCAGCGATTGGAATTCATCCCTGCGACGTGCATCATGCTCCCGATGATGTGATCGAGAAACTTTCCGAATATGTCGGTGATCCGAGAGTGTGTGCTATTGGGGAAACTGGGCTGGATTATTATCACCCAGCACCAGATGGATGGACGGATTCCGATTTCAGATCCAAGCAGCGAGATCTTCTCGACCAACATTTCGGGCTGGCAGCGAGATCCGGTCTGAATGTGGTTATCCACACGAGAGACCGCGAAGGCTCTCAGTCTTTTGAAGACTCGCTATATATATACCGAAAATATTCGGATCGGGTGCGGGCGGTTTTCCATTGTTTCATTTCCTCATGGGATCTGGCGGAGCAGGTGATTGCGGAAGGCGGGCTGGTTTCCTTTGGGGGTGTGGCGACATTTAAAAAATCGGATCTGGTTAAAGACACCGTCGCACGATGTCCGGTTGGCTTTTTCATGTTGGAAACCGATTCGCCCTACCTTGCGCCGGAGCCGATGCGTGGAAAACAAAATGAGCCTGCATACACTTCATACATTGCTGAGGTCATTGCTGCGTTGAGGGGAGAGACTCTTGCTGAACTCGCTGCCCATACCGAACAGGCCACAAATGATTTTTTTCGGTGGAAATCAGATTCTCTTGAATGAATTGTGCGCTGGTAATCGTTGATTGATTTGTTAAACCGAAGTCACATTTTTTACCCCAACTCATTCAACCATGAAAATCACTCATTATCTTTCCATCGCAGTTCTTACTACTCTAGCTGTCTCATGCGCCCCAAAAGGAACTGGAGGTGACGGATACGATGTCGCTAATCCTTATGCTGCTCCAGACTATGTGGATGAGACCGGCTCACCTGTCGTTCCGAATGGAGTGAATCCTGCTTACGATGCACCGGCAGCATACGAAGATGTCGCAGCTGTCACGCCTGAGGTCACGGCACCCGTCGCACCACCTTCGCCTAAAGTTCACACCGTTGGCCGTGGTGATACCCTTTGGGGTTTGAGTAAACAATACGGAGTGCCAGTTGCATCCATCAAATCGGCAAACGGCTTAACTCGCGATACGGTTGTTTTAGGAGCCAAGCTAACCATTCCTGCTAATTAAGCTAATGCGTTTCCGTTTCACTTTGGGTGTCTTTTTGGCGTTCTCATCCTTTCTTTCAGCACAGCTTAAAGAAACGGATGAGAACAAGATGACACCTAAACAAGATGTGATGGAGCAGTTATTCTCAGAACGAGAATCTGCCGCGGCTCTGGAGAAGGCGATTGAAAGCGCCCGCAAAGTCGGTATTTCGGAACAAGCGATTCTCGAATCCAAATTCTTGTTTCACATTGATCGCGCAGAAGATGCGGAGATTGCAAACATGCTCCCGCAGCTTTTGAAACAGGCTGAGAATTTCAAATTAGCTGAGTCGGAAATTTTTGGGAGTGAGGACGACTGGTTGGCAATTTTGGAATATGTGCGTGCCATCGCTGCCTTACAAAAAGGCGAACAGCAGGCATTTAAGAAACACATCACCGAGGCTTTTTGGCTGAGCCCACGTCAGGGCGCAGCATTTGCGCCACACATAGAGAGACTTCGACTCATGGATGCGATGAAGGAAGTGAAGCTCGATATGGAGCGGAAATATCTTAACACTCTCGATGCGGAATCCACCAGCCTTGGAAAAATCATGACGGATAAAAAAGGAATGTTGCTGCACTTCTGGTCTCCTTGGAGTCCTGAATGTGAAGGCACTCTCGCTGACTTTTTTATCACAGCCGAGCTCCTTACGAAAAATGGAATTGGTGTCGCATCCCTTCTTCCTGAAGCATCTGAGAAGGTAAACAAGGATGCTAAAGCAATGCTTTTGGCCACAGGGAAAAAGATTGCAGGGCATTGGATGGTCGATGCAGAGAAGTCACCACTTAGCGCTCAGTTAAAAATTCAAACTGTCCCTGCTGTTGTTCTGATAGATGCGACTGGTAAGATTCTTTATAACGGACATCCGGGCAACGAAGAATTCTGGGATCTGTTAGAAAAATTGAATCCCGAGATCAAGCGTCCTGAGATGCGCGAGGAGTGAGGTCCGCTTCAGAGAAATTACTACACCTGCCGTAGGCAAAAAATGGGGGTAAATTTTTTCCTAAACTTTTCTTAAAAGTTTGTAGAAATTAACTTGACGGATATCCGTAATACTAGTTTTATCGTATCAATCTAAGGAAACGAATCCTGATGAACAAACCTACGCATCCTTCAAATCTCGAACTACAAGCACTCTCGGTGCTGTGGCATGAAGGACCATCTACGGTAAGTTCAGTACATGAGTCGCTGCCTGATGGAAGAGAAAGAGCCTACACCACGGTGCTCTCTGTCATGCAAAGCTTAGAGAGAAAAAAACTGGTAAGGAGAATCCGCTCAGGAAGGGCTCATGTTTATGAGTCGGCGTATTCACAAGAAATCATTGTGCGTCGTGCGACGGATGATTTTGTCACAAATGCTTTTGGAGGGCGCCTCGGTGAGGCCGTTCTCGCTACCCTCTCCATCGGTTCATTAACACCGGAAGAGAAAACAAACATCGAACGCGAACTCAAACGACATAAAACCATGCCAGCGAAAAAAACAGCAAAGAAAGCAGTAAAAAAAGCAGCTCCTAAAAAAGCAGCAGTGAAAAAAGCAGCTCCTAAAAAAGCAGCAGTGAAAAAAGCAGCTCCTAAGAAAGCCGCTAAAAAAGCAGCTCCTAAGAAAGCCGCTAAAAAAGCAGCTCCTAAGAAAGCCGCTAAAAAAGTAGCAAAAAGCGCTAAAAAAGCCGCTAAAAAAGCTCCAGCTAAAAAAGTAGTTGCCAAAAAAGCTCCGGCTAAAAAGGCAGCAGCTAAAAAAGCTCCAGCTAAGAAAGCCGTAGCTAAAAAGGCACCAGCCAAAAAAGCTCCAGCTAAGAAAGCAGCCAAAAAAGCCGCTAAGAAGAAGTAATCATTCGCCGCGGGCAGTCTGATATTTCTCTAGCGAGCAATTCAGCTACTTAAGCGGTTATGAAACATGTAAAAGGCGGAAGATCTTAGGGTCTTCCGCCTTTTCACATTTGTGAGGGTTAAGAATACCATGAAAAATAATCTGCCATTTTGTTTTCATGCTTGGATTTGTGTGGTTTGATCCCGTGCATGAAGAATTCAATTCGTTGGTTATTCGTCTTTATATTCACGTTTACGACATTTGCATCGGCGGGTGGAGATAAAAAGATCGCACAGGTCTCATTTCATACTGAGACGGAAGCGAGTGATAATCCGAAAATGATTTTCCCTTATCAGCTGCTGGGGAAAGAGCGATATTTTCGCCGGATGCCTGAAATTTCTTCTAAAGATTTTGTCGCGTTCAATCCTTTCCCATCGGATGACCAAACTTCTTATGGAATTTTGATACAATTGAAGGAGAGCTCCGGAAAGCGCCTGACTGCGGTTACCACTGCAAACCAAGGAAAGCTGATGGTTTGCCAAGCGTTTGGGCGCGTCGTGGATGCAGTCATGATTGATCAGCCAGTAAACGATCGCGTGATCGTCATTTGGAAAGGTCTTACTTTAGATGAAATTCGTGAATTAGATAAGGTGATGCCGCGTATTGGTGAGGAGAAGAAGAAATGAGATTATCAAACATGAAATGGGCACTCGTTATATTGTCGATCGCGATCACTCATCTCAAAGCAGAGCCTATTGAATTGGTTTTGCCGACGGAAAATGATCATCTTTTCCGTGGTGAGCTGGATAGGTTTTACATGTATGTTGACCGAACCTTTGAGGGTGAGGTGACAAAAGCATGGGAAGGTGGTTCGTTTGGATTTGTGCGCACGCCGGTGCGGGTCAACGGAGATGTGCTGCTGACCAAGTTTCATGAAGGGATCGATATCGCGCCGATCAAGCGTGACAAAGCGGGTAATCCCTTAGATTTGGTGATGAGCATTTCCGGAGGGAAAGTGGTGCACGCAAGTGATATTGCGGGCCGCAGCAATTACGGTCGATACGTCGTGGTTGAGCACGATTTGGAGCAATCGAAAGTTTACTCGCTCTATGCGCATTTGGCTGAAATCACGGTTAAGGTTGGCGATACACTTAAAGCGGGGTCTGTTTTAGGAAGAATGGGTTACACCGGTGCAGGTATCAATCGGACTCGGGCTCATTTGCATCTGGAGTTAGGTTTCATGATGAGTTTGAACTTCGAGCTTTGGCATAAGCAGAATTTCGCCAGTCCAAATTATCACGGAAACTTCAATGGGATTAATATCGCAGGAGTGGATATCGCGAGTTTCTTTCTGGCGCATCGTGAAAACCCGAATCTGAGTTTTAGTGAGTTTGTGCTGAGTCGGCCGGTGCAGTTCAAGGTCATGGTTCCGGCGGGAAAATCGGAGCCGGAATTTTTGGTGAGGTATCCGTGGATGAAACGCCCGGGTGATGCCACTGTGAACTCATGGGAAATTGGATTTACTGGGACAGGCCATGTTGTTTCGTTTACTCCCAGTAGTCGGATCGTCAATCAAGCGGTGGTGAGTCACATCAGGCCTTCGGAGATGAATCAATCGTACCTGACTCGCGGATTGATTTCTGGAAATGGCAATCAGGTTTCGCTATCGCGGGAAGGAAACCGTCTAGTCTCGTTGATTTCAGATGATTTCCCGCGGACTCAGTAGGGAGTAGAATGTTTATCACTCACAAATATGACATGGTTTTATTCGAACAACGGGCAGCAGTTAGGGCCGATTAGTGAGGAAGATTTTTCCAGCAAATGTGCGAGTGGTGAAATTTTATCCACTGATCTGGTGTGGAAGGAAGGAATGTCTGATTGGAAACCTTCGTCTCAAGTCACCGGATTATTGTTGGTTCAGAAAATCGCCTCTCCAATTGATTTAGCTAAGCCACATGAATCCAATGTTGGAAACGTCATGGTGGTACAACCACCGCCAGTCGATGTTCAATTTATCCCACAAAAATTTCCAAATTATCAATGGCAGTCGATTGTCGCTCTGGTGCTTGGGGGCATTCAAATGATGGTGATTTGTTTACCGCTAGGTCTCATTTTTGGGATCATCGCCTTGGTGTATTCCAATAAAGTGGAGCCGTATTTCATGCAGCAAAATTACCTCGCTGCACAAGATGCATCTCGAAATGCCAAGGTCATGATGATTGTGAGCCTATCGTTGAGTGGGATGGTCATTTTAGGATTCATTGTTGTGATGGTAGTAGTAATTGTATCTGCTTAGCGCTTTAATTTTCTGAGCGTAATCTTGACGGATGCATCGGATCGGCAATTATTCCAAAGTTATGACATGGTTCTATACATCAAACGGAACACAATCTGGCCCTGTAACTCAGCAAGAACTTGCGGCAAAAGTGCAGAGTGGCGAAGTTAGAAGCACTGATTTGATTTGGAAAGAGGGTATGAAAGATTGGCTCCCTTTGAGCCAGGTTCCTGAGTTTTCCGGTGGTGTTGTGAATACGCCTTCTCAATTCGGCATGCCAATGGCCCAACCCAGTGCTTATGCTTCTCCCGCGCGGCCACATGTTCCTAATTATCTGTGGCAGTCGATCGTTGTGACTATGTGTTGCTGCATGCCGTTTGGTATCGTGGCAATTATTTATGCAGCAAAGGTAGATGGATTGGTTGCGATGGGTAATTTCGTTGGCGCAGAAGCTGCATCTAAATCTGCGAAATTATGGTTCTATCTTGCTTTAGGAATTGGATTGTTGATCGGTGTGCCATATATTGTTTTGGTATTTATTGGTGCCGTAGCAGGTGGTATGTGATTTTTTCCCCTTATGCGTAAAGACCGTGCACTTATAGTTGGCCTGACGGTTCTGTTTCTGGCGATCGCTGCATTTGCTTTGCGTGAAACTGCTGGTGCTGGCTGGATGCCAGGTTGTTTTTTCCGAAGAATAACCGGCCTTGAATGTCCGGGCTGCGGAATGACACGGGCAACCTATGCGCTCTTACATGGTCGCTTCATGGATGCGTTTCTTTTTAATCCCGTCGGGATGATCGTCTTTCCGTTGGCTTTCATTGGATTGAGTTTAGAGACTTTGGCATGGGTGATGAATCGACCGCCGGTGTTCCGGCTCAATCCAGGGCGTTGGGGCGCGACGATTCTTGCAGCTGTCATGATCATTTGGTGGATTGGGCGAAATATTTTTTGATTATCACTAGCGGTCTAAGTTTCCTTGCGGGTGGTTGGTAGCGAGGCTAATTTTCATGCATGAGTCTTTTATTGGGAGTGAACATTGATCATGTCGCGACGTTGCGGCAGGCGAGGTATGCGCTGCAGCCGGAATCTCCGAATGCAGAACCGTGTGTGGTTTTAGCGGCGCATGAAGCGAAGGCAGGCGGTGCGGATTCGATCACGGTGCACGTGCGTGGAGACCGCAGGCACATGCAAGATGCGGATGTTTTTCGGATTCGCGAAGAGGTGAATATTCCTCTGAATCTTGAGCTCGGGATCACTGAGGAAATGTTGGATTTGGCATTTCGTTTAAAACCGGATTTTGCCTGCTTGGTTCCGGAAACCCGTGAGGAAGTGACGACCGAAGGCGGTCTGGATGTGGTCGCTCTTTTTGGGACGGCAAGGGAGGCGGTGAAACGACTCAAAGGCGCGAGGATCAAGGTGAGTTTGTTTATCGATCCGTTAGAAGAGCATGTTCGTGAAGCTGCACGTATGGAGGCGGATATGATTGAGCTACACACGGGTGCGTTTGCGAATGCTCTCGATAAGTCAGAGGAAATCGCGCGATTAATCGCTGTTGCACAGCTTGGACATGAGCTTGGGTTACAGGTCAATGCTGGGCACGGGATCAATTACCTGAATCTTCCCGATGTGTTGAAAGTTCCTTTTTTGAGCGAGTTAAACATCGGGCACAGCATTGTCTCTCGGGCGATGACGGTGGGTATGCGTTCGGCGGTTGCGGAGATGGCGGCTGGGATGAAATCTTACTCTTTTCAATCATGATGATATACGGGATCGGGATTGATGTGGTGGAGGTGGATCGGATTGAGGACGCGATCGCACGGCAGGGTGAGGTATTTCTGCGGAAACTTTTCACTGAAAGCGAACGGCAATACTGCGATAAACAAAAGCGACCTGGAATGCATTATGCGGCTAGATTTGCGGCGAAAGAGGCAGTCTCCAAAGCGCTCGGCACAGGGATAGGCGGTAAGGCGGGTTGGCTGGAAATGGAAGTAGTTCGGGGCGAATCCGGTGCGCCGACGATGATATTTCACGGACATGCTTTAGATTTTTTGACAGCGGAGGGAATTGCTGAAGTACAAGTGAGTCTGAGTCATGCAAGGGATTACGCTGCGGCGAATGCGGTGGCAATCCGGCAGATGGATTGATGCGATTCAATATTTTCACCAAGGGAGAGTGAAGCGTCCGCGGCGGTATTGGTTGGATTTGCGTCGGGTGAAGAAGATTGCGACAGAGAGTGTTAGAAGCGCCGGGAGGGTGGGAAGCCATGTGGCGGTGAGATGAACGATTAGGAAATGAATGATGATGATAGCTGCGGTCAGTGCGATGAGTGGGCGGCGGGCGTCGCGGCCGTAGCAGAAATTTTGGATTCCAAAAATCAGGCAGAGGAGTGCGGCCATGAAGAGTAGTTCGACGTCTTTGGTGAGGTTCGTATAATACTTGATCGAAAAGCCGTTGGAAGGATTCGAAAGGAGAGTGATGGTTTGGATGAGGGAGTTAGAAAATTCAATGGACGGAAGATCCTGCGCGGAATGGGTGTTGCGGATGATAATCGGCTTGAAGGTGTCTTTGGGAAAGGTTTGCTCTGGGGCATCAAGCAATTCTTCCGCAGGTAGCGGCTTGGTTTGGATAGTTTTAAATGCTTTGGGAAAAAGGCTGAGTCGGCCGTAGCTGTCGATGGGGATGTAGCAAGATTTTTTCCCGAGATAGATGTGACGACCGAGGTGGATTTCGATGGAGGACGGGGGAACTTGCAGGTGATTGAGCGCAGCGAGAAGATGAAAAGAAAGGACGACGCGATCATCCCAGATAGCGATGAGAGGAAGGGATTTTTGATCCGGCTCGGATTCGAGTGTTGTGAATCCAGCGAGTGATTTTTCATTTCCTAACAGAATTCCGGGGATGGGAATTCGATTGACGACAGGAACGAGGGCGGTGTTTCCGTGGACTTGAGAAAGATCAATCGAGGCGCGGCGAAATGCGGGAGGGATGGGTGATGGGACAGAGCCTCTGGATAATGGAGTAGAGGTGATCAGATTTGGAATGGCATCCAGCTGCTGATCCAAGGCGGCGAGAGGAATGGTTTCCGGATCGGTCCAGGTCAGGGGAATACTGATCGCAATCGAGTCCCGACGGAGTCTCGTGAGATTTTTCAGAATGATCGCAAAGTCGACTGGTGATGGGGGAGAGGATTGGAAAATTTGGTTCGGATCATCGGTGATCGTGATGTCTATGGGCCGGCTGATTTTTTTAAAATCGAGCGGTTTGGTTGTTTTGTGGGCGTAAGGTTTTTCCGCTGATCCATTGCCATCGATGACCGATTGAGGTCCGGTGAAGGGGATGGTTGTGATGAGGAAGGCGTATCGCTCGACGCTGGTTCCCGGGATCAACCAGCAGGCAATGCATCCCACGATCGATGTGCAAAGGATGCTGGCGTAGCGACGAGGGATCATGTGGTAAGTTAGTGCGAATCGCTAGTTGTTAGGAAACTGTTTGTAGAATGCTTTGGTTGACCTCATCGGTGCTGCCGTTCGCATCGATGAGCTTGGCGAATGGTTCGTCTTTCAGGGAGAGGAAAATTTCCCGACAACGGCTGAGGTTGGCGCGTTGTTCGAATTCGTTTGCTGTATCGCCGCGTGAGCCGATGCGGGTGAGCGCGGTATCGACATCTAGGTCGAGGATGAGCAGGAGATCCGGGACCGGAGCGAAGGCTTCGTTGTCTTTGCGGATTTGAATGGGATCGAAACCGCGCGCGCCTTGGTAGGCCATGGTGGAGAAATAGTAGCGGTCCAATATGACGATGTTTCCTGCGGCGAGGGAGGGTTGGATGAGTTCCTCGACGTGTTGTTTGCGGTCGTTGTAAAATGCTTGGAGTTCTTCATCGGGCGAGAGTCGACCGGTTTCTGCGGATTTTCGAAGCAAGGTTCCCCATGGTCCATCGGTGGGTTCGCGCGACAAGGTGACGGTTTTACCTTGGGCTTTGAAATGTTCGGCGAGGCGTTTGGATTGGGTGGATTTGCCTGTGCCGTCGATGCCTTCGAGAACGATGAACATGATGTAAATTTGTTAGAGGTAACGAGCGGAGAGATGTTTGAGGTAGTCGCTGGTGTCTGGTGCGCGACCGGTGGCGCTTTTCATGAGATCGGCAGGATCTTGAGTTGCGCCGTGACGATGGATGTTTTCACGCAGCCATGCGAGCAAGAGTGAGTAATTGGCTTCTTCGGTTTCGGCTTTGATTTTTGGATCGGAAATAGCGGCTTGGAAAAGCTGTGCGGCGTTGATGTTGCCGAGGGTGTATGTCGGGAAATATCCGATTCCACCCATCGACCAATGGATGTCTTGGAGGCAACCATGGGCGTCGTCTTTAGGAAGGAAACCGAAGGATTTTTCAAACAAGCCATTCCATGTTGCAGGGACCTCTGCGATGGCAATTTCCTTTTTGAGGAGCATGCGTTCGATTTGGAAACGCAGGATGATGTGTAGATCGTAGGTTGCTTCATCGGCCTCGACGCGTATTTCAGAGAGTTCTGCGCGATTGATGTAATGGAGGAAATTTTCTAACGGAAAATCTTCGAGTTGAGGGAAGTATTGTTTGGCGAAGGGATAGAATTTTTCCCAGAACGCTGCTGAACGGCCGACCTGATTTTCCCAGAGGCGGGATTGGGACTCGTGGATGCCGAGTGAGACGGCGGAGCCGGAGGGTAGGCCGAAGTCATCGTGAGGGAGTCCTTGTTCGTAGAGGCCGTGGCCGACTTCGTGCATGATGCCGAAGAGGGATGATGTGAAATCGTTGAGGTCGTAGCGGGTGGTGATGCGGATGTCCTGCGGGCCGAGGGTGGTGCAGAATGGGTGGGTGGTTGTGTCGATGCGTCCGGCGTGGAAATCGAAACCGATTTCAGCAGCGACGAGTGCGTTAAAATCTTGTTGGGCTCGCATCGGATACATTCCGGGAGGTAGGGAAGGTTTTAAGGATTTGGATTTCTCGACAGCAGCGGCAGAGATAGGTGCGAGTTTATCGCGTAAATCATCAAAAAGACCGGCGATGTTTTGGGTGGAAGTTTTCCGCTCGTAACCTTCTAACAGAGCGCTGTAAGGTTCGTCGGAGTAGCCCCAGAGATCGGCTTTTTGCAGGGCGATATCGACGAGGTTTTGGAGGTGAGGGGCGAAAATTGAGAAGTCGGATTGCTTGCGTGCATCGATCCATGCGTGGTGGGCGGCGGATTCGATGGAAGACTCGCGGGCGACGAGTTCGGTGGGAATTTTTTCGGCGCGATCGGATTTACGGCGAAGCTCGCGGAGGTTTGCGCAGTAGGTTGGATCTTTTTCTGGGTTCTCGGCTTCGGCTTGTGCGAGGGCGGCGAGGTAGGATTTGGAAGTGGAAAGTTCGTGGGCGTGGGCGGCGAGATAGGAGAGTTGTTTGGAGCGGTATTCGGCGGAATTTGAAGGGAGATACGTTTCCTGATCCCATGAGAGGATGGAGCTGATTTGCTCGATAAGGGTGATCTGGCGAACTTGATCGAAGAGTTTCATGTGGGCTAGTTTGAACGATGCAGGGGAAAGGTCGAAGGTTTTTGACAAAGAAAAAGCCGGGCAGCCCCGATGGATCGGGGTGCCCGGCTTGGGAGTTTTGGGAAAGGGCAGCAGAATGCAGCCCCTCCTTGGATTACATCATGCCGCCCATGCCGCCGTGGTCATGGCCGTGGCCACCTGCACCGGCTGCTTCCTTTTCTGGAAGGTCGGTGATGAGGGCTTCGGTGGTGAGCAGGAGGCCAGCGATGGAAGCTGCGTTTTGCAGAGCGGAGCGGGTGACTTTGGTTGGGTCAACCACACCGGATTTGATGAGGTCTTCAAATTTGTCGGTTGCGACGTTGTAGCCTTCGCCACCTTTGCCGTTTTTGACTTTTTCGACGACGAGCGCGCCTTCGCGGCCGGCGTTAGCGACGAGCTGGCGAAGCGGAGCTTCGACGGCACGAGCAACGATGCCTGCGCCGGTTAGTTCGTCACCTGTGAGGCCGAGATCGCCGAGAGCTGCTTGAGCGCGGATGAGAGCTGTGCCACCGCCTGGGACGATGCCTTCTTCCACTGCTGCGCGAGTGGCGTGAAGGGCGTCTTCGACGCGCATTTTTTTCTCTTTCATCTCGGTTTCGGTTGCTGCGCCTACGTTGATGACGGCAACACCACCTGCGAGTTTGGCGAGACGCTCTTGGAGTTTCTCGGAATCGTAATCGCTGGTGGTTTCTTCGATTTGACGACGGATTTGGTTCACGCGGCCGGTGATGGCTTCGGAAGTGCCGCCACCTTCAACGATGACGGTGGAA
>JANPMK010000064.1:0-34010 GCA_031422775.1 Akkermansiaceae bacterium | reverse complement strand
GGTTTCGCATGGGTCAGTGTTTTACGGACGGCCCGGCGCGTCGGGTGGTTTGTATCCCCGGCGATGCAGGAACGGACCTGCGCGCAATTGCTGTAGTGATCGATCGCCAGCTTTTTGGTGCTGGGACAAGCCTCCGCAACCTTTGCGGAAGAGGACTTGAAAGGATCGATCACGGGCAATCTGCGCCGCCATCCGTAAGCGAGGAGGTCCCGGATTTCCTGGCTAGCCCTCAAAATTCGAGTTTCACGAGGAAAAACGAATGATTGGAGAAATAGGGTGCCGGATGCGGACATCGGAGATAAGGGGACTCCTGCTCGGGCGGCAACGTAGGGGAGATTGTGCGTTTAGCAAGGAGTTCTTTGCCGCCAGGCTGCCGATCTTGGCCTCTTGCCACTGTTTTCAAGGGTTGAAGTGATGAGATTTTTATTGAGGATGGGAGAGTGATACGGTTTTCGAAATGGACGCTCGGTGTTTTGCTGCTCCTTTCCCTGGTGGGAGGTGGATGGTGGCTATGGCATACCGAGTCGTTGGGTGGGGTTCGAGGTTACATAACCAAGAAGGAAAAGCCGGTGCCAGATTTGGAGAGGTATGAGGTTTTGGAAAGTGAGTTAAAACGCTGGCGGGAAGATTTGGTGATTCAGTATCGGAAGGCACGCAGCCCCGAGCAGAAAGCGGCGGTTGAGCACGATGCTCGGGTCATTTTGGAACTGATCTTGCCGGAAATGATGCGTTGCTGGCGCGGGACGGGATATGATTTCAACGGTATAGCGGAGCGACCGGGAAAAGGAAAGATTGCCTGCGGATATTATGTCTCGACCCTGATCCGCGACGCGGGTTTCAGAGTGAATCGCTACAAGCTTGCTCAGCAACCTTCCGCGAATATTTTACATACGTTTACCAATGAGGAAAACTGCCAGTTACGAGTTGGAGAGAAATACGATACATACGCCGATTGGTTGGAAACCATGGAGCCCGGGATTTATCTGATGGGGTTGGATACGCATGTGGGCTTTGTTTTAGTCGAACGGAGCGGTGATATGAAGTTTCTGCATTCGTCTGGGATTGATAAAGCCGGAGTGGTTGAGGAAGCGCGCGATCAGGCGGCGGCTATTAAATGGTCGAATTGGAGAATGCTGGGTCGTTTTACCGCAGATCCAAAAGTGATCCGGACTTGGCTGGCTGGGGAGGATGTTAGAGTGGTGGAGTGAGGGGAAGCCCATGGCAAATTTGCCACGGAATTTTCTCATATTGGACTAGCCAGTGGAAAGAGGGGGTGCTTAGCATCGCCGCCTGTTAATTTTTACCTTATGAAAGCACCTATCACCGTTTCCATCACTGGAGCCGCAGGCCAAATTGGTTATGCGATTCTTTTCCGCATCGCATCTGGATTTGTCTTCGGTGAAGACCAGCCAGTGAATCTCCGTTTGATCGAGATCGAGCCGGGTTTACCTGCGCTTAAAGGTGTGGTGATGGAGTTGGAGGATTGTGCGTTTCCATTGTTAAAAGAAGTGGTTGCGACCACGGATCTGGATGAAGGTTTCAAAAATGCAAACTGGGCGTTGTTGATTGGCTCGGTGCCGCGTAAGGCGGGGATGGAGCGTGCCGATTTGCTTGGCATCAACGGCAAGATTTTCACGGGCCAGGGCCAAGCCATCGCTCGTTCGGCAGCGAAAGATATCCGAGTTTTAGTCGTGGGTAATCCATGCAACACCAACGCCTTGATCGCGATGAATAACGCAGCGGGCATCCCGAATGATCGTTTCTTTGCCATGACACGTTTGGATGAAAATCGTGCGAAGAGCCAACTTGCGGCGAAAGCCGGTGTGCATTGCTCGGATGTGACCAATCTCTGCATTTGGGGAAATCACTCCGCCACCCAATACCCCGATTTCACCAACGCAAAAATCCAAGGCAAGCCAGTGACCGAAGTGATCACCGATCAAGCATGGCTTGAGGGCGAGTTCATCAAAACCGTTCAACAACGCGGCGCAGCAATCATCGCGGCACGTGGTGCATCTTCCGCAGCTTCCGCTGCAAATGCGGCGATGGATACCGTGAGAAGTTTAATCACCCCAACGCCAGCCGGCGACTGGCATTCCGTCGCAATCTGCTCCGACGGCTCCTACGGAATCGAAAAAGGCCTCATGGCCTCCATGCCGATCCGCACCAAAGCCGATGGAACATGGGAAGTGGTTCAAGGCGTACCTGTCAGCGCGTTTTCCCAAGGCAAGATCGATGCAACCATCAACGAGTTGAAAGAAGAGAAAGACGCGGTCAAAGATTTGATCGGTGGTTAATCAGCAATCACCCCCAAATCTCATGGAAGATCCCGTTCCATACCAAAATCAATCTTCTGAGGACGCGAGAAGGCTCAGAGTCATCAAGAATGGCTCGACGGCATGACCGCCGCACTCAAACGCGCCTCTGAGAAAGCCTGCGCGCAGGCGATCGCCGCGGGTCTTGAACCGATTCTTAGGAAACGTGCTGAGGTAAAGAGCGGGGAGTGAAGAGTGAGTCGCGATGATGGCTTTTCATTGTTTGTAGAAACACTTTTCTGGCGACCTCCGTTCTAAGGGACAGATAATCTAAATCTAGAAACGAGCTTCATTGACAGTCTCTAAAAATTAGTTACTGTGAAGTATTATGAAATTAAAAACCCTTACTAGCTTACTTCCTGTCTTTCTCATTGCATTTGCTGGAGCTGTCCAAGCGGCTCCGAAAGTCGATAAAAAGGAAAAAGTAGAAAAAGTTAAAAAAGATAAAAAACCCAAACCACCGAAGCATCAACTTGCTTTTGCCCAAGCGGACGATGGCGACGGTTTTCTCACCATTTTTGAATTCGCCAAGACCCAAGGTCGCGGCACACCGCTTGTCGAAATCCGCAGACGCTTCCTGCCCATCGATACTTCCGGAGCTTTCGAGGTTGTTCTTGATCCGGAAACCAGCGAGCCAGCTGTCGATCCGACTTCTGGCGAACCTATCGTCGGTGCGTCAATTCCCGATGGTCTCGTCACTCTCGCCGAGTGGGATGCTTACGTAGTGGGGAAAAAGAAGGAGAAATCCAAACTTTCCCGCTTCGAGCTTGCTGATTTCGATGGCGACGGCAAACTCGACCCAATTGAGTTCGGCTACCTCGTTTCACCCATGGTCAAAATGGAGAACACCATTCGCAAGTTCGAAGAGACTGACACCAGCGACGACGGCTTCATCAGCGAAGACGAGTTCGACGACACTGAGAGCTCGGAAGTCTGAAGGATTTCGGATTGATTCAATTCCATCCCAAACCAAGCCTGCCCTGGAAACGGTGCAGGTTTTTTTTCAAGACAAAATAAGAGTGCCTAAGCGGGGCGAGGGAGTTGCGTCCAACGGGCTGGGGGATCGTAGCGAAGAAAATTTTAGTGGTTGTAGTCGCGATTTTCTGGCGACCTTCGACTTTGGACATTCAGACCTTCGGCTTTCTCTTCTCCTTTTCCCCTTCACAGACCGGATCTTCAGTGTATCCTCCGCGCTAGGTGAAAAAGCAAATTCCTAGCATCCATGAATAACATCAGAACCGAATACCAAAGGCTTGTTGAACTTGCCAGTACACCCGCCGGATGGAAGGAGATCGAACACGCATGGCGCACTGCGACCAATGTGAAATTCGTTGAAGGAAAAGGGCTTAGCAGGGGAGAATCAGGCGGCAATCTGGTCAAAGGTTTCGCGATCGATCCCGTCACCAAACAATGCATGACGAGCTGTACCACCTATCACTCTCGCGCCTATTTGGACATGGTGGACTGGATCACGAAAAATGAACCCAGCGAAGATATTGACGCCGTCATGAGTCGACCGATCAAAGGCTGGACCGGAACGATTCTTGATTTTGAATTCCCATGCATTTTGATGGGTGACACCCGTCTATTTTCCGATAGATCGCTTCTCGAAATGGTTGAAGAAGCAATCCTAAGTCAAAACATCGGATTGCCTCTCAACAAGCTGTACATCCTAAAACGTTAGAATTTTGGGCAGTCTCCGGAAACGCGGCTGCGATCTTTTGAGGCCAGACCTCGCTTCGCAGGGGCGAAAGTTTCGTCATTGAGGGCGGTAATCCGTTTTCTCTTTTCCCCTTCCCAGACCGGCCCTTCAATGTATCCTACTCGCTAGGTGAAAGTGCCTAACATTTATGTCTGAGAATGAACCAAAGCCAGCACAGCCGAATGCGTTGCCGTTTTGGAAGTGGATGTTGTTGCTGATGCCGTCGTTGATGACACTGGCCGCGCCGGTCGCTGGGGATTTCGGTGCAAACGCGCTCAATAAGCCGGGCGAATTGGAGCCGACCATTGAAATCGCACTACTCACAATCGGGCTCGCCGCAGTGCTTTGCTTCGTCCTCGGCTTCTTTTTCGAAAAATGGTGTTGCGCCGATTCCCGCAATTGGTGGCGTCTACTCGGCTGGGGTATTCTCATCCTTATCGTCAATGGTACCATCGCCTTTGGCGGCTGCTTCTTGATTTACAACTAACGAACCTCACCAGCAAGACGTCGATGCAAGGGGACGCACTATCTATTCTTTCATTTATTTGGTTTACATCCTCCATGCCTTCGCACCGACATCAACCCATGAAACACGCCCTCATCCTCATCCTCAGCATCGTTTCATCAAGCTGCGGCAACTACAGTAAGAATCCGCCACAATACACTCTGCATATCGAGGCTAAGCCGACTGAAGCATTCACGATCAGCGTCAGTCAAAGCGTTAAACTAACCCACATCTACAAAAACGGTATGTCATCTCGAACATCGAGTTTCAAAGACGGCAAAATTGCGGAGGAATTTGTATATGACATCGACGAAACCAGCGGCATCTCCATCAGCGCACACTCAACCAATGGTCGGAATGGATGATCCCCCTCAAATACGACAACTCCACATATGCTATCGAATCGAGGATCATGAGCGGAAAATCGATCCTTCAGAATTCGCCGCTTGTAGCAGATGCTTATAACTTGAGATACAAGATCACGGTCGACTACGAGGATTCATTCATGGCAGTCATCGACCATAAAAACTATTGGGTTTCACGTCAGGCCGTAACCGAGGGGCAAACCGTGACATCGATCGCCAACAGATACGGAATATCGGAATCGCTGTTGCGCAAGGTCAATGGCATGAGCAAACGCGACGACTTTATACCGGGTCAAAAAATCAAAGTCCCCATACCCATGCCCGATGGGAATTATTGAGATAGCAGGATCCAACGCTTTTTCCCCTTCCACACACCGGCCCTTAGGTGCAATCTCCACGCTAGGTGAAAAAGCAAATTCCTAGCATTTGATTAAGCCTCGGGAGTGATAGAAGAATCCCAAAAGGAAAGCGGTTGCACGATTCGGAAGAGTCGGTCTAGTCTTACGCGTGCCTGATGCGGAAATCATTCATGGTGACAGAAAACTTGTAATAAAGGCTGATGGCTCTCTTATTGGCAATTAGCATTCGACTGCTATCCCAACCATGATTTTCAACTCACTGGAATTCGCGCTCTTCTTGCCGCTGATCTTTTTTCTTTATTGGTTTGTCGCAAAAAAGAACTCCGCCTATCAGAACTTTCTCCTGCTGGCCGCTAGCCTCTACTTCTATGGATGCTGGAATTGGAAGTTTCTGTTCCTGCTCTCATTTTCGATCCTTGTGGGTTACGGCACAGGGCTTCTGATCGAAAAATCCACGACCCGTCCGACTCGACGCTTCTGGTTCTGGTTGAGCATGGTTCTCAACGTTGGATTTCTCGGTTTGTTTAAGTACTACAACTTCTTCATCGAATCGTTCGCGGAGCTGCTGAGCCGCCAGGGTTTGAATGTTGATCCAAGCTCATGGACGCTTAACGTCATTCTACCCGTAGGCATTTCCTTCTACACCTTCCATGTGATCTCCTATGTGATCGATATTTATTACGGTAGGATACGCAGTGAGCGAAACATCGTGAATTTCGGGCTTTTCGTCGCTTATTTTCCTCTGTTAGTGGCGGGCCCAATCGAGCGTGCCACCCACCTTCTGCCGCAATTGAAACGCGAGCGGGTTTTCGATTACTCGAAGTCTGTGGATGGCCTGCGTCAGATCCTTTGGGGCTTGTTCAAAAAGGTCGTCGTGGCCGACGGTTGCGCTGAATGGGCGAATCTTTATTTCAACGGCTCTGCCGCTGGTACGGTTTATCCCGGTAGCGCTCTGTTCATGGGAGCCATCTTTTTCACGTTCCAGATCTATTGCGACTTTTCCGGGTATTCCGATATCGCACTGGGCACCTCACGGTTGTTTGGCATCGAGTTGTTGAGGAATTTTGCCTTTCCGTATTTCTCACGTGACATCGCTGAATTCTGGAGGAGATGGCATATCTCACTCACCACTTGGTTTCGCGATTACCTCTACATTCCGCTGGGTGGAAGCAAGGGCGGCACCGCCATGAAGATCAGGAATACCTTTATCATCTTCCTAGTCAGCGGTTTTTGGCACGGTGCCAACTGGACTTTCCTCGTCTGGGGCGCGCTCAACGCGTTCTACTTCATCCCGCTGATGCTCCTGAATCGGAATCGCAACCACCTAGAAATTGTTGCCCAAGGAAAGACCTGGCCATCCATCCGCGAAGTGCTCGCGATGACTTCGACATTTCTGATGACCGTCTTCGGCTGGATTTTCTTCCGAGCCAACGACATGGACCATGCGGTCAACACCATCAAGGGGATCTTCAATGTCAGCCTGTTTGAATCCCCTCGCTTGCAAGGGTCGGCTTACCTCACGATTTTCTTCATCGCATTCTGCATGATCGTCGAATGGCTCGGCCGTGAAAGCCAATACGCGCTGGAGGCATTCGGGACCAAGTGGTACACGCCTCTGAGATGGTTGTTCTATGCTATGCTGATTGCCTGCATCTTGGTGCTTTCCGGCGTGGAGCAGCACTTTATCTATTTCCAATTTTAAGTTATGAAGAGGTTCCTAATCAGATTGGCGATGTTCACGGCATTCTTCCTGCTGTTTGACAAGGCATTCATCGTCATCCGAAACACATCGCCTGCACGCGAAGTCGATCGACGGTTGGAACGAGTCCTCGAAGGACAGATCAGGGCTGACGTGCTGGTCTTTGGATCCTCACGTGGGGCGCAATGCGTGATCGCTCAGCGGTTCGCTGACTCTGGGGGTCCTTCGGCATACAATCTTGCGTATCCGGGATCGGACATCACTTTCCATGAATACGTGCTGCGCCAAACCCTTGAGACCAAGGGCAACCAGAAGCCGAAAACCGTGATCCTCGTGGTGGATGACAGCGACGAGCTCTCCTCTAGCAAAAGCCTCAAGTTTCGCTTCGACAGGTTGTATCCCCTCGTCTGCTATAAAGAAGTGAGGGATGAAATGGTGAGGCGCGGGAAAATGAAACCGATCATCAGTGAGTTCTTGGTGCTGAGCCAGTTGAATCAATCGAATTTCAAGTTTGGGAAGCACCAGTTAAGCGGCAACTATAAGATTCTGCCGTGCGGCTCGATGCCAATTTTCCGCCAGAAGGCGACATTCGACAGGAAATACAATCCAAACATTTCCACCTATTCATCCGTGGGTGAACTGGACTATAAGCTTGAGGCGTTCAATGCCTTCACGGATCTCTGCAGAAAAAACGATATCCGTCTCATCATCGCCATTCCGCCCAACTTTAGAAAAGTCACCACAGGCTTCATACCGAGACTTGAGCAACTGATAGATGGATACGGCACGGTCTTTATGTATGATGAAAATAGGCCGGAATATTCGAACCCGGATTACTTCTTTGACAAGGCCCACCTCTCCGAGGAGGGAGCTAAAATCTATACCGATGAACTCGTCCGGTTCCACGATCAGCTAGCCCCGCACTGACTTGTCGCCTGACACAGGCTAAATGCGGATGAAGAATCCCAAAAGGAAAGCGGTTGCACGATTCGGAAGAGTCGGTTTAGTCTCACGCGTGCCTGATGCGGAAACAAAACCTTTTGAAGCAATGATTTCTCTCGATGGTGATTTTTTGCGCAAAGCCTTCCAATCGATGCTCAAAGCTAGGATCTTGGAAAATAAGCTCTCCAGCCTATATAAGGCGGGAAAAATCGTCGGCGGGGTGTATCTCGGAAAAGGCCAAGAGGCGGTCAGCGGTTGTTTGGGAACGGCCCTAATCCAGGGGAAAGATTGTTTCGCACCGTTGATCCGAGATCAGGCGGGCCGGACGGCTTTTGGTGAGCCTTTGATTGATTGCACGCGGACCTATCTCGGATCGGTCGAGGGGCCGATGAAAGGGCGGGATGGAAACATCCACCGGGGTCGGCCTGACAAAGGTATGCCGGCGATGATTTCTCATCTCGGTGCGCAGGTGCCGCTGATTGCAGGCATACTTTTCGCGAAGCGGCTCAAAGGAACTTTGGACGGCTGCGTCGGCGCAACCTGTGTCGGCGACGGTGCGACATCGACTGGAGCATTTCACGAAGGTCTAAACATGGCAGCGGTGGAAAAACTTCCGATGGTGGTGGTGATTGCGAATAATCAATTTGCTTACTCGACTCCTAACAATCGCCAATTCGCCTGCGGTGATCTGGTTGAGCGGGCGAGGGGATACGGCGTGGGCGGATACTCCGTCGATGGCACGGATCTCATGGCATGCGCCTCGGTAATCGGCGAGGCAGTGAAACAAGCACGTCTCGGAAAAGGCCCGCAAATGGTGGTGGCGCATTTGCTGCGTTTGTCCGGACATGGTGAGCACGATGATGGTGCTTATGTTCCCGATTCTACCCGCACTGGATATTATGGCCGTGATTGCATCGAGATCGCCATCGAGCAGTTGGTCCAAGGCGGATATGCCAGCCAAGCTGAAATCGAAGCATGGCGTGAGGAGTTTTCTGAAGAAGTTCAACGAGCCGTTGCGCAAGCGCAGCAAGAAGCTCTGCCGGATCCTTATCTGGAAAATTGGTCCGCCCTTTCCACAACCTTTCCCTATATTCCATCGTGAGTGTAACCTATATTGATGCGATCCGCGAAGCTCAGGAGGATCTCCTCCGTGAGGATGATCGAGTGTTTCTCTACGGACAGGACATCGCTAGTTTCGGCGGCGCGTTTAAAGCGACCAAAGGCTTGGCTGAAGCTTACCCGAATCGGGTTTTTGACAGTCCGATCTCGGAAGATGCGATGATCGGTCTCGCCGTCGGCGCGGCCATCGAAGGCATGAGGCCGATTATTGAAATGCAGTTTGCGGATTTCTCGTCGATCGCGTTCAACCAGATCGTTAACCAAGCAGCGACGCATTACTACCGCACCGGAATGCCGATTCCTCTAACAGTTCGGCTTCCTTCGGGTGGAACTCCAGGTTCCGGGCCGTTTCACAGTCAGAGCATGGAAGGCTTGTATGCGCAGTATCCCGGCTTGGTCGTGGTCACTCCCGCCACTGTTTCCGATGCTTATCACATGTTGATCGATGCCGTGAAAATGGACGATCCGGTGATCTATTGTGAGCACAAGTTTTTGTATCGCTGGTTGAAGGCAAAATCGATCAAAGGTGAGCATCTACCCATCGGCCAAGCCCGTATCGCGAGGCCCGGTAAACATGCGACGGTGGTGACTTACAGCGCGATGGTGCACGAGGCAGTCCGCGCTGCGGATCGTTTGCAACAGGATGGTTGGGAAATTGAAGTGGTCGATCTTCGCTCGGTGAAGCCGTTAGACATCGATACCGTTCTGGCATCGGTCGCGCGGACGGGTCGCTTGCTTGCGGTTGGTGAGGCCTTCCCATGGGGTGGCGTCACAGCGGAAGTGGTTTCACGTGTGACCGAAGAAGGTTTTCATCTATTAGATGCTCCACCACAGCGGCTCAATTCCCGCGATACGCCAGTGCCTTATCATCCAAAACTTTGGGCGGCGCATCGCCCGACTCCGGAGTCGATTTCCGAAGCGCTTCGTAAACTCTTATCCTTTTAGTAACTGCCATGCCAATCGTTCCCATACTCATGCCACAGCTCGGAGAGTCCATCGCCGAGGCAACGGTTATCCGACTCGATGTTAAAGTCGGCGACGAGGTGAAGACAGACCAAGAAATCATCGAGGTGGAAACGAACAAGGCGACGATGGGAATTACCACGCTTTGTAACGGAGTGGTTTCAGATATTCGTGCGGTGGAAGGTGTTTCTTATTCGGTGGGCTCATTGCTCGGCCTGTTAGAGGTGACCGAAGAAGAGGTTACTCGAACCGGAGTGGACACGCTCGAAACTTTGGAGGCAAAAAATCAGAGCCAGCCGCAAGAAACGAAAAGCGGCGAAGAAAACCTACACTTTGCGTTGGACGGAGATTCGTATGAAGAAGATCCGAGCATCGTTCCGACGGTCAAAGGTTTGCCTGTGCCGACTGGAGTGATGGGCGCTCATTATATTTCACCAAGAATGCGTGCTCGCATGAACGACATGGGTCTGCGCGAAGCGGATATTTCAGCGATTGCAGGAACGGGCGCAGGCGGACGAGTCACCGTCGAGGATTTGGAAAGATTTTTGGATTATCTCGAAGCCTGGCCGAGCGCCCCAGCATCGCCGATGCGTCTCGCTGTCGCCGATGCAATGCGTCGGAGTTGGACACGTCCGCTTGCGACGGTTGGACTTCCAGTATTGTTAGATCGTTTGCTGCAACATCGTCGTGAGCAGGTAAAGAAACCCGGTTTGACACTTTATTTATTAAGAGCATTCGCCATCGCGCTGAAAGAGCAACCGATGACAGCTGGTTACTTGATCGGTGAAAAAGTGGTTCACCCACGTTCATTTGATATCGGCGTCGCGGTGCAGGTGGAAGACGGAGTGGTCGTTCCTGCGATGCGAAAAGTGGATCAGAAAACCCTCTCCGAGCTGGTTGCTGAATATGATGATTTGGTGGATCGTGCGCGTCGTCGCCGTTTAACCGAAGCCGATTCACGCGGCGGTATCGCAACGGTCACAAATTTCGGAACCTTCGGTCTAACGACTGGAACGCCTATTCCCCTGCCCAATGAAACCCTGATTCTCGGGATTGGCGCCGGTCGGAAAAAGCCGGTCTGGAGCGAGCAAGTGGAGGCGTTTCTTCCTGCGACCGAAGCCGAGTTATTACTGACCTTCGATCACCGCGTGGTCGATGGAGGCGGCGCTGGAATGTTGTTGAATCGGGTCGCTGCGTTGTTGCAACAACCTGAAAATCTGTGATGTTATCAATTTGTGGATTCTGAAACGGAAAGAAGCGAGAAAGTGGATATTCCAAAAAAGGCGATTTATCGGCTTTCGATCTATCATCGTTGTTTGCAAAAGCTGAGCGACAGCGGCCAGAAAACGGTTAGCTCGATCACGCTCGCGAAGGCGGCAGGAGTGAAGCCCGCGCAACTCAGGCGGGATCTCGGTTACATCGGACAAATCGGCACACGTGGACTTGGCTATCCAGTCTCTGGTTTGATCACCACGATCCGTGAGGCTCTGGGCCGCGAACAACTGCAGCCGGTCATCTTGGTCGGTGCGGGAAATTTAGGCTCTGCCTTGCTGCGCTATCAGGGATTCCAGAAAGAAGGCTTCGAGGTAGTCGCGGCATTCGATGCTAAACCTGAGGATGCCCGGGCGCGGGAGCTGAAAATTCCAGTGCTTCATGTTTCAGAAATGGAGGCGTTTATCGTCAAAAATCATGTCAAATTGGTGATTTTATGTGTGCCGATCGGTTTCGCTCAAGAGGTGGTCAATCGACTGGTTGCCTGTGGAATTCAGGGAATTTTAAACTTTTCGCCCATCATGCTTGAGGTTCCAGCTGATGTGACGGTCAACAATGTCGATCTGGCATTGGAGTTGGAGCATTTGAGTTATTTCATCAGATGATTCGTATAAGTGAAAAATTCTAACAATAATAACACCGAGCATGAAGAAACGGTGAGCATTAGCCCGCCGAGGAAAGTGTTTCATGTTTGGACTTTGCCGCTTGCTGCTGCTGTGGTGGTGGCTGTCGCGATGGTTATTGTAAAACTAATCCCCGTATTCTATACTGAAACTTCCTATGAAACTGCTGGATATGGTTTAAATAAGGATGAGATTGAAAAATTTTTTGCTATAGAAAGTGCAGAGCGAAGCACGAAAAATATTAAGCTTCCGATTTCCACGGGCAAAATGAGTTTAGCTCAAATCACTAAATCCATCCGTGAAAATGGAAAATTGCCAAACAGGCAGGACGTGAGAATTGAGGAAATGCTCAATTCGTTTTCACTAGATGCAAAAGGTTCTGTTTCGCTATGGAAGGGGAACTCGCTGGGTGCGGAAGTGATCAAATGTCCATGGAGTCCATCGGGATGTTTAGTTTTTGTGAAAATTCGTGGAGCTCATGATAGGAGTTCGAGGCTCTCGGTTGAGTTTCAAAGGAATGAGAACTCTGTTATTTCAAGTCGCATCTTAGGTTACGAACTTGAGAAAAACGATCGTGAGCGTAAGTCCATGCTTGAGCAATTGTCGGCTGGACAGGAAACGTTTGTGGCGCTGTTTGTGGAGACGAAAAGTCATGCGCTCGGCAAATTGGTCTGGACGATTGATGGAGAGGTTGCTCCCGCTGTCGAATTGGTCCGCGATCCAGAAAATGAAGTATCCTCTGATAGCCAGTTTGCCTCTTTTGTCTGTGGTTTCGGACTCTGGCTCCGTGAAGAAAAACCCGGAATCATCGATGACTCTCTCATTCTCGGCCTTGCCCGAGAAGTTGCTGCTGAGAGCTTGGTCGCCGATCGCTACGATTTTCTTGAGCTGGTGGATCTAGCCGTGAAGGAAAAAAGTAAGTAGTCCTCACTGGTAATTGGTCTAAAAAGCTGTTTTCTGCCACACGATTTCATCTTTGAGCGCCGGAAATCTCCCTATCCCGTCGAGTTGGCGTGAATTCCTTGTAAAATTACCCATTTTGCCCTTTTCGGGCAGCCCCAACTTCGCTGTATTCGCCGTGCGGAAATGGACCTTCCGCAAGACTTTCCCATTTCCTATATGCTCACCCTTCTTGTTGCCCTACCGATCCTGGCTTTCATCGCGATTCTTCTCGGTGCCCCCGCGCGCCGAACTGCGCTAGGTGCCTCCGCCATCAACCTCATTATCGGTTTGGGTTCGGTGTTTTGTTGGAAGGAAGATGTTTGGAATTTCTCAATCACGGTTCTCGAAAAGCCCGCATTGAATCTCAGCTTTGGTTACATCGATGCGATGAGTTTGATCATGGTGCTGCTTTCCGTCATCGTCACCTTCGCGGCGGTACATACGAGCAAAGCTCCCGAAGGCTCTGAGAAACTTTACTACGGTTCTTCATTGCTGATCGCAGCGGGCGCGATTGGTGCCTTCGCTTCCAAAGATTTATTTTTCTTCTACGCCTTTCATGAAATGGCATTGATCCCAACCTTCCTGATGATAGGGATTCTGGGTCGGGGTGATCGCCGTGGGATTGCTTGGAAAATCACCATCTATCTCGGCCTTGGTTCGCTGGTGTTGTTAGCTGGTTTGGTTTGGCTCGCTTCGCTTACCGGAACCTTTGATCTGGTGGCAATGAAAGACCTAGCCGGAAAAATCGATCCCGCTGCGCAGAAAGGCATCGCTGCTTTGTTGATCATCGGCTTCGGAACGTTGGTTTCTTTGTTCCCGTTTCATTCATGGGCCGCTCCCGCCTACGCAAGTGCGCCAGCACCAACCGCGATGCTGCATGCGGGTGTGCTGAAAAAATTTGGTCTCTACGGGATGTTACGCGTCGCGCTGCCTGTGGTTCCAGAAGGACTGCAAGTTTGGCTGACTCCATTGTTGGTGTTGCTGTTAGGAAATATTCTTTGGGTTGGCTTTGTCACCATTTCCCAAAAACGTTTGGACACGATGCTTGGAAGTTCATCGGTCATGCACATGGGATATATTTTCCTTGCGATCGCGGCGTTGATCGCGAATAAGGATAACGACATCGCGCTTCCTGCAGCGGTGTTGCTGATGTTTGCACACGGTATTTCGATCGCTCTGCAGTTCGCGTTGGCGGATCGCATCGAACGCAGCACCGGCTCACTCGATTTCGCCGATCTCGGGGGACTTGCAAAATCCGCTCCTGCGCTGGCTTTTGTTTTCGGCATCGGTGCGATGGCATCCATCGGACTTCCCGGTCTCGCTAACTTCGCGGGCGAGGTTATGGTTTTTCTCTCCGCATTTCGCGATTACGACCCAGCTAAAGGCTTTGAACCCTTGCAGATCGCTTGTATTCTGGCGATCTGGGGTGTGGTGATTTCCGCGGTTTATATGCTCCGTGCTTTCCGGAAAATTTTCCAAGGTCCTCCAGTGAAAGCCACCATGAACGCGGCCGATCTTACATGGTGCGATCATATTCCCGCTGTGCTCCTTATTCTTTCTCTCCTTGCTGTGGGTTGCTATCCCAACCTTCTTCTCAACTTCTTCATCAAGTAAGGATTTCAACCACTTTAACATTCAACGTTTCACGCAATGCCCGCCTACTACCTGGAAGCACTCACCGTCACCCTCGGCTTCATCATCTTGCTCGCCGAGGCATTTGTTCCGTCAAAAAATAAATCATGGGTCGGGCTCATCGGGGTTATCGGGCTTGTTGGAGTTTTGATGGCAACTTGCTTTGCTCTCGGGCCTCTAAAAGGAGGTGTTACTATCGATGGGGGTATAGAGATCCAGCTCAAATCGTTAAAGCCTTGGATGGATTGGCCTCTGTGGAATTTCTATCAGTTCGATGCGCTTGCGAAGTTCTACAAAATCTTCGCACTCATCACCACCGCAGCCGTGTTGTTGATGGCGATCGATTACCGGAAAATCCTAGCGCGTTTCACCGAGAATCCAAAATCCGAAGAGGGAACGGGCGAGTATTATGCCTTACCGATTTTTGCCTGCGCCGGAATGATGTGGATGGCTTCTGCGAAAGATCTTGCAGGTGCGTTCGTCGCTCTGGAATTGGTGACCATCACGTTCTACATCTTGGTTGCCTACATGCGCCGCAATGTCGGTTCGCTCGAAGCCGGAGTGAAGTATCTCATCCTCGGCGCGCTCAGCACAGGATTCCTCGTTTACGGTATCGCATGGGTTTACGGTGCGACTGGCACGATGCGTCTTGATCTCATGCCGGAAAAACTCGCCGAGATGCAGAACACGGTTCCTTTGCTGTTCGGTATCGCGCTGGTTTTGGTTGCGCTCGGTTTCAAAGTCGGTGCCGTGCCAATGCAGATGTGGATTCCCGATGTCTATCAAGGCGCCCCAACTCCGACGACTGCCTTCCTTTCGGTTGGTTCAAAAGCTGCTGGCTTCATTTTGCTGATCCGTTTCCTTACTCCGTTCCTCGCTGAAAGCTCACCGGTGCGAAATCAAGTTCTCACGATCCTGCTCATCCTTGCTTGTGCGACCTTGTTGTTCGGAAACTTGGCAGCCATCGCACAAACCAACTTCAAGCGTTTGCTCGCATACTCTTCCATCGCGCATGCTGGATTTTTGCTCCTTGCTCTTGCTGCTTGGACATCGACATCGGAAACATCCGTGACCTCGATCCAAGCAGTTTCGTTCTACCTCGCGACGTATCTGATCATGACCCTCGGCGTGTTTTTCATCGTTGCTCAGGTCCGCATCCATCGTGATGGCGAAGCGATTGCTGACTTCAATGGTCTCGGAAAACGCAATCCTGCGCTCGCACTTGCGCTGACCATCTTGCTCGCTGCTCTCGCTGGTGTGCCGCTCACCGCAGGTTTCATTGGGAAATTCTTCGTGTTCTCACTCGCGGCACAATCCGGACTTTGGATTGCACTCGGTGTTGCGGTTGTCGCCGCCGCTGCCGGTTTTTACTACTACTTCAAAACCATCCGCGCGATGTGGTGGATCGAGCCGAACGACAATTCAAAAATCACGCTGCCTATCATTTCCAAAATCTGCATCGCGTCTCTAACGATTCTGACTTTGGTTTTCGGAGTCTATCCGCAACCGATCTTGGCGTTGCTGAAGTGAGCTAGAGGTGGGGCTGCATCGCCGAGATCGCTCTACCTTACAAACTAAATCTAGGGGACTGCCTGAGGAAGGTCAGGGGATTTTCGTAAACGATCTTATCGATCTGTGCGGCGGTGTGTTTGCGGCGTTTCATTTCGAGCGCGCATTTCGGCACGGCCATGGGATCGGAGACGCCCCAGTCACAGGCGGAGTTCATCCAGATGCGATCGGTTCCGTAAGTTTCGAGAATATCGATTGCACGGTTCGGGGTGCATTTGCTTTCAGGATAAAGCGTCATGCCTGCCCAGAAACCGGCGTCCATCACGTGTTTCACGGTGTGTTCTTCGACGTGGTCGATGATGACTTTGGAGTGATCCAGCTTTGAGAATGAGTTGAGTGAATCAATGATGAGTTTCGTGCCCTTCAACTTATCCTCTAGGTGAGGCGTGTGGATGAGAATCGGCAAATCGTAATCGAGAGCGATCTGGACGTGTTCTTCAAAAATTTGGAGTTCGCTGCGGGTGTTTTTGTTGAGGCCAATTTCACCAATTCCGAGCACGTTTTCCTTTTTGATGAAATCCGGAATCAGCGCCATGACTTCGCGCGCGAAACCCGGATCATCGGCTTCTTTGGGGTTGATACAGAGCCAGCAGAAATGCTTGATGCCAAAACGTGCCGCGCGGCGCGGTTCGTATTCGGTCAACTGGCGAAAGTAGTCGTAAAAGCCATCAGCGGATGAACGATCAAAGCCTGCCCAGAATGCGGGTTCACACAGCGCCTCGCAGCCAGCGAGAGCGAGTTTCTCATAGTCATCCGTGGTGCGGCTGACCATGTGGGCATGGGGTTCGATGTAACGCATGGGCAAAGGATCATACCCGTCGCGCCGCATTGCAAGAGGGAAGAATCATCGTCAAATTTAGACCAGCCCAAACCGAAACGGATCATCTGCCTGAAAGTGCAGGGTGGTCTCACCATTGACCCAAGCCCGACCCGTGACGTGCGGCAAAATTGTGCCGTCCTCAAGGTTTTCATAGCGACCCTCAAAAACCTGATTCAGAATACTCGCCTGACGCCAAATCCCGCCTGGGGCAAGTTTGCTATCGGCGGCGAGGCAAGCGAGTTTTGCACTGAAACCTGTGCCACATGGCGAGCGATCGTATGCGCCACCCGAACACAGGACGAAGTTGCGGCTGTCTGCATGTGCCGGATCAGTGGGCGGTGCGAATAATTCAACGTGATCGACTTCCGATCCATCATCGCCAGTCACTCCCGCTTGCTTGAGTGCCTCGCAGACTTGTGAGGAAAAAGCACAGAGAGCCGGTATGTTTTTCTCTGAAATTTCAGGGCCTTGTTGATTGATTAGGAAAAACCAGTTGCCACCCCAAGCGACATCGCCACGGATGGTTCCCCAACCGGGCAACTCAACAGTGACATCCGCTTTCAAACGATAGCAGGGGACATTGGTGACGGTGACTTTGCCATCGATTCGAAGGCTGGCATCGACCACGCCAACCGGAGTGTCGATGCGGCATTTGTCACCCGGCTTGATGCGGCCGAGGTGGGCGAGCGTGACCATCAACCCGATGGTGCCGTGGATGCACATACCTAACATGGTGGCGTTATTAAAAAAGATGATCCCGAAATCGCAGTCGGTTGCGTGCGGTTCGCAGAGGAGTCCACCAACAACCGCTTCGTGGCCGCGAGGCTCAAGGCAGACAGCGCGGCGAATGTGATCGTGCTTTTCACGAAACAACCGTGCGCGCTCAGAGAGCGGCCCCGTGCCGAGATCCGGACCACCGGAAATGATGATGCGGGTGGGTTCGCCGATGGTGTGGGACTCGATGAGTTTCATGTTAGGTGAATAGAAATTAAATTAGGAAAAGCGATCCGTTGCAAGAGCTCCGAGCGCCATGGATGAGCGACGATTCGTTAGAATTTCCGTCACTAGCTTACCAGTCACGGGAGCGAGGCTCAGTCCCATCATCGCATGGCCGGTGGCGATCACGAGGTTGTCCACGCGCGGGGCTTTTCCTATATAAGGCATTCCATCTGGAGATACGGGGCGCAGTCCGACCCATGGTTTGATCCCATCGAAGTCGCTGATTTTAAAATCGGGGAAATAACGTGTGGCAGCCTTGATGATGCCGCGCACGCGTGCTGGATTGATCTCGGTGCTGAGTCCGCCGACTTCCATGGTGCCTGCGAAGCGCAGCGAGTTGCCCATCGGGGTCACGGCGACCTTTGCCTCCGCTAGGATTGAGCAGAGTTGGGGCAACTGCGTTGGATTGGGAAGTGTGAGTGAATAGCCTTTGCCGGATTGCATGGGCAAGCGCAGTCCGATCTGCCTAAGCAAGCTCGGGCTCCACGCACCACCGGCGATGACGAACTGATGACCTTCAAGAGTTCCGTTAGGTCCGGAAACCGCACTGACGTTACCTCCGTGGAAGGTGATTTCATCAATCGGGTAGTTGTGGATGAACCTCCCGCCCATCTGCTCGATTCTCCGCTTCAAGGACGCAAGAAAGCGCGCGGGATCGAGATGGCAGTCTTCGGCAAAATGCACGGCACCTGCGATGTTCATGTTAATACCAGGATCGAGTGACGCCACGGCTTTTGCGTCTAACAACTTCGCATCTAGGCCGAGTTCGCGCGCTTGTTCAGCAACCTCTGCTTCTTCATCGAGAGTCTTTTGGCTTTCGCAAAGCATGAGCAAGCCCCGGGATTGAAGGCCGAAATCTTCCTCGCGGGAAAGCTCTTGGAATAGACGACGGCTTTCCATATTCAGTTCGCACAGGATCTTCCTGACAGCATCGACGTGTTCCTGATTGGCATGTTGGCAAAATAACCAACCCCAGTGAGCAAGTTCTAGCGATAAACGAGGGCGAACATAAAATGGACTTTCTTTATCGAGCATCCAACGCAGGCCTTTGCCAATCACTCCCGGAGCAGCCAGCGGAATGAAATGGCTCGGTACGATCATTCCAGCGTTGGCTGATGAGCAATTACCCGCATCAGCACTGTCGCGATCCAGAACAGTGACCTGATAGCCTTCTTTTAAAGCGTAATAGGCAGTGCTGAGGCCGATGACGCCGCCACCGACAATCACGAGTTTCTGTGAGCTTTGTTGCATTGAGTTGGGGGGAAATAGGAATGAGGGGCTTGAAGTATGTCAAGCGGCGTTAAAATTGATCTTTCGAAGGCGGGGGTTAAAGGGATTTCGACAGGAAAATTTTGGGGAGAAAAATAAGAAATTCTCAGATGGGTGGCCGATAGTCTTTGATCCCGGTTGGGATCTGGATTCGTGAACTCGCTTTGAAACTCTTATTTTTCTGCCCCCAATTTTTCTGTCGGGAAAATCTTCATTCCAAGCGGCGCTCAGGACTGATTCGTTGTTCTGAATTGTCCGCATGAATCTTTCCGAAATACATCCGCACGGCAACGATCCCTAATACCGCGATCAGGCAAAACAAACTAAACAAGAAATACCGATCGGTTAGTCTGAACTCTTTCCAACCGACGTAGGTGAATCGTCCACTCAAAATCACTGCGCCGCAGACGATTTTAAACACTAATAAACCTAACGGAATTTCGCCTTGGTGAGTCGCTTCCAAAAAATCCGAAATGCCAAAGGCAACGAAACCCAGAGACGCGATCCCGATTGCCAGCTTCTTTTCTTTTGCTAGTGGTTTGATGAAATACGGCAGGCCGAGGGCGATGAGAAACCAGATAGTCCCTTCAACATAGTTGAAGTTTTTGTAGATGGTTATCGGGTCAGTCATGGGTGATGGTTAGGGATTTTCGATGCTTGTTGGCGGTTGTTGAATGTTTTCCGCATTTCTGCGACCCGCTCCGGGGTCGGATATTTGTTTTTCGTGATACCCGGGGTGGTCGTCGCTGTGGCTCCTTGACCCCGGGCTACGTTCTTTGATCCCTGTTGGGATCTGGATTAGTGAACTCGATTTGAAACTCTGTTTTTCGTGATACCCGGGATGGATAGAGGACGGCGATTCGCCGTCGCTGGAAGCTAAGGCGGGACAAGCCGAAGATCGCCGCTACGTTCTTTGATCCTGGTTGGGATTGGAAGTTGGTGGCGGTTGTGGAAGTAGCGGATTTTTTCTTCGAGAATTTATAATGAGAACGACCGCGAGAGCGATGACGACAGGGATAGCCAGTAGGAATAATACGATTAATATCATGATTATTTCGGGTCCGCCAATGGGGCCAAGAAATGCTATGAAAGCTGAATTTAAGTTAGAGATCATGGTTTTTTGTATTAATTTTTATCAGGTGATTCTTCCTGTGTGCTTTTCAGGGATTCTTTTTTATCATCAACCAAGGTGGTGAAACTTTGGATCCATTTTGGGGCAGACTTATGACTGAGGTTGTCTTCGATGTGTTTGAGCATTCTGATAGATGCACCGCGTTGATCGCCGGCTTTGAAGATGTCTACATCGGCATCCCAGCGTAATTGAGGGAGTGTCTCGGTGATAAATTTTTCATATTCTAGCGATGGATCGCCAGATTTTGATTTTCCTCCTGATTTCCATTGTTGGACTAATTCGCCCTCTTGGTTAATGCGTTTTTGCCAACTGGCGGTGAGAGCGGTAAGTCGATCTGAGCGACGCAGGGGAGGGAGGATTAAATCGTTATAGATTTGATCGAGTTGACCGGGAGCTAGTGGCCAATTTTTGATTTCGATCCCGTTGATATTGTAGGCTTGGGCGAATACAGAAGATAAGACGTTTTGATTTAAAATGGACTGATGGCCCGCTAATTTGTCGGCATCGCTCACCATAGCGTCCATGATTTTAGAGGCTTCGATAGCTAACTTCTCACGGTCGGCGGTTTCAGAGGTGGCTTGTAAGGATAACACGCTCCAACGAAGTTGATATTGAAGCGCTAACCGAAATGAAGTATCTGTAAATTTGTCGTTATTGCTTTTCTTCCAATCGCGAAAATCGACGGCTTTCTTGTTTTTCTTTTCGAAGTTGAGCAATTCCTCGCATTTCAAATAAAGTTCCAAGGATGAGTTTGGGTCACTCATTGCGGAACTGAATACGCTCATGGCGGTTCGGTATTTTTTATCAACAGCAGAATCAGCTAGTTCTTGCATCGTTTCGATTTTCTTTAAAATCGCCTCACGATCGGCGTCTGATAGATTCTGGCCGTGGCTCATGAGTGGGATGAAAGCAACGGCAGCGATGAGGAGATGATGATTCATGGATTTTAGGAATATCGATTGGGATTGAATGACCAAGAAAGAACGTGGTGGGTGGAGTTTTAGGATTTTGTAAGTTGTTTGATGAGCTTATGGGTGATTTCGGTAAGTTTTTGATGAGTGCTGTTGTCGGGAGGGGTAGGATCGAAGCGGAGTTGTTGGTGGAGCTCGCAGGCGTGTTCGAGATCGGCTTCGGAAATTTGGTTGGATTTGAGTTTTCTCAACCATGTGATCCATGTTTCACCGAGGTCGCGCGGGCCGAGGATTTTCAGGGCTGCTTTTTCGAGTTGGTGTAGCGGAGTCTTGAGAGTTGGCTGATCTGAGGCTAGCGATGATTTTTTGGAATGAATTACGACACGGGATTTCTTGAGGCGCATCGCGATGTAGAGGACAAAGATAGTAACCAAACCCCACATGGCGATGTTGACGCCGAGGCGGTTTGCGGGTTTGTTTCGCCATAGAAAGAAATCTTCTTTGAAGCGCTGAAAGCTATCAAGAAATGATTGATATCGATTTGTAGCAAGGGTTTCTGCCGTTAGCCAGCCACTGGGCGTGGGATCGAAGTCGACCCATTGTCGGAGTTCTTTATTCCAGACACGAGTCCAGGCATGAGCATGGGTTCCGCGGATGATCCATTCATCTTTGCTGTCATTTTTTTCTATGACCGAGAAACCTATGCTATAACGAGCGGGAACGTCAGCGGATCTGAGGAGTAAGGTGGCAGCTGTAGCGAAGTATTCGCAATGGCCACTTTTGTTGGTGGTGAGGAAGGTTTCGATGGGTGTTGGGCGTTTTCTTGATGCGTGAGCTCGTCCTATGGTTAGGTAGCGACTGTATTCAAACTCTGTATCGAAAAATTTCTTGATGCGTAGGATTTTCTCGTTGGTGGTGGCGAGCTGTTTTAGGCCAAGTGCATCGGCGACTTCATGGATAGCTTCAATTTCGTATTCGTCGATACTGAGATCTTCTACTGGAAATGGTGGGGGCTCAGTGGTGATTTCGTCATTCCAACGGACATTGCCTTGGATAATGGATTTTAGAGGGTAGATGCGGACGGTGCCGAGTAGGTTGATTTCAATACCTTCGTGCTGTAACTCCTGTAAGGTTGACGTATCTCCTGGAAGGGGCAGGAGATCTCCATAAACAATTGCACCGCGAATTTCGAATTCGGGCAAGGGCTTGATGATATCCGCTCGGTTCATGTTCTCACGCAGCAGGTAAATCGAGTTGTCTACCTCTAGGTCAGTAGAGTCCAATGCGCGAAAATCTATTGCTTCCGCATCCAAAGATTTTGGATAAATGATCCCCCAGTTTACTCCTTTATAACGATTGTAGGAGGTGGTTTTGATTAACCTAGGCGGCCTATGACCCTCTTTTGGAATGACTCTCCACATCATTTCAGGGGACTGCTTGATGCGGCCTAATGCTCCAATAAAGGTTCTATTGTGGGTATGATTGTAGCTGGGAACTCCACCATCACCTTGGTATTTATTGGTGGCCCAAATGTAGAGTTTGGATAAACCTATCTGCCCGCCTAACCCGATTACAGCAGCGAAAATCAATATGGTAATCATCGCAAAAATGCGGCGTCTGACATGTGCCATTATCAACCATCCAGAAAGAATGATTAGACCGATGAAGAAGGTTTTTTGTTGGGCAATAGGACTTAGGCTGGCGGCGACGATGATGGCGATAAAGTAGATGTTCCCGAAATTGAAACGAACGTTCGCTTGCTTGATTCCAAGCTCTTCGTTTCTTTTACGTTGAATCCGCGAGAAGAAATAGAAGTTATTGAGGTTTAGGTAGTTATCAAAACCATAAGATTGGATAAATTGGACTGGAAATAAGAGGATGGGGAGCCAGGTGAGGAGTCTGGGAAAGGCGGTGAAACGGTTGCCATCGAGCCAGATAGGGATGGCAGCTAGAACGGTAAGAATAAGGCTGAGATACCAAGCTCGGAGGCAGGCTTGGTCGTTGAAATTCCAGCGGGAGCGGATCCAGTTCGGGCTTTCGAGGATCAGGGCGAGGATGAGGGCGAGCAGAGATTGTCCAGACATCGCGCCCCAAAAAAGGAGTGCTCCGCCGAGGAGTAATCTCGGAGGGGGTTGGATGTGTTGGCTGGTCATGGGGCGATGAAATTAGATGCCGGAAAGTTGTGAAGGCAGGCGCATCAGGTCGCGGGCGACATGGTTGGAATCGATCCAATAGCCATGGATGGATGCGGGTGGTTCGCCATTTCCGACAATGATGGGAACGCTGAGGATACCACAGCTTCTGAGTTTACGGACGAAATTCACTCGTTCCTCGTCCCAGCCGTTAAGGATGAGAAGACAGGAAGTGATTTGGTCGCAGTGTTTGATGACGGTGGATGACAGGACGTCGAAGCGTGGGCTGGGTTCGATTTGGACTCCGGCGAGCACTTCGAGAAGTTTTTCGGCACGTTCGAAGCCGCGGCCGGCGGTGACCGTGTGGGCGGTTTCCGCGATGAACATGAGGTCGAGTAAGGCATCATTGTTATCAAGGCCGGTGATAAAGGATGAGGCGATGGAGATCATTTCCTCAAAAATCATACGATCGCTTGATCCTGGAAAAGTATCCAGAATCAAGGCGTAGCGGGGATAAAAGGTGTCTTCGAGTTCTTTGACCATGGGCTTTCCGGTGTGAGCCCAGCTTTTCCAATGGATTTGGCGTGGTGAGTCGCCGGGTCGGTATTCGCGAATGCCAACGAATTCGCCGGAGGTTCCGATGGCGTTGCTGGTTTCCTCGCCACCGATGCGGAACGTCGACGATCCCGGCATTTCTAGGTGAGGTAGAGCGTAACGTTTCGGCAGGGCTATCAGGCGAGAGGGTGAGGGTTGTAGCGGTTTGCACTTTTGGAAAAAACCGAGCGGATCTGGCATGAGCAGGCGTAAATTATCGAGGAGATAAACACCTCGTTTATGAGCGGTGAGAGTGAGGGAGACAGTGGTTGGTTTTCCGCTAGTTATATCGAATGAGGAAACGGATTCGTCAGAGGTAAAGCTACAGTGGCGTGATATTAACCAGCGCCAGCGGTAGAAGGCGAGGGCTCGGTCGTAGGCGTTGCGTTGGTTTTCGCATGGCTCTGCGTTTTGACTGAATTCTAAGAGGTTGGGTCGGGGATCTGGAGGAGATTGAAGGAGGCGTAATCCACGTAGGCTGTTGCGGTGTGTGTGTTTGAGTAATACGGAGTAGCGCAATTCTTCTCCAACCGTGGCGTATTTTGGCACTTTGATTTCAGCAGAGACTCTGGCGCGCCGGAGGATGGTCCAGATGAGAGTGAGGGCGAGTAGACCAAAGCTGAAGCAGAACAGTTGAAAGATGGAGTCCCTGGGTTGCCCAACACACATGAAGCTGGCTACTGTAGTAACAAGTAAGGCGCAGATTCCGGCGGGGCGAATGCGATGACTAAGCCAGAACTGCATTCTGGCTCCACGAAAGTAGAACCAGTGAAGAATACGAAAACGCAGCGATACGTCGCTTGGGCTCATTAGACAGGGACGGGAGTGTTTTGGATCAGGTCGGCTACGATCTGGCGGGCGTTGACTCCCGAGTATTTGGAGTCTGGAGCTAACACGAGACGGTGTGCGATCACATCTTGCGCGACGGCTTGGATGACTTCTGGAGTCACGAATTCACGGCCTTCGAACAGGGAGATGACTTGGGAAATTTTCATCAAAGCCAAGGAAGCACGCGGGCTGGCGGCGAGCTGGACTTCAGCAATGTTGCGGGTGGCACCAACCAGCGAAACCGCGTAGTGGCGGAGTTCATCGCTGAAGCGGATTTTTCTAGCAGCAGCGGAAATTTCCAGGATCTGCTCGCGTGTGATCATCGGTTTAATGGAGTTGACCGGATGGGACTCTACCTGGTCTTGGAGGATTTTTGCTTCTTCATCGGCGCTTACGTAGCCAAGCTGGCATTGCATGGAGAAGCGATCCATCTGCGCTTCCGGAAGTGGATACGTGCCGCGGAACTCAACGGGGTTTTGGGTAGCGATGACGAAAAACAAGCCATCGAGATCGTAGCGCTCGCCCTCGATGCTGACCTGTCGTTCACCCATCGCTTCGAGCAACGCACTCTGGGTGCGGGGGGAGGCGCGGTTGATTTCGTCCGCGAGGAGGATGTCGGTGAACACCGGGCCTTTGTGGAAACGGAACTCCTGGGTTTTCGGATCGAGCACGGAAACGCCGAGAATATCAGAAGGCAGGAGGTCTGGCGTGAACTGGACGCGTTTGAACTCGGCTCCGCTGATGGCTTTGGCAAGGGCTTTGGCTAGAGTGGTTTTTCCGGTTCCGGGAAAGTCCTCTAACAACACGTGTCCACCTGCAAACATGCAGGCGAGGACTTTTCGTATCGTTTCCTGCTGACCGCGAATCACCTCGCCTATGGTCTGCTCCAATTGATTCGCTAATTCCGTTTCTCTCATACTTATCGGTTATCTTCGTTGTTGCTCGGAGAGATTCAATGTACATCTTCAAAGAAATGAGTATTATTACAAAACGCGGCGACGACGGGATGACGGATCTGATGTTCGGGCGTAGGATCGCCAAGACCTCGATTCGTTTCGGGGCTTTAGGAACCATCGATGAGCTGAATGCGGCCATAGGTCTTGCTAGGGCGGCTGATGTGGAGGGAAAGAATACGGCAACTTTGGATCGAGTGCAGAATCTGTTATTCGGTCTGATGGGTCAGTTGGCGTGTTTGCCGGAGGATGCGGAGCAATATCTGGAAAAAGGCTACGCGGTGGTGCGTCAGGAAGATCTGGATTGGATAACCTCGACCGCGAAACAGGTTGAAGAAGGCGGCGTGAGATTCACCCATTGGGCGGTGCCGGGAGCCGAGGGATCGATGGCGAGAGCTCATCTCGATCTCGCCCGCACCGTGGCAAGGCGCGCGGAGAGGCATGTGTTAGAACTTCACGAAGCAGAGGGAGGAGTGCCAGAAGTGGTGCGGCTTTTCTTGAATCGGATTTCCGACCTGATGTGGATCTTGGCGCGTAAGGAGGGGTAGGGGGGTGAAAGCTGAGATGCTGAAATTACCATTTATGGCTTCCAAGGAGGGGCTGCATTCTGCTGCCCACCAGATCTGTTATCTAGCAACTTGAAAATTGCACGTAGTGTATCGTAAGTTCAAAGACTGTAATCTAGGGTGCAGTGTAAATAAATTCTGGGAGACATAGGGTCATTTCGTGTCTCATCGGAAAATTCTCGCGGATCGGTGCCTTCTACATAGGCAAAGAATTTCCATTTATGATTAGAATCCTTTTCTGTTACTCGAGTGCCGGGTATCATCCAAAACTTAAAATCAATTTTCTTATTATCTACAAAAACAGTAAAAACCTGATTTTTACTGTCATGAATAACGTATCCGTAAGTCTCATTGGCCTTATCGTTCACTAGATTGAATTCGTAGGACTTGTTGTCTATCGTGTATTTCAAATATTTTACTCCATTATCGATATCAGTTGTGTGTATCTCGATTTGTGTCCGACCTGTGCCGCTTTTTCCTTTAATAATAGCAGTGCCACCAGAGCCAGCATACGTGAACTGCGAGGCTAGGACTACTAAGATGGTTATTAATTTTTTCATAAGCTAGAGGGTGGAGGGATAAGGGTCAATTTAGCGCGACTGGAGTCACGTGGTCCTTTGTTTATCTGTTAGATATGATGGGTGTATTCGCTTTCCTGTAGGACGATGGCTTTTCGTTTCGTGATCAGTAACCAACATTCGCGGGCGGTGCCTAGGACGATGATGGTGACGAAGAACAGGAAGGTGATGGTGACGGCGACATCGATGCGGGCGTTGAAGAGTGAGGTCTCAGCGGCTTTGAGGGCAGGGCCGGTGAGGCCGGTGGCGATGAGGGATTGTTGTTTTTCGATTTCTGGGATGAAGCCTGCGGCGCCGGGTGAGAAGATTTTCAGATAGCCAGCGGAGAAGGTGACCACGGTGAGAAAAAGCATGGGCGCTGCTGTGACCCAGCAGTGGCGGGTTTTTCCCATTTTGATAATGACCACAGTGCCGAGGCAGAGGGCGATGACGGCGAGGAGTTGGTTGGAAATACCGAAGATAGGCCAGAGGCTTTTGGCGATGCCAGCGGGATCGAGTGCTCCCTGATAGAGGAAGAATCCCCATGCGGCAACGAGCAGACCGGTGGCGAGGACGTTGCCGAGCCATGAGTCCGTCTTTCCAAGTTTCGGAGAAATGTTTCCTAACAGGTCCTGAAGAATGAAGCGGCCGACCCGTGTTCCGGCGTCTAAGGTTGTTAGAATAAAAAGTGCCTCGAACATGATGGCGAAGTGATACCAGAGCGAAAGCGCGGTTTTGCCGGGAATGACTTTCGCGAAAAGATGTGCCATGCCAACGGCGAAGGTGGGAGCTCCACCGGTTTTTCCGACCATGGTGGGGTAGTCGTTGACGACTGTGCCATCGGCAAGTTTCACGGTGGTGGGTTCACCCATGTCGCGGGTCATGCGGAGCATATCGGCTTCAGTGACTTTGTAAGTGCCTTTGTCGTCGATGTTGCTGATCTTTTCCATCTGTGCGCTCAGAGCTGCCTTGTTGCCGGGAGGCACGGGGGAGTTGATGGCGAAATATTCTCCAGGCTGGAGGGCACACGCGGCGATGATGGCCATGAGTGAAACGAGCATTTCCACAATCATCGAACCGTAGCCAACGAGGCGGATGTCTTTTTCACGGGCTAACAGTTTAGGGGTTGTGCCGGAGGCGATGAGCGAATGGAAACCACTTATGGCTCCGCAGGCGATGGTGATACAGACAAAGGGAAACACCGGGCCGGGAACAACGAATCCACCACCGTGGATGAATGGCGTGAGTGCCGGCATGTGCAGGGGAGGAGCGAGTATCACGATGAAAATTCCAAGAATCGCTACCGTGCCGAGTTTCATAAACGTGCTCAGGTAATCGCGTGGTGCTAACAACATCCAAACCGGCAGAACACTGGCAGCGAAACCGTAGATCATGATCGCCCATGCGAGTTGTGTGGGCTTGAGGGTGAGTGCCTCAGTCATGGCTGGTGGTAGATATTTTCCGGCGACCACTGCGGCCAGCAGCCCGATCACTCCAAACACGGAGGCTGCGGTGACTCCAACTTTCCCGCTCTTGATCATGATTCCCATGACAAACGCCAGAGGGATGGTGGCGGCGATGGTGAAAAGTCCCCACGGACTTTCGGCGAGGGCTTTCACGACGACGAGTCCGAGCACCGCTAATAGAATCGTCATGATGGCGAGCAGGCTGATCATCGCGATCAAACCAATGACTGGATTCATTTCTTCTTTGAGCATCTGGCCTAACGATTTTCCGTTACGACGCATCGAGGCAAAAAGGATGACTGCATCATGAACTCCACCACCAAGGGTAGCGCCCACGAGAATCCAGATCATTCCTGGTAGATAACCAAATTGGGCAGCAAGCACGGGACCCACAAGTGGACCCGGCCCAGCGATGGCGGCGAAGTGGTGACCGAAGACTACCCATTTCGGAGTGGGGACGAAATCTTTGCCATCGCTGCAAGTGACAGCGGCGGGCGCGCGGTTGTCGTCGATCGTGAGCACCTTAGCCATGAGCCAGGCGGAATAGAATCGGTAAGAAACCGCAAAGGTGCAGACACCAGCCACGACCAGCCAGAGTGCATTGACAGGTTCACCTCGTTGGAAAGCAGCAACGGCGACGGCCGTGACTCCAAGCAGCGAAATGACGATCCACAGAAAAATGCGAGCGATACGGGGCATGACTCAGATTAACACAAAGTGGACTAGGGTGAGTCGAGCTGTAAAATTAGAAGCTTATAGCGAGCTTCCAGAGAGTGGCGGCGATTATTGGTCGCCGATTTTTTTTTCTAAACTCAAATCACTTACTGAAATTTTTGACTGTGTCAGTTGTCAGTATTATGAGGATTATTTTACGCCCTTAACGCGGGCGAATATCTTGCCAGCGGAGGCTTCGCTTACGGGGACTGTGGCTATTACCCGTAGTAGTCCGCCAGCGGATTCTGGATCGGTGACGATGAAGTCAACTACTCCGTCTGTGAAGGTGCCTATCGTGCCGGGAATGAGGGTTCCGGACCATGCGTCGATCTGGCCGAGGTCGCTGCTAAATTGTACCTCGAAGGTGGCTGTAGCGCGATCTGTAGCATTGAGGCAGTTGAATTCCAGTACCAATGCACCGGTATTCTGAGTGGGTTTTGGAAGTAGATTGTTAGCGTTGTCATTAGGGTTAATTGCACCGAGGAACCAGGCAAGTCCGTTGTTCACGCCGTCGTTGTTGGTGTCTTGATCGAAGTTAACACCCGAGCCTGCCCAAGTGATGAAAGGGAAGGGAAGAGTGTTGTAGTTGACGGTGATTTTGCCATCGCCTCCTGTTCCGCCTGTCCGGACTGTGGAGGGCGTAGAATTATTTCTTACCGCGGCTCCTGAGCCACCGCCGCCGGGCAGTTCACCGCTTTTTCCGTTGGAAGTGCTGTTATGGCCAGCGCCTCCTGAGCCACCGCCGCCTAGACCTGCGATGCCTGCTTCTGGTGCGCTAGGAGCATTTTGCCCACTTCCAAGCGACCCAGCGCTACCTCCTCCACCGCCTGTGCCGTTCGCACTGCCTGCTGCACCGTTTCCACCATACCAAATAGTTTGTCCGATATTGCCGCTTGTGGGTGCGATTCTGCTCGATCCACTTACTGAATTTATCGTGCCTGATTTATTTTTTCCTCCAAGGCCTCCTATGGCAGAGACAACGTTTAGACCATTTACTGTGACGGATGATACACCGCCGTTTCCGCTATTGGAATCTGAGGGGAAGCTTTGTTCGGATCCCAAAGTAGAACCTACTCCGCCAGCGCCCACTGAGTAGTTGATGATTTGACTGGGTAATACATGAAGTGTTTGGCTGGAAAAGCTGCCGCCCGTGCCTCCGCCACCGCGAACGCTGACACTAGAAGAACCTGGTGTGTGCTCAGCCGAGCCGCCGGCACCTCCGCCACCCCATGCCTCAATAGTGACACTGTAAACACCCGCAGGCACGACCCAAGATCCGGTAATTGGAGTGGTGATGACTACAGGAACTGCAATGTCGGCCAAACCGAAATTAGCAGTGATGGTTCTGCTTTCTAACATCCTGATGGTGATTGGGTTGGCTGCGGTATCGGTTGTGGGATCATCCTGATTAAGTCCAGTCCAGCCAGTGAAAACATAACCCGGCTTGGCGATCGCAGTCAAAATGAGGGAGGTTGTTTCCACGTGTGTGGCTTGGTTAGAATTTTTCGTGATGTAGCCCTTGGTTGCCTCAGTAGTTAGGGTGATCGTGAGATCTCGGGGATCATCAAAAAGAATGTATTTCACAAACTCGTTTGTTTCAAAATAGTCATTGAAATTGGCGGTGGTGAGCAATGTTCCTGTATCGTATTGGCTTTGCTCGTTTGTTTTGAACGTAACATTTTTAAAAACCAGACGCTCAAACCATGGCGCGAGCGCACTACCTTTGAGTATGGATTTTTTCCCATTCTTCGGCACGTAAGCTGATATGTTTTCAAATACTAAGCCTCTGTAGCTTTCAAGGGTCTCCATGGCAAATAGGTGCCTCGGGTTAGATAGTTTATCATGAAAACGAAGATTTCGTAGCGTAAGGTTTAGATCTAATACTTGGGGTTGAGCGCCCTGACCATTTGCAAATTCAAAGACACTTCCCACTCCATTCGGGTCACGCCAGCGACTATATAGAATATCGCAGTCCTCTAATCCGCCTGATTTGTAGTTCACAAATCGGAAGATGTTGGCGTTCGTGTCCTTCCAGAAAGTGCATCTTCTACGCCAGTCGCGAACGTAGGTGGAGTCATCGCTGGTTCTAAAGAAAGAATCCTCTACCTTACTGTAACCTCCGAACCCGTCACCATTCACTCGCCAGGAATGCAACTTAACCCAGCTTACCAAGCAATTGTCGTCGATACGTTGGCTGTAACCATCAAATTTGGTATTGAAATTTGCCGGATCCACAGTGGTGACACCGGTGATTTTAGTATCCCACGCATTTTGAATTGCGATGCCAACATCCCCATTTGGTGCAATCAAATTAAACCACTCAGGATACTCGGGATTTGGTGTGCCAGTAGCTGTATCATCATTTGTAGTATTTTGATAATGTGGAATCTGAACGCCACAAATCGTTCCATATCCATAGATATGGATGCTATCGCCATTGCACCTAAAGCTACCCTGATCTACTCCATAATTAGTCAAGCTACCATACAAGATCGCGTCTCCAGGAATGTAGTAATTTTTCCCTGGATGAACTTTGAATCCAGGGCCGATGTGATGAACGCCTGGGGCAAATACCAAGGTGTTGTATGAGTTAGGATCGGGCGTGGTCAAATGAGAAGTTGGAGAGCTTTCAATCGGATTCACCGTAACAACAGAATGACTTGGACTCGCGATAGGCTTTGGCATAATCGGATTCGCATAGAGAGCAATGGAATGAACTGGTGACCCGTCCGGCATGCGGCCACCCGGTGTATTCGATGGGTATGCTGCGTTGTGGTCATCCATCTGGCCGTTGATATCGATGACGATCTGGCCGGGATTATTAATTTTGAAATAGACCCGTCCGTTCTCGTCTTTTTTGCTGCCGGGTATGACTTTGTGCGAAGGATGGACAGCTGACTTCACGATGCCTATCGACCCGTCAAGAAGTGTGTTACCGATTTTCCTGATTTCCACTTCAACGGGTGAATTCTCACTCATTTCAATATTTGCGTAGGTGTGGGTCCATCCTGCGGTAAATTTCTGATAGGCGTGAGTGGCAGTAGAGGTTTGGAAATCCGCCATAAGTGGCATTTCCAAACCTCTGTTATAGGTCATGTTGGCAAAACACTGCACCCATTCATTGTTGGTCGCCGCAGATCTTACCCAGATTTCATAGATGTCAGATTTGGCCCGTGAGGCATAACTGTTGATGATGGAAACATTATGCCCTGGCACATCTGTGTAAACGGTGAGTTTCTCTGCGTCCGTCTGGTAGTCCTGCATAGAAGACGTCCCAGAGATGAGACCTCCGAGTGCCGAGGGTGCAAGCAGCATCAGTAAGAACCCGCACGAGAGACGACAGGCGGTGCGGTAAACAGTTAAAAGGGTAATAAGCATTACTTCCATTGGCGAGATGAAGTAGTATATCCGTTATTTATCCTCAGCGAAGATATTATTCATGCTGGCGAAGAAATTACTGAGATCGTCGTCGCTCATTTCGGTGTTCTGGATTTCGTCGAATGAGGTGTGGGTGAGGTGTTTGTCATCGAGTTCGCAGATGAACGAGGAGGGTTGGCAGCCGGTTTTCTGGCCCCATTTGACGCGGGTGGTGCAGTAGGTGAGAGTCAGGGATTCTTGGGCGCGGGTGATGCCGACGTAGAGTAAGCGGCGTTCTTCGTCTTTGGTGCCCTCGGTGACGCTGCGGCTGTGAGGCAGGAAACCTTCTTCAAGTCCAACCAGATACACGATGGGAAACTCCAAACCTTTGGACGCGTGGAGAGTGATCAGTGTGGCGCCTTTCTTTTTCTCTAGGTCATCGTCTTCGCGTTCGGAAGCGAGCGCGGAATCATCGAGGAAGGATTGGAGTTTTTTACCGCGATCGATATGTTGGCGAAGAGATTCTTCCAAAGAATGAATGGCTTCTCCGCGTTGCTGGCGTTCAGAATCGCTTTTACAACCTCGTTGGATCCAAGGAAGGTAATCCATTTCTGTTAGGAGTTCGGAAAGAACGGTGGCGGGATGTTCTTTGGAAAGATCGATGCGGTTTTTCGCGCTGGAGATGAGAGCAACGAAGTTTTCAATCGCGCTGGCGGATTTTGCTCCGAGGGTGGTGGTGAAAAAAGGATCGCAGAGAGCGTCCCACACCGAGCGATTTTTTTCACGAGAGTAATCCGTGGCGAGAATAGCGGTGGCTTGGCCGATGCCACGGTTTGGGGCGTTGAGAATGCGGAGCAAGGGAACGTCGTTTTGTGGAGAGACCAGCAAGGCGGCGTAGGCGAGCACGTCGCGGATTTCTCGGCGATCGTAAAACGATTGTGCGCCGACCATGCGATAGGGAATTTTTCTATCACGCAACGCGAGCTCGAGTTTGCGGGATTGGCCGTTGGTGCGGAATAGCACGGCGAAATCTTCCCACTCACGTCCGACGGCGGTTTTCTCACCGAGGATTTCATCGGCAATGAAATCGGCTTCCTCGTCATCGCCTGGCATGGCGACGATGCGGACGTTTTCGCCACCGCTGCGAGTCGCGCGGAGGATTTTTTCGCGACGGCCGGTGTTGTGTTTGATCAGGGAGTTGGCGGTGTGGAGAACGGCTTGGGTGGAGCGGTAGTTTTCCTCAAGGCGAATGATTTTAGGTTTCGGGAAGAAGCGTTCGAATTCGAGGATGTTTGCGACTTCCGCACCGCGCCAGCCGTAGATGGATTGATCGTCATCACCGACCACGCAGACATGATAGGGTGGGCCAACGAGTTGTTGAAGCAAACGCATTTGCAGAGAGTTAGTGTCTTGGAACTCATCGACCGTGACGCGGGTGTAGAGCTTGCGGAAATGATCGCGGACATCGCTGTGCTCGCGCAGGACTTGCTCGGCGAGGACGAGGAGGTCGTCGAAATCGACTGCGTTTTGCGCGCGGAGTTCGTTCTGATACGCGACGGCGAGTTGGGCGAAGAAATCGTCCTGCAGGTCCTGGACATCGATGCCTTTGTTTTTCGCACGGGAGATTTCGGTGAGAACTGTCTCGGCTTTAACTTTCTCATCGGTGCCGCCTTTGCGGACGAGGAGTTGTTTCATGATGCCGACC
>JANPMK010000063.1:0-3692 GCA_031422775.1 Akkermansiaceae bacterium | reverse complement strand
TTGATATTTAGGCATGGCATACTCATCCCTAAAAAGGCCTCGAAATATACCCGCTCCATGGGCCGTCACAGCGATTACCGCAAGTTTGATGACATGCTACGTATGGTCATCGATTGTTCGAAATCACAAGCTGACCAACTCCGCTCTATTCTTAAATCGCTACACGCAAAGGGAGAAATCGATTACGGCATGCACCTAGCCAAGGAGGCCTTAATGACCTGCTATTTCCATGGCTCGGAAGAGGGACAGCATATTCATTTCATCGATGGTGGCGATGGCGGCTATGTCATGGCAGCCAAGCAGTTGAAGAAACAAATCCTTGATCGACAGCGTAAGGATCAACCTTCAAGCAACGCGTTATGTTAATTCCTTAATCTTCCGCACTAGGCTCTTCAGTGTATTCTCCGCGCTAAGTGAAAAAGCAAATTCCTAGCATTCATTTACACAGAGCTTTTTTATAGGGTTCAACCCTACTTGATTTATGGGCTGTAAGCTCGAATGATTGATATATGCGCACACTCAGAAATTGGCGGGTCACTTTTTTCACCATTCGGACTAGAAGGGGGATGCCTTGATGAGTGAGGAAATACCCACAGTTCGAACCGGACAAGGTTCGACCAAATTGTCACGTGCGGAGTTCGAACGACGCTACCAGACTCAGTTCATGGGTTCTACTTTCGACTCGGCGAGGCCCGAAGTCGAACGACTCACGGAACTCGCGTGGGAATCATACCAGGACAGTCGCAAAAATGCGAAATCGAAGAAAGCTGGGTCGGAGTTTGCTGATCCAGAGCATGAGCTCTCGCTCGAATGGCTGGAGACGCGCGCGGCGATTCAGGAGGCACAACAGCGCTTCGAACACCTCGACAGCAACTCGCGCATCCTCTTGATTTCCGCCTCGCCCCGTACGGATGAAACTTGCCCTAGCGAAATGGCAAAAACGTTTCGCGTCACGAGCGCAGTGCGTGAATGCATCGAAAAGAATAGCGACTTCGATGTAGATTTCCTTGATTTGAGTCAGATCAATTCCGAATACGGTCGTCAGATTCATCCGTGCAAAGCGTGCGTATCCACCGCGATGCCGCTGTGCCATTGGCCGTGCTCCTGTTATCCCAATCACTACATGGGACAGATCCACGACTGGATGAATGAGCTGTATCCGCGATGGGTCGCCGCGCATGGAGTTATGATCGTGACGCCGGTTCATTGGTATCAAGCGCCGAGCGTTTTGAAACTCATGATGGATCGCCTCGTTTGCGCGGATGGCGGCAATCCCGATCCCACCAGCACGCATGGAAAAGAGGCGGCGGAGGCGAAGGCGATCGAACTCAAGGGCTGGGACTATCCGAGGCATTTGAAAGGACGAATTTTTTCGGTGATCACTCACGGCGATTCATCTGGGATCGAAGGTCTGCGGCGCAATCTTCACGATTGGCTAACAGATATGGGACTTGTGTCCGCGGGAGCTGCTGCAGTTTTTGATCGCTACATCGGCTACTACGAACCCTATGCCACCAGCCATGAGGCGCTGGATCGAGATGCGGCTTTTATCGGAGAAGCCGAGATTGCCGCGCAGACGTTGATGGAGGCCGTGACCGAAATGCGAAGCGGCCGCAAGCCGCCAGGTGATGCACTCGAATCGCCGCGACCGAAGTAACGGAAGTAGGGTATCTCCGTATCGCCAGTATGCTGCGAACACACCTATCATCACGCTACGATGAAAACACTATTTACTTCAGAAGCGATTTCCAAAGGTGGACGTTCAGGAACCGTGAAGTCGCCCGATGGGCTAATGTATATCACTTTAGGAAACCCCTTGGAAAAAGGCCTGGAAACACGCGGGCCCAATCCCGAGCATTTGTTTGCCGGTGCCTACTCCGCCTGCTACCACGGGGCTTTGGTGAATGCCGCCAAGAAACTTGGAACTCCGATCCAAGACTCTACCGTACGGGTGCTGGTGAGTTTGATGGAGGATGAAAACGAAGGATTCGTTCATGCGATCGAATTGCATGCGCAAATCCCTGATGTTGACCGCGATCAGGCACAGCGCATCATGGAAGCAGCTCATCTAACATGTCCCTACTCGAAGGCCTTGCGCGGTGAAGCTTCGGTCACGCTCATTGTGGACTGAGTATCATTACACGGTGTCAGACAAAATGAAGACCGGGGAGCTATGTCTAATGGACTGGGGGAGAGTAGTGATCCGACTTCGCCAAGGCTACGACGGACAAGTTGACGATTTTTAGTGTTTATAGAGGCCTTTTTTCTGGCGACCTTCGACTTTGGACATTCAGACCTTCGTCTTATTCCGTCGCCATTTCCCCTTCCCAGACCTGCTCTCCAGTGTATTCTCAGAGCTAGGTGAAAAAGCAAATTTCTAGCAACGACACGAATCTAGGTAATCCGCATGGTGCGCCCATGAAGAATTCCCGCATCTGGGTGTTGATTGGCATCTGCTCTCTGGCGATCTCAAGGATGGCTACCGGCTACATGGTGGGGCCAGCTCTCACGCTGGATCAACTGGTGGAGGATTCGGATATTATTTTCAAAGGCGAAGCCATTGAGAGCAAGCCGGTGCAGGACGAGTGGTTCAAAGACATTCCGGGTTATGAGGCACGCGAAACAAGATTCAAAATCATCTCGCAAATCAAGGGCGAGGCTGGCAGCGGCGAAGTGCGCTTTCGTCATTACGACAAGAAGGCTGATTATTCTGGCGGATTCTCATATAGCCCACAGTTATACCATTTCGAGCAGGGGAGGACTTATATCGTATTTGCTGACAAGGCTGCAAATGGAATCAGGCAGACCCGACTGAGTCATACCATGCAAGAGGATCTGGGCGTGCTCCGTTGCCGGGATGAACAGCCGGTGGCTGCCAAAACTCTGCATGATATTTATTGGGCGGAACTCATCACCCTGCGTGACAGCCCCGTGGCGGACGATGTGGTTTACGCAATCCGCCAGTTGGATGAGATGAGTGAAAGCCCCGGCCGAAGAGATTACGGCGAAGCAAAGGATTTTTCGCGAATCGAGGTGCTTTCCGCAGTGCGTGGCTTGATTTCACGGCAGGAGCCGGAAATTGCACAGGCCGCCATTCGTTTGATCGGTGATGGCAGCCCTTATTTGACCGATGACCTCGCTCCTTACTGGCTGGGCACCATCGGCGTCGAAGCACCAGGTCTTGCCCGGTTGGAACCCGGCACACGCAACGCTGGTGGCGCGCTCGCTTGGCGGGAATTCGCGGCGGTGGCGAACAGCCGTGCAGCACCCGAGACCCGCGCACTTGCCATCCGGGCGATGGGACTGGCAAAGAATTGGCGACTACAGGAAGGTTTGCGTACTTGGTTGAAAGATCCTGCTATTCCTGTCCGCGCCTCAGCCATTTTGATTTTCAGCGATTTTGCACCACCCGGTGACTTCACCACGGGGCAATTTGCCGAGTTTGCCGCCGATCCCGCACCCGAGGTGCGGAAGTGCGCCGCCTACGCGATCGGCTTCATGCAGAATCCGGACCTGGTTTCCATTTTGTCCAAATTGATCAAAGACAAGGATTCGTCAGTGCGCCGGGCGGCGTTGGAAAGCCTGCACTCGTTTCGTCCGGAAATTCCGGCGGTGGCCGCCGCATTGAAAGAGGATTTAGCCAATCCCGAGTCGCAACCGCTCTCCCTGCTTGCGTTGGCACGGGAAAACCC
>JANPMK010000062.1:0-25375 GCA_031422775.1 Akkermansiaceae bacterium | reverse complement strand
CAATGTCACGCCGACTGCGCCAGTTTCCGGATCATAGGATTGCAATTCACCATCGAAGGTCTTGGCACCGTCGGCGCTGGTCCAAGTTCGGCCCTGCGCGAATGACAAGGAAAGCAGACAGCAGGCGAAGCCGGCACTCAGGAAATTCACAATCTTAGTTTTCATGCTTATGAGGTCAGAGGTTGATAAGGAATACGCTTTAAAATCTGGATCATTCCAACCGCTTGTTCCAGATAAAAGTTCGGTCGGTTTAATGCTAGGAATTTGCTTTTTCATCTAGGGTAGAGAATACACTTAAGGTTCGTTCTGAGAAAAGAGAGTTGCTGTAAATTTTTCAGTTTTCTAGACCGTCCATCTCCGCTTCGATAACCATGCAGCCGCGAACATGATCGATTCCCACCACCACCTCTGGCACTACTCGAAAGAAAACTACCCTTGGATTCTCGAGGGCTCTCCCCTCGCCCAAGACCAGCTTGTGCAAGAACTCGAAACGGTCACCTCCGCCGCTGGAGTCGCTGGAACTGTCGTCGTCCAAGCGCGCCAAGTGATCGAGGAGTCTGATTTCTTACTCTCCCTCGCCGATCAAACGGATCGCATCCAAGCTGTCGTCGGTTGGGTTCCATTGATTGATGAAAATGTTGATGCTGATCTCGAACGCCTCTCCCTTCATCCGAAATTCAAAGCCGTCCGCCATGTCCTTCAGGAAGAGCCGGATGAGTATTTTCTTCGCGACGATTTTCACCGCGGTCTCTCAATGCTTCCCGCCTACGGCCTTTCTTACGATCTGCTTATTTTCCAACGCCAACTTCCCGTCGCGATTCAACTCATCGATCGCCAACCCGATCTTGCCATCGTTCTCAACCACATCGCGAAGCCAGAAGCCCGCAATGGCCGCATCGAACCCGCATGGCGCGATGGCATGAAGGAACTCGCGAAACGCGATAATGTCATCGGCGTGAAATTTTCCGGACTGCTCACCGAGTTTCCAGAGGGCGAAGGAGACATGGAAACGGTCGCTGCCTACTTCCATGAAACCTTAGAAATCTTCGGACCCGGAAACGTCATGTTCGGCACCGACTGGCCGGTCTGCTTACTCCGCACGCCTTATTCAGAATGGGCGGAAACTTTCCGCTCACTCACCAACGACCTTTCAGCGGAAGAGCGCGCCGGACTGCATGGAGTTAACGCCGAGATTTGTTACCGACTCTGACCGCAGGAAGCCGCGTATAGGTAGGGCTGCATCGCCGAGGCAGCCGCGCGAAGCGAAGTGACAAAGAGTTAGCAAATGATTCATCCAATGATTTCCCGCTTCGCGCGGCTCCCTCAGCGAGGGAGCCGTACCTAAACACCGCACGACACTCAATCCCGCATACCTTGATAAGTCCAAGCCGCGTATCCTTCACGCACGAGCTTATCCTGCGGAATCTGCGCAGCGTTCACCCGCCATACGGGATAAGGTCCTGCCTCGTAAATCACCAGAGAATCTCCCGATGGGCTCCATGCTTTAAAAAGCAGAACATGCTTATCGTTCAGTAAAATGTCTCCCGGCTTAAGATGAATCCAACTCTTCAACTTCCTGCAAATCGAAGGTAGCTCTTTGGTAGAATATGAACGCTCGAGCCTCCAACATCTGGAGATAAATCCCGAGCAATCAATCCCGCACGCACGCTTGCTGGTGCCACTGTCCCCTAATACTCGCTTGCTCTTCGTTGAAATATCACCCGCGAACTCTCCCTGCTTTAAAGAACTCAGGAAATTCCGTGGAGTATCGAAACCTCCCCATTGATAAGGCATGCCCTTCATCGGCTTTTCCGGCTCCCACCATCCGTTCGCGAATCCCCGGCTGTTCAATGATAAATCCGGCGTATGCACCATGATACCACCGCCATCGTCACCGTGCATCACGTGACGCTTTTCCGGATGCCACTCTAACTGCGTGTAAACATAAGCCGTCGAAATCGCTTCATCCCGTGTGACGCTTTTCGCCGGACCCGGGATCTTCAGCCCATCCGGCGCTACGCAGGAGACCATGGCCATGCACGACGAAATGCCAGCTAAATAAACGATTCGCGACCATTGGTTGAAATTCATGAGTATCACTTTCCTAAAGCCCCAAGAACTCAAGGTATAGCCGCCACAGTTCCGCGCCGCCAAACATCCATGTAACAGCTCCCATTGCGATGAACGGCCCGAACGGAAGTTGTTTTCCGAAACCGATTCGACCTATCACCGCCGCAACAATCGCGAACAACGACGCGCCAAATAAGGAGAAAAACACCCCGTGCCAGCCAAAGAACGCACCTATCATGGCGAGCAAATGGACATCGCCCATTCCCATCGCTTCTCGCGGAATCACCACCGATTTCGTACGACCGCTGAGCGAAACCATTTTTTCTAAATCGAATTTCCTTCCGTCAGCTAACTCGATTTCTTTCTCACGGATCACCAACTGACCCGCTCCCGTTTCCTCACCATCGACCACCACGCTCGTGGCTTCAACGATCAAGCGATCTGTCTTTCTAACAAAAACATCCCACCAGGGAACCTCTTCGCCATCGATCACGAAACACATCGGATCCTGATCCCCCTCCGGTTCTTTTAAGCTCCACTCAACTTCGGAGTCGAACTTCATTGCCCGTTTTCCAAAGGCTTTCTTCCCAAGCTCCACCACCAGCCACAATCCAACAAAACCAACCGCCCAACCGATTCCTCCGGAAATCAGGCCTTCTTTCCAAGTGAACTGATATCCCGCCATCTTGGAAAGTGGTGGCCAAACGGCACAGGCGATCAAGCCGATCACCGAACCCGCCCATGTTAGATTTGTTGGGATAATTAGATGTTCAGCATCGATATAAGTGATTGCCACCAACAAGCCTATCAACACCCATAGAAAAACCACTACCTCCGGCGGAAAGACCCACCAAACAAAACCGAACAACACAGCTGTGAGAATTTCCACCGCGATATATCGAAACGGAATCGGCGCCGAACAATGCGCGCATTTTCCCCGCAAACACAACCAACTCACCACCGGCAAATTCTGCCACATGGTTAGCTGGTTTTTACAAATCGGACAAAACGAGCGTTTTGGATTATTCACCGACATCCCAAGCGGAACACGGTAAATCACCACGTTCAAAAACGATCCAATACACGCCCCTATCATCACGGCAGGGATGATCCAAATCCAATGATCAAGGGATGGATACATGTTTCGTTAGTGGTTTCATGGGGAAACCATAATGAAACCATCTTCTCAATCAAGCGAGCTTTTAGAATTACCCTAGATGAGATCTCTCCGCTATGGTTCCATCACACGGAGCCGGAGAAAGAGCCTCTCGGAACCTGGAGGAACGGTCATGGTAGCGACGGCGGTTTGGCCGATGGGAGTGATTGAATCTTGATCGATGCCGGCAGTGAACCATCCCTCCAGATCTGTGCTGTATTGGACGAGGTATTGGATATCTCCACGCAGACGAGGATACGTGAAACTGATGGTATCGCCGATGCGTTGAAAAGTGGGACGAGCGATGTCAGCGGAGTTGTTAGGATGACTGCCAAGGGCGAATTCGAGGAGGTTGTTGTGGCCGTCGTTGTCGGGATCGGCAGTTTGATTGGTAAAAGCAGGAAGAGCGAGTTGACCAGGCGTGAGGGAATTGCGGATCCAATCGCCGTAGGTGGTGGGTGGGTTGTAGAGAGTGGCGACCTCCAGTTGCGTAAGCGCGCGTCGATAGATTCGAAGATCATCTAACTGGCCGTTCCATGGGTTTCCGCCGCGGGTGGTATCGCCGACACGCATGAGTCCGGGTATGACCCCTCCTGCTCCGGTGTTGAAGGTGGTGAAATTAGCACCATCGTCATAATAAACACGGGTCCGCCAAGTCGCACCGTCGAGGTAGTTCACCATGGTGATGAGATGCCATTGTCCATTATTCATCGGCGATGCGCTGACATTGAGTGTGCTGCCATATTGGTTGCCGTTGATACCTTGAAGGTTACTGCCGCTGTTGTTCATCCACATGCGATATTGGGTGTCAAAAGGCGAGACGGCGCGGTCTTTACCGATGATGGTGTTATAGCCGCCGGGCGCGGTGCTGCGGACCCAGACGGAGATCGTGAATGGATCGCCACGGGGATTGAAGTTGAGGTCATCTTGATTCGCTGGGAAAAATTGGGGAACATTACCGCTTAGGTTGCTGGGTCCGTATGCGCCGCCGAAGCGACCGTCGGCGACCCATTGCGCGCCGGGAACATCGGTGACGTGATTGTTTCCTGAAACCGAAGAATCCCACACGCGGGTGCCGTTGTTTTCATCGAAGGTATAGTGGAGGATGAGATCGGGATCACTAACAAATCCACCAATTGGTGCAGCATCCAGCGTAATGACGCGTGAAGCTGTGCCGGATGAATCAACGACTTGAAAGGTTAAGGAGGCGCGCGCTGATGCAGTGGGCGTTCCAGTGATCTGTCCAGCGGTTGTTAGAGATAATCCCGGTGGCAAAATACCTGCTAACAAACTCCATGTTCGTGACGAGACTCCGCCGCTCGCGGCGAGTGTCGATTGATACGACTGGCCGACCGTTGCGTTCGGCAGGTTGACGGTTGTGATGTCGAGCGGAGGATTCACTGTGACCTGCGCTGCTGGGGTGGTCACCTCGCCATAGGTATTGGAAATAGTAACGGTGTATTGACCTGTGTCGCTGGGAGATACCGCAGCGATTTCGAAGATCGGGCTGTTCGTTCCAACCAGAGTTTCACCACGCCGCCATTGGAAAGTAAATGGTCCAGTCCCACTAACAGCGACGGTGAAACTCAGGGTGTTTCCGACGGCAAGTGTGACGTTGGATGGAGCACTAACGATTGCCGGAGCTTGTGGAGTTGGCGGAGCCGGAGCGGGCAATGGAACTCCGGCAGCATCACGGCCGTCGAGTTGCAACAGGTAAGCTAACAGATTATCGCGATCCGCAGTAGGCAGGCTTTGCACGAGGCGGTGGGGCTGCGCCTGGGTTAAAACGTCGGCGTTGGCGACAAGCAGCGTATTGATCTGATGCGGGACGTCTTGCGTCCGCTGAATCTCGATGGTGTTCGTGGTTCCGGCGTTCAGCGTAGCGGTGGTGACAAACCAGAGCCAACCGCTAGTTTGATAGGAGTTATCCGGGAACTGCCGCAGAACAGCGATGGACTGTGAGACGCCGTTGATGATGAGATTCGCCGTGCCGCCATTGTAATTCCGCACATAGCGTATCGCGATGCGCGCCGTGCCGCCGCTACCACCATCGACATTGTTGTAGCGCACGGACGCTGCGCCTGTGGTGTTGAGATAAGCCGTCGCGCCACCAAACATGCCACGCTCAGATCCCCCACCGCCTTCTCCAGGAGTGTCCGAGTTTGTGCCGGAGGCACCGATGTATTGCCCGCTGGCTCCCGGAATCATCGTTCCGCCTGCATAGTTAAAAACATCGCCTAATGTCGCCGCTTGTCCGTGGTGTAAATATGTCCGCGCAGCATGCAAACCATGTAAAGTCGGAGTGTCGATGCCTGGAAGCGTAAAACCTAACCGCGATCCACTCAGACCCGATTGAGTCCCCACATCCATGAGTGTGCTATTCGTGAAAGAACTACCGCTGTGGCATGATGAGCAGCTCTGCGCGTTGAAAATGGCCTGACCCGACAGGGCAGCGGCGGTTAAAGTTCCGTTCGCATTTCGATTCGGGCTGCGCGGCGTGTGCTCGGGCGTCAAGGAAGACACATAAGCTGCTAGAGCATCAAGATCATTGCTGAGACCCGTTTTTCCGCTCGCGGGCGTTGGATGCTGTGCGGTGAATTGCTGTGGTGAAAGATTCAAAAATCCCGTGCCGCCGAATGGGCCGCGGATGTCGTGCTCGAAGTCCTGGACCTCATCGAAGTTTCCACTCCAATGCACCGCGCCATGTCCCATGCCGCTACGACCGCGCAGATCGGTGGTACGGCGCAGCCCTTCGCCACGACCCGTGAAATCCCACACGCGACCATCGTGCCCGCCATCGACATGACATGTCGCGCAACTGATGTAGCTGTCCGCGCTCATCCGTGGATCGGCGGCGTTGTAGAAAATTTGTTTTCCAGTCAAAACAGGTGCTGTGAGCAACTCGGTGCTTACCGCGTTCGTCGTAGCGATAAGAGGTAGCGAGGTTTGATTTTGTGTTAGAAAATCGGAAGCGTTGAAAACCGTCACACTGCGGCCCATGAAATTTTGGATGAAGATTCGGTTCGATGCGCTATCGACCAACACACCCTGCGGAGCCAATCCAGTGCCGACCTCAAGCGAAATGACAGCGGGCTGCGTGAGCATGGAGCCGGTGACGATCTGTTCTACCAGTGGAGCTAGGTTGAAGGCATCGATGCCGACGACGCGGTTGTTTCCCTGATGCGTGATGAGGATAGTGTCGCCCAGCGGTGTGTAAGCGACGGCGCTGGGGCTATCGCTGTTATCAAAGTCGCGGCGGGAGTGTGGGATTTCGAAATTCCCATTCAAATCGAGGAAGGAAATGACGGCGCGGCTGGTCGTCTCATGCGTGAGATTGCCGACACCAAAGAAAGTTCCGCGCTGTGTATTATCCTGTTTCGACACGATGGATGCCCGCGTGCCGTCGGGTGAAATAGCGATGCCAGCAAGGTAATTTGGCACACCAGCCGCACGATCCCCACCATCGATGGAATTCGCCGCTGTAAGAGTGAAAGTCCGGGTAAAACCGAGCGTAGCCGTGAACTCACCAATTTCCGCCTGCATGTCCGGCGAGATGAATCGCGTGACGAGCACGCGCGCTCCATTTCCACTGATGGCGATGGCTCGCGGCGTGGTCAAGCCAGTAGCTGTTAGAGGCGCTGCTGCTGGGTTTACTGCTGTGTAGCGATGCAGCCGACCAGAACCGTAGAGCGTAACATACAACAGTGAACCATCCGGCGAAGCCGCCACTCCGAAGGGCGCGGAGCCGTATGCGAGAGAGATCGTCGTGTGCGTGGTGCCATCGGCATTCAGCACGCGGATTTCATCGCTGCCGTGGCAGGTGACCCAGTAGCGGCCATTCACATCACGAGCAATGCTGCGGGGATTTACACCCACGGCATACTCCCCCTCTTTTGCTCCAGTGGCGGCATGGATTACCGTGACGGTGTTAGCATCAGGATTTACGCTCCACACACGGCGCGTGCCTGAATCATCGCCTACGGCCATCGTGCTGCTTCGCGTCGGCTGCGGTCCAACGGGTGGTGTGATGACGAGCAGACGCACGGAGTCGTTTGCCACGTTTCCCGCTGCATCCCGCACCTGCACGAGCACACGGGGACGACCGACATCGTTGTAGGTAAATGCCGCGCTCGCTGTCGCGCTCCATGTAGTCCACGAGCCATTGAAATTAAACCGATACTCCAACGATCCAGTGCCGCTTGCGACAACACTCACAGTCGTCTGCTGGCCGGGCGCGGGTTGGTAGAGAGTGGCGGCTACGGAGGTGATCGCTGGTGGTGCCGATGCGTTCACCGAGCCGCCGGTCGCGAAGCGATACGAGTAAGGCTCGATGTAATTTCCCGCCGCATCGCGGAAGCCGACTTCGGTCGCGGGGTTCGAGAGGAAGTCCACTTGATACGTCGTATCCGCGGCTAACGGGGCATCAGGAGTGAACGTCATGTTTCCCGAAAAATCGTGGAGAAGAAATCCCGGCACGAACGCACCGAGCACTTCTCCAGAACCAACGGCGCGAACGGTGAAATCAATGCCGTTGCGTGGCCCACCGTTGCGCGGGTGCTCATGGACAAGGAAGCTCAGCGGTGCGCTGCGCGGGTAGTTTTGCCGGCCCACTTGCGGGATATGAAAGCTGACGCGCGGCGGCGTCGTGTCTGGCGCTTGCTGATGCACCCAGACACCCATGCCTTGATTGAACGAGGGAATCGGATAACCACCGGTGAGCCACAGATTTCCAAGCGGGAGCGACATCTGCGAGGTATTCACGCCGACGAGTGCGCCATCTGGCAACGCAGGTGCTCCTGCAGGGCGCGGCGGCGCAACTTCATTGAGTGTGAGCACGATGGGATTCGCATCGCCGGCTAGGAAGCGAGTCATGTCGATCTTGCGATTGTGGATGAAGCCGAAGTTGTCCTGGTAGACAGGATAGGAGGCATTGGAAAAATTTTGAACTGTTAGACTAGCCACGGTTTGCAAATTCACATTCGCGCCCGGCATTGTGGCGGAAGTGATATCTGCGCCGATGAGGATATTTGTTGTCGAGCCGATGACATAGAGTCCGGTGCCATCGCTGAAAAGATTCGGCCAGTAACCTTGGAAGCCGCCTTGTAGTGATCCCACTGGCTGCGGCGTGATGCTGTCGTTGTTAGCATCGCCATCGTCCATGTTGTTATAGGCCAGACGATAGACCACAACGCCATCCGCTCCTGCACCTCCGCTGCGAGCCATAATGAGCAGGTCTCCAAAAAACATCGGATGCCAGTCCCCTCCTCCGTATGGTCCGACATGGTCAAAAGTCGCTAGCACCTGTGAGGCCATGATTCCATTCTGCCCCACGGTAGAGCGACGGATATCGATATTCGCGTCTGGCGTGTTGTACCAGAGTAGCGTCGCATTCCATGGACCCGCCTGACTGCTGCGATTATAAAGGAGCGGTAGGTTAATCAACTGCGGGACGCCATTTGTGCCACCTCGCTCGACGAGGCCGCCGAAGCCGTTCACACGGATCGGGTCTGGCAGTAGCAAATTCCCATATTGTGCGGTGCCGTGCGCGTTCCATCCGTAGTTACCAAAAATCCACGAGTTGTTCGGATAGCTAAGTCCAAAATCGGAGGGCATTCTCCGCACAGGATTGGTTGGATCGGCGATATCATAAACCCTCATTTGCAAATCCGATCCCGCCCGTGACCCGGGCACCTCCCCACCGACGATGATCCAGCCGTTTAGATAATTGATCGAAGTCGTCCGTCCGATGGGCTCGGAGTCATTCGTGACTGGATGGCTCAACAGTGTGCCCGGAGCCTCAGTGCGGGGGAGATTAAGAAAGCCCTGCGTGGTCACCTGAGCCGCAGCGGTCAGAGTGACGACAAGTGAGAGAAAAGCATGGCGGATGAGTTGCATGACAATGGATTGGGCAATCCATCTGTCAGGTTACACAAAATGAAAAAATATTACACTAAGAAAGAGGCCTAATCTTCGGATACCACTGCTCGGTAGAAACGACGCGGAACACCGCCAGTGGATTCAGTCAATCGAATCAATCCCGTTTGAGGCGATGTAACCGTCACACCCGCCGCGTTCCTCCACGTAGATGTACCACGCAGGCGGGTTGTTAACGTTTCCCATGATCCGGGTTGCAGATCATCAGAACCCTGTATCGAAATGGTAAACCCCGAAGCCGTGCTATTAAGGTAATAGTCCATGGTCGCTGTTCCTGCGGCACTCTGAATTGCAGCGGACTCTAGGCCAGAGTATTCGATTCCATTAGCAATGCCATCAGAGTCAAAATCGTCGGCCACACCGGTACCAGTCGCTCCGGGAGTGGCTACCAAAGTACCCCGAACATAACTTTCGTAGGTTGGCGCGAGTTGTGCGATCCAATCGCGGATCAACGCTTGATTAGCCAGCGACATGGCATCGCTCGGTCTCATCCGGGCACCTTGCTGAGGGTTTGCGTGGTTGATTTTCTCAAACAAATAACTGCGGTTCGGATTACCGGGATCCACGAGTTTAAGTCCTGCAACAAACACGCTGGGTTGATTGTAAAGTTCGGCGTATGCATTTCCTGATGTCAGATCGAGCCCTCCGTTGTTGGATGTGTTGGCGGTATGGCAACCGATGCATGAATTGGTAAAGATGGCCTGCACGGAGTTGAAAGAAACGTTGGGTGTTACAGCTATTCCGGAAAGGTTATCCCCTCCCCCATCAGTCCACTCACCGAGAATCAGCGTGGGATTGAGCGCTTGGGATACCGGCAGCGTGGCGGTGGATTGGATACTGGTAAAGCGATCACGCCCGGTATCCTCTGTGGTTGTGAGGGTGAAACTACGACCGCCTAGCGAGGTGGGTATTCCAATGTAATAATAGCCGAGTGCATCTGCCGTAGTGCGGTTGTTGACGCCGAGTGGCGGGATCGTCGACCCCACAAGAACATCACGCCCACCTCCAAAAGCCACTGGAGTCGTCCCTTCCGTTAGAGAAACATCCACTGTGGCGGGCGAGCCTGATACCGTCAGCACACGCCCACGAAAGGCGGTGTCCGAGAGCCATGACACAGCGCTTATGGTATTTACTATTGCTGAGTCAGTGATGTATCCGCGGGTCTCGGCTTGGAGACCGCCCGGATTTCCATCGCCGATAATCATCACAAAGCCGTCAGCTGTTAGAGGGAGATTAAGTGTAGATGAGTAAACCCCTCCGGCAGGAATGGTGAATTGGTTTTGATTTGTCCCAGTGCCGCCGAAGCTGACTGGCGTGGTGCCATCTCGCTGAAACAGGGAAACAGTCATCGCCATGGATGCTGGTGTCGCGGGGAGACTGCGGGCATCGAACACGGAGAGACTCAGCGAAACGGAGTTCACTTGCGTAGCCACCACTTCACGTGTGGCGATGGAAGTGAGTCCCGCCGTATCCGTAACGGTAAGCGTGACCGTGTAACGTCCTGCTTGAGTGAACGTGTGAGCGGGATTCTGAAGAGTCGATGTTTGCCCATTACCGAAGTTCCACGCTCTTGATGCGATCGCTCGTGTGCCAGCAGTGGAAGCATCTGAAAAATTGATTACCAATGGAACAGCGCCGCTACCTAGGCTGGGCGAGAGTGTCATCGCAGCCGTTGGCGGTGTTCCAGTGATGAATCGATGTCGGTTGATGGGACTCCAGCCATCTGACACCCCAGTGCCAGCCTGACAGAAATAGAGATGACCATCCGGCCCATACTCGATATCCACAGCCATAACGCGTTCCCACCAGTTTCCTGCTTGGCCAGAAGGAATGACGGTCATCACATTCAAATCACCACCAGATAATGTAAAACGTCGAATGCCTGATCCTTCTGGTCCATGCCATTTCCCTAGATATAGGGTTGGCAAGCCGTTATAAGCGAAAGGGCCGCTCGTCACGATGGAAATACCAACCAAGGATGGGCTTACTGTATGCATCACGCGGAAGTTCGTATCAGGCGGATTGAGGAAGCCACCGCTGTCACCTCCTGATCCCCAACTGCCATTGCTCCCTCTTCTCACCCACGCGACACGATCCGTCCCATCGCCATTCTCGGAAATGAATATGACATCCGTTCGCGTCGGATGAACAACGAAGCGAAACGGATTTCGCAAGCCACGTGCCCATACGCGGGAGCGGATCGAGTTGGCATTACCATCATACCATGGATTGTCTGTGGCACCCAGTCCGGTAGAGGAATCTACTCTTAGAATTTTCCCATGATATTGATCAACATTCTGAGAACGTGATGGGTCTCCATCGTCACCGAGAGCAATCAGCACATGATAGGGATCATTTGGATGAATGGCGATGTCGCCCGCTTTGTGAACTGCGGTCGCAGCGGGCAAGCCTGAGACCAGAACCGTGGCGGAACCGGATTCGATAGCGGAAAACGTCGAGTCAAACGTGTAGCGAACCAGACGTTGATCGCTGGTTGTGGTAAAAAATAGATAGATGAAGCGGTTGTTCGCGAAGTCCGGATCGAGAGTCATTCCTAACAGACCACCTTCGGATTCCGAATCCACTTGGGTCTGAATATTAAGTATCTCAACCGCAGTTTGAAATCCACCCGAACCATTCGGCAGCGAGCGCATCAAACGACCTCGTTTCTGAGCCATATACATGCGCCCAGCATGATCAAATTTGATTTTTGTAGTGCCTCCACCATCAAAAACGGAATCGGTAGTGAAATTACTATCTGTAGGTGCTGCGGAAAGCGGTGAGCTCAAAAGCGTGGCGATGCTCGCCGATGCTATAAATAAGTAAATTACTGTCAGTAGATAGTTCATTTTTATAAATGCAGACGCAGGGGATGGATTCATTCGCTTATATTCCATCTATAATGTAGTTATCTTGTCCCTACAAATTTTAAATTAATATATTATACATACATCTATCCTAAATTTAAGAAAGTTTGGATTTACGGTTCTTTGGATGGTGAAAGAAAAAGAGGAAGGATGATGGAGGTAATGCGCGTGCGCTCCTTCGTTCTCTTCGTTACCTTCTGTTCAAAATCTCCATTGAACTATGAGGGTATTTAATCAGGTATGGCGGCAAGCCGTAAAAATGTGGGGTCTGTCGTAGACGGCGCTAACACGCGGACTTCTCCGGCGGCGGGGCCAGGCAGCACATCGAAGCCGGATGTTAGCGAATTCCAAGTCCCTGTGCCCGGCAGACGAGAAGCAACGGGCAGCCATGAGCTGAGGGTGGTGGAATGTTGGATTTCCAAGCGCACACCGGGGCTGACCGGGCAGACGAAGCGGATTCCGAAACGCCCGTCTTCCACAACAGCGGCAGGCAGCATGGCAGTGTCCATGCTGCTGATGGGATCGGTTTGAAAAACATATTCCATCAACGTGACGAGTCCGTCGGTATCAACATCGGCATTCGCCACAGCGTCCGGGGAATTCGCCGTGCCGCCGAACTGGTCGAAGCGCCATTGATCGAACGGATGATCTAGAATGGTTAGATTGATCGTCTGCTGCGGATCGGATGCGGGAAAAGTCGCCGGTCCAAAGAGGGAGGAAAGTGTTAGGGTGAAATTTTCGCTACCTTCCGCAATACCATCATCGGCCAACGGGATGAGAATGGTTTTGCTCGCTGGGTCATTCGCCGCCCAGTTCAAGGTGCCGGAAACTGGAGTGAAATCTCCGTTGCCAGCAGTTCCCAGGGCAGTCTGATAGGTCATGCTCAACGCACGGTCGAGACTAGCTCCGCTGCGTGTGACCGTGACTTCAATGTTTCCTCCTTCCACTGCGGAGTAAGATGTCTGAGTGGGCGCGACCAAACCTAACTGCACATTCGCATTGTCACCCACGAGCGGTGCCGCGACTGGCGACGCGCTCAACAAGACGGGCGGGTTTGCGGTTTGATTGGTGGCGGGATTGTAGCTCACAGCCATCGCTTGCAGCACCCCTTCCGTGAGCGCGGCAGGTGGACGCTGGATCCGCAGGTAATCCACATCAAGAATAAGATCGGGCTGGCCTGGGATGTTGATGTAGTTCGCATTGAACTGCGTTTGTGGCCCACCCGCCTCGTAGCCAGCGATGCTGTTAAAATCCGTATATGCGGTCATGCCTACTTGCAGAGTTGGCCCAAACTGCGGAAACGCGTGATCGGCATTCGGGTATCGATTTTCTACAATCCAAGGACCCGCCGCGCTGTGTTTGCGCAGGCAGACGACGGTGTTGCCGACGCGTATGATTTGCAGCCACGCCTCGTTAGAACCACTGATGCCGTTTGATGAATAATACAACTCCGATCGACTGCGGCGCGTGTCTTTGATCTCGAACTGCCGCGTGCCGGAATTTCCCGCCGTGCCTAGCGAGAGGAAGATGTAGTTCTCGCCCTTGCCGACCAATTCGGAAGTGTTCGCCCAGTTTTCATCACCGGGAGTCCAGTCACTGCCGAAGTTCTGCGGCGGCCACACGGCGTTAGTCGTGTAGGGCACCGGCGCGGCATGAGTGATCGCGCGCGGCTCGCGGATCAGAATGCCACCTAGCGAGTAGAGCCGGATGGATGGCAACAACGGCCCGCCGGGATTTTGCCTACTGTAGACGTAGATATGAGCCGTAGCGATGAAGTCGCCCGTGACGTTCTTCGAGAAATGCGTGCCACGCAGATGCTCATACCAGCCGGTGGTGCTCGGCACGATGCGGAAATGCCCCGGCGTGCTCGTGTTGATGTTCGCCGACTCGACATGATTCGAGCCCCAGCCCTCCAGCGCGCCATGTTCTTGGTAGCGGTTGAAAGTGGCCGCATTGCCAAATTCATCTCCGAGTGGTTGGATGTCATCGGCAAGCATCCGGATCGATGCTAGGGCAAGAATGAAAACAACGATCAAGGCGTTGAAAACCGAAAGACGAGCATAGCGGATGATTTGCATACCTATGGATTGGGCAATCCATCCGTCTGGTTACACAAAATGAAAAAAATATTTTACTAGGCGAATACCGCCTACCGGATCGGTCGCCATTCTGATTCGATACCTAATTCAAATTGTCCGTTCCTATTGGCTTGGTTTAGGCTTTGGTGTTGCTCTGGCTTTTGCAATAGGGTCATGAATAGTCTCCAGCCAAGGCAAGACCTGGTCCGCAGAGCCCGTCCGATTCATCCAGATCACCATTTCAGCTACGGCTTCATCACGGATAATTCCTGGCTCAAGCTTGGCAATCTCTTCACTTGCTTCCATAGTACCTGTCTTCATTGCATATCGACTAAGTGCAATCGCGGCTAATCGTCTAGCCTCTTCTGATCCACTGTCGTTAATCCTCTCAAACGCCACTCCAAGCCTAATTTCACCTACCGCCTGTATGACTGATGAGAAGATTTCTGGTTTCAAATCAGTTATAATACCTGCTTGCTTCATCTCATCATAACGCTCTTTAGCCTCGGCTTGATAGATACTTCGTTCCAGTCGATCAAAAGAATCTTTTTCAACGATTATACTGTTTAATATTTCGCGTTTCTGCGCAAGGTCATACTCTGGCCCAAATTTACTGAAAACTGAAGGCAGCATTGATGATAATTGGTATCTTTCCTTTTGATCGATTGCCGAGAACAAGTTTTTGATAGGTTCGAAATCACCGGTAGTCTTCGCTACATGCCAAGCTTCCATGAACAATTTTTGCGTTTCTGCAGCCATATCGTCAGCATCTGATGTCTGACTCAGAGCTTCTTTGATAGCATTTGAACCTTGACTCAGAGTCTTATGGAATCTCGATCGATTATTGACTATATAACTTGAACTACTTTTATCAAAATTTGGACGCGCCTGAGTTTTGAATGAATGAAGTTCATCGGGCTTTTCAACAATTACTTGTTTGGTTCGATCTGTAAAACGTCCCGTAATAAAAACCAAACAGATTGAGTATAATATCAGACCCAGAAATAACAATAATTTTGGTTTAATTTGCACTCGCATACAAAATCAATGTTCTAAATCTAAAGTTAGGGATTATAATTACTTATTTCTAAAATTGCTTTGTCAACCATCGGCGCGTAGTAGTGATTAACATGATATTTCGCAATCATTTCTTTTAATGTATTCAACTCATCTAGAGTTATCGATTTTGACGCAATCTGTCTATAAACATTAGTATTGATGGCTTCCAAAGCTGCACTCTTATCTTCATTACCCTTTAGCTCATTGATCGCTGTAAGCGCACTACTCACTTTTTCATCAACAATATATGCAGCCCTAACCATGGCAATTGCTAACTTTGATCTATCCTCAGACTCAGGCAAAGAATGGTAAATGTCTTCCAATGGGTATACCATAAGACTGCCGTCGCGTTTATAGCATTGACCGTCAACAAGATCCACAAGCGCTTTCCTAAACGGCCCGAATTTTGAATGCTTGATCGCAATTGCAATTTGATCAGCCTCATAAGCTAAATAACGTGCATGCGAAGAAGCTAAAGTTTCTATCTCACGGTCCGAAGATAAGTTTTCAGTTTCACTTTCATAGGAAAGCACGGCCGCTTCGCCCATAGAAACATTCGAATCAATAGCAATTTTATCAATCTTTTTGCGAAGCACCTGATTGTGATTGGCAACTTCCCCCTGGCCATGTCTTTGGCCAGGACTTGTATTATATCTATGTTGTGATCGATTATTGTTAGCTTTATCACATGAAATCATCAGAAAGGCAGATAAAGTTAATAATGTTCTAATAGCATGCATATGAAATTTAAAAGATTAACACAGATTCGAATTCAGTCATCAATTCTTTTTGGGGTCAGTCCCCGCTATTTAACATATTTTCCAATCACGCAAGCCTCGTCCTCCAGCCTGCTTCTCTCTGCATCACCCCTAGCATACGACTTACCGATTCTGGATGCCCCATCGCCAGTCTCTCCGCAATAATTGGGTTAGGTATCTCATTTAAACATTTCTTCACCTTCTCTAGAGACTGTAGTATTCCCCGTCACGGTATATTTGAAAACTAGATTTTTAAGCGTTAATTATTTCGCTTACTCGCTCGGCCGCCACTCGATGGCGGAGAAGCGCGTGGCGGATTGGTAGGATCCGATGGCCAGTGCGACAGGTTGTTCGGCTGGGTTCCAATTTAACGGAGAGGGTAAGCCAAGGGTGCGGCCTTTGATAGGAGTGGTGATTTTATGAACGCCATCGATAATTAAGGTTCTCTGTCCCCATGAATTGCTGGGTTTCATCTGATCGGATTGAGTCGAAGCGCCTTATGGATTTTATCGCGGTGGTCGTTATGGACACCCACTTCATCGGCATAGTCATACCATTTGGAAACGACTTTCTGTATTTCCGCAACAATCGCTTTCGCTTGGCCTTGTTTTAATTGAGCAAGCTTGCCGCAAGCCTCGAAGTCTTCCCTCACAAAGTCATCTCTCTTGCCGTTCAAAGTCATTTGATGGGCAGAAGTCCAGTCACCCGACGGATTAAAACTATAGGTCACGTCGAATGCCGGCGATAAAGACCAGACACCTTTTCTATCCATGAGAAAGGCGATATTCTTGACATGATCATCTTGGTTTCTTGCCACAATGTTGAACACCATGCGTCTGAATTGCTGTTCAAGAGCTTCAATACCCAGTCCAAGCTGCTTCATCGTCATGATGGCCTGCTCATAGCCGTATGCGCCTGCCATATTGAAATCGTAATGAGCCATGGCTGCCAGGGACTGCATGTGCAGTTTTGCTCCATCATCCGTCCGGTCAAATCGCTTGGTCATGAAATGGCGCCGTCCATTTTCCTCAAACAAACGGCACGGCATCATCGAGATCCCTGCGTCTTTCGCCATTTTTGAGTAAGCATATTCAATCGCTCCGTAGCCCTCCGGATCTACCAACTCTTTATCGCGGTTGTTTTTCACCCCATCGAATTTCATCAGCCAATACTCGAAACCAAGCGCAGCAGCAACTTGACCCGACCTCACTTCATTCGTTTTTGGATTCCAAGCAATCAGAGCTTTCGCCCTCGCTCCTCCTGCGGATGTGCCTACGCGTAGAATTTCTCGCACCGCCTGATCGTCCTTGCGATCGGCAAACACGGTGGAGAGCGATGACCGATGCGTCAGAATTTCAGAGGCAAGCTCAACCAATTGAGCCACGTGGATGCTTGATGAACTCGCTCTCCCGAGCGGTTTCGCTGGTTTAAATTCCAACGCTCCCATCCCCCTCGTGCCAATGTAACATAGACGCTCCACGGTATTGAAGGATTCCGGTTCTCTGCCAGTGGTTGCCAACCAAGTATTGATGATCGCATTACCAAATTTATCGGGCAGTGAATCTGCCAGTAAACCAGGAAGCCCCTGGAAGGATTTGATCGACAGTTCAGGAAAACGATAGATGCGTGAATCGATGGGCATGCGAATCGGAGCGACCTCGATACCGCTTTTCATAAACTCGCGATCATACTCAAAATCAACAACTTGCTGACCTTCCTTGAGGGACACGTATCCAATATCCGTTCCCCACAATCTAACCGTGGCTTGAGAACTCATTTTTCGTCACCCCATTTCCATGCTTCAGATTTCGTGTCGTCCACCCTCTTTTTAGCCGCGCGTTTCGGAAGCGATTCAACTTGTTTGATGATATGGCTCGGCCGAGCCGACGGCTCCGGCAACAGCACTTCAAGCATGGGGAGCAGATTCAGTTCACGCAGGATGCGTAGCAAAGTACGCGTCTGGGTCGTTTCGCCAGCCTCCAGCCTCTCCAGCGTACGCTTACCAACCCCTGCCCTCCGCGCCAATTCCGCTTGGGTCAGGTTCAGTTGGATACGAACTTGGGCTAGCCTCACGCCCATCTCCGCCAACATCCCCTCGTCGTGCTGTATGTCCTGAAGCTTCATATCCTTACTTGAATCAATTTGAATATTGACTCATGTCGCTATAAGTTACGAATTGGGCACGTTTTTCAATAAAAATCGTCAGATACTGCGAATAAGCAGTCTTTTTGTTAACTCAGTCCTCGGGCATCAGTGGCATCCATCCATTTCTTTGCGGAAAGGTAAAAGCTGTTGCGCCCAGCCTCATTTTTAATTCCCTCGAATTCGAGGGAATTAAAATTCGGATTGTTGAGTTGTTCCCAGACGCCAAGAAATAGGACGGTGTCCTTGTTTTTGAGCCACTGCTCGATCAGTGCGAGGCCACCGTCGAAGTTGCGCACCATGTCGGTGAGGGAGATAAAGTCGTCATCCTCGCGCCGGATAACGGTTATCTCCGTTCCTTTTACGTTGATCTTAGCGTCGGTGGTTTTCTTTTTCATGCCGGCGGGACTTCGAGCAGGATATGGAAGTGATTCGACATCACGCAGTGATAAATCGCCCGCTTTTCTGAGGAATCTTTCCAAGCTGCCAGCCAACGTGAGCGTCTCATGCACCCACCTTACTTAGCACTACTCATTTGACCAGTATTTATTTTATAAATTGTCCGCCCCCTTGTGATTAACGGCTAGGTCGCCTTGCGTGAATCCAGCGGCGGTAACGGTCGAGTTTCTTCAGAGGAGTCACCGAAAGACTGAATCCGAGACAAAATTGGTTTCGAACTTGGTGGGGTCATTCAAGTAAGCTGCGTTCACACGGGCCCCTCCGATTGTGACGTTGTCGAAACTGAAATAGCGGATCGGCCCGGTGCTGGTGCCGATGAGACGGTTTTTCCAGCCCCAGGTTTGTGGAAATTGGTAATCAATATTTTGGAAACGGATACCACCCCAAACTTCGATTTTCGCGGGATCGTCAGCAGTTGGGTGAAAACCTAACAGATATCGAACCGGCTTAGGATCCGAGACTCGGATGTTGCGGAAGATCACGTGTTGTCCGGTGTTGAGCGCTCCATCTGTGTAAGTTTTCTGGTTATCGTAGGCACTGGGTGTGCCGATGATTCCGTTGGTCGTTGAGTCGCTAAGGGAAAAAACTCCGCGCGAAAAGATGACGTCACAATCTTCGACGATTAGTTCCGGCGGTAGCGTCGGTGGAAAACTCGGGCCGCGGTCACTGTTCAGGAAACTGCAGCGGAACGGGGTTCCGTTGACGTCAGACCAGAGGACACAGCGGCGAACTCCCATTCCACGGATGTAAAGAGCGTCGTCCTGATGACGAAAGAAGCAGTCTTCGACATAGCCATTACCCGTCACTCCTCCACCATCGTTATTGACCCGCCAACTGATATTTTTCACCCACCTGATGTAGTTGGTGCTGTGGTGTTCATCCCGCCCTTCAATGTAGGCGCCGTGCTCGGCAGGGTCAGCGATGGTGATTCCTTCATACTTGCAATTCCCCGCCCTTGTGAGCTGTAGCATACGCAGCTTTTTATGCTCAGCCTCGGGAAGTGCGCCGAAGGAAAAATCTTGGAAGTGCGGGATCTTCGTTCCGCTAATCGTTCCGTGTCCGAAGACGCGGATGTTCTCGCTCGCGAGGTTATCGTTATAGTCGCCGAAATTTCCGTAAACAATCGCATCTCCCGGAATGTAGTAGTTTTTGTTGTTGGTGAGAAAATGCGGATCCGTGGTCTGCCACTCGCGTTCACTGCCATCGGTGTTCACGGACAGCTTGTGAATGCCGGGTTTAAAATAGAGTGTCGTCCACGGCCCGCTAGTTGGGGGTAGAGTGCCTGGCTCAACAGCATACACACCGGGGTCGCCGAGTTGTGGTTTGTCCGCGATGACTGGATTAGCGAAGATAGTGACGCCATGAGCGCCATCCATTTCATTGCGATGAGGAAATGCGGTGGAGCCCCATCCACTGGGTGTTGCACGCGGTGTATCGCGCGAATCCATCTGTCCATCGATATCCACGGCGATCAACGCTGGCTGGCTCATCGTCACATATACCTCGCCATTGATGACTTCGCACGTATCAACCTTATGGGCGGGTCGAACGTTCGCTGAAGTAATCGGACCGGAAGGCGCACCTAGCTTATCCAAGCGGGTGATTTTCACTACGATTGGCGTATGCTTATCTAATTCGAAGTTGCAGTAGGTATGCGACCAACTACCGATATAATTCGCGTAGTAGGCAGTTTTGCCTGTCGTTGCTGGGTAATCGACGCAACGGGTGAACCAGGCGAAAGGCGACTGCCAGTTGGTCGCATTCTGTTTACTCGGCGCGTTGAGTTCGCTCACCTTTTGCACGGAAAAAGTGTAGTAAGGTGAGGAGGGTAAGCTCGGAACTGGGGGATACACGTTCAAATCTCCTTCTGCCGCCTCAACGGACATGCGAACGAAAAGCTTTGTGTGGGTGCGACTGTCATTGAGGCGAATGATCGATAGATTATCATGCTGTGGAATCACTTCACTGATGGAGATATTCGGATTATCAGTCTGCCAATTTCCATTCTGAAACGTCAGTGAAACCTCCTCCCATGTACTGAGGTTATTGGAAACAAGCGCTTTTATTACCATTGCCTGATCCGCGCGGAGCCTGACTTCAATGTCATAAGCCCCGATTCCAGCGGCAGGGTTTGGGGCGACTACTCGCAACGGAACAGCATCCCGTGATTGCGGATGCATACCGAAAGCGTTTTCTAATATCTTTGAAATTCCGTCGCGGTCGTCATCAGCGGCATACGGCACAGCTACCGCCGGCGCTTCACGTCCCATGGTGAAATTTCTGATATTGAAGATATTTCCTCCCGTTGCTCTGGAATCTACAAAACGCAGGTATAGGGCACGTACCCCGCTCACGGATGTGGATAGAACGCCGTTGAAAGGCTGATAATGCCCCCAGCCTCCGGTGTGATGAATTTCAACCGTTCCAACCACCGGTCCGGTTGCGGAATCAAGTCTCAGCTCGACCGTGCCACCCGCTCCTGGACTTGCTCCTTCGATCGTGAAGAGATTGGAATCTGTGCCGAAATCAAAACCGTTATAAGTTACCCATGAATCACCTACAATCGATTCGATCACCCCGCCATTTACGACGATGGGAGCATCTGCTGGGTGGGATTCCGAATCGAAATTCACCGAGCCGAACGAGCTGCCAACTTGCTTGAGACCCGGCGCGATGCGTTGAAACGAGAAACTCCGAGTGTCGAAAAGAAATCCGCCGCCGCCGACGAATTTAAAGTAAACATCATGCACCCCGATGATGGATGGCGACACCGCACATCCGAAGTATTGAAAAGCCGACCATCCTCCAGTGTTGGGGATCGTCACAGTTCCGATCAACGGTCCACTGTCCGATCCGGTCCGCAGCTCGAGCGTCCCGCCTGCACCCGCAGACGCTCCTTCGATTGAAAAATAGGTCGCACCCGTGCCGAAGTTAAAATTCTGATAAGCGACCCATGTATCATTCTTGATGTAGGAAATCTTACCATTTTCGGAACGCACGGTATTAGGATCAATCGGTGCGCTTTCCGTATTAAAATTCCCGGAAAGCACATTCGTATCCAGTTGAAAACCGGCTGCGATCACTTGTGTCACGCAGGCGATGATGGTCAGGGTGATTTGGATAACTTTTTTCATGATGCCTAATTGTAGGGCAGTGGCTAAAAATGAGAGTGAGGGAAAATCGCGGGATTGTCACCTCTCCAAACGGGTAGGCATAGGGGCTTTAGTCCACCTGTAGTAAGCCACGCTCGAAGGCTGCGGCGACCGCTTCCGCGCGGTCGGTCACTTTCAGCTTCGTAAGAATTGCCTTCACATGGAACTTCGCGGTGTTTTCTGAAATTTCCATGACTCTGCCGATGTCCTTGTTAGAAAAACCGCGCCGCAGTAGATCGAGGGTTTCGAGTTCCCGCTGGGTAAGCGGTTTTCTGGTAGTCATGGCCAAGATGTGATCTCGCATAGCCTTAGGAAAGCAGTGCTCGCCAGCGTGGACCCCACGGATGGCAGCGACCAACTCGTCAAATTTTACGGACTTAAGTAGATACCCACAGGCCCCGAGGTTGTATGCATGGAACATGGGTTCCTCTAAATCATAGGTGGATAAAATTACCACGCGTGCAGCGGGGTCGATGGCCTTAATAGTTACCAATGCCTCCAAGTCATTACCGCCTGGCATGCGCACGTCCATCAAAGTCACGTCGGGACGGTGAATGCTAGGAATTTACTTTTTCACCTAGGGCGGAGAATACGCTGGGGAGCCGGTCTGGGAAGGGGAAAAGGGGAGATTTTCGGTAAAAGCTAAAAATCTAAAAAGCTGAAATTAGAGGGGCGTAGACGCTTATTTCCGATCATTTGGTCACGGTTTGCAGACATAAGGGCACAGTTCCCCCGCCCTGTTGCGGCTTTCGGTCTGCTGCGGGGTCAATTGTTGAGAGCGTCCTGCTGTGGCTCGCAATCCAATGGCGTTGGTCTTTTCCACCCACTCTTTGACGCTCAGTTTGTAACTATTCAATCCAGCCTGACTTTTAATTATGGCGAATTCGCCGGAATTAAAATTGGGGTTGTGCACCGTTTCCCAAATACCGAGGAATTCGATAGTATTACGATTTCGTAGCCAGTCGGAAATGAAGAAATCCCCATCCTTCGCTTTGAGCATGTCGGTGAGCGAGATGAAATCCTCATCCTCCTGCCGAATGACAGCGATCTCCGTGCCCTTGACATTGATCATCGCATTGGTCGGTTTCTTTTTCATGCCAGCGGGACTTCGAGCAGGATATGGAAGTGATTCGACATCACGCAGTGATAAATCGCCCGCTTTTCTGAGGAATCTTTCCAAGGTGCCAGCCAACGTGAGCGTCTCATGCACCCACCTTACTTAATACTGTTCATTTGACCAGTATTAATTTTTACAAGCTCTCTGTCCCCATGAATTGGTGGGTGTTATAGGCAATCTATCCACCGAGAAACAGAACGTTCCAGAGATTACAAACGAGGAAGAAGTTGATGATCGAGATCAGCACGATCACAGTGATCTTCTGAAAAACGCTTTTACGCGTGCCCAAGACGAACGCAATCCATCCTACCACCGATCCAAAGAGGTTCACTGTCAGGCCAATGCTCCGAACCGGTACTACAGGATGTCCTGGATATCCCATTGGTACCGCAAATAAGACTGAATTTATTACAACAGCGAAGAAACACCACATGAGCACGATAACCGATCGATGTTCAAATAATGCCTTCATTTTCCTTGTTGTCTCTTGATTTATAGTCAGTTCCCTCGTGATTCTCCGAGTTGTTAGTTTTTGATTTCATTCCGATGACGTCTGAAAAGAGAAGCTGCACTATCACTTGGGGCACGAAACACCAGAAACGGCTCCACTGAATCAATCATAACATCTATTCGGGCTTTGTAGCCATTGACCTCCGCCCATGTGCTCCCATTATTACCCAGCTCGGAATTGCTCCCAGCCTCGTAAAATATATTACCCTGTGAAAAACTTAGGGAACTAAAACTGCCACCACACTGGCCGAATACAATTCGTTGACCTGTAATTCGCACACTTCCAAACGTCCCATCGCTGTCCTTGAGAAATAACTCCCAGTGACCTTGAAGCCCTTCTATCTTATGCTTCCTATCATTATATTGATATGGCAGAGCAATTCCCGGTCTGAATACATCACCCAAAATATGTTCCGGAAGATTCTGTGGTGCAAATACGGCCTTTGGCGACCAGATGAGTATCTCGCGGGCAACTATCAAATACAGCAAAGAAGCTACTAGAATTGCGCCAACAATAACGAAAACTTGCTTAAAGATTATGAATTTCAATTGAACAGCTTTTTTTCTGTTAGCTAAACGTTAAAGCAATGGCGGCGCCGGAGTGAAGCACCGAATTGAATTCATTCAGACGGCTTTCTCGGCATCGGCATCTGCGATTTATTCGGCTTCTCGATTACCTCGGGCAGGCCATCTTCTTTAAACATAGCCTCTAGTTCTGAAAGTTTGTAAAAAACGATCACACTGTCCTTGTCATCACGTGCAGATTGGCTCGCTTTCCATAGATTGCCCAGAGAGATTACGAAAGTCTGACCGCCAATTATCGGAATATCCTTGGAAGTTATCATACAGGAAAACTGGATTTCATACTCTACAAGCTGTTCATCGGGCACACTTAGACTGACCCGGAAACTGTCCGTTTTAGGACTAAATTCTCCAAGATCCACAGACAAGGCTTTGATCTTAGTATTGAATTTTGGTTCTAGGGTAGCGATACACCTGACTCTATCTTCAGTAAATGCATGATCAAAATGATTGAGAAAAGTGTTTGGTTGAAGAACAATCTCTATACTCGTTGTCCCCTTGGCTTCATCAGCAAGAACAATTATTTTACTGAAGCCGCGTTCTTTGTTGAAGCTTGTTAAGGGTGTCACTGGATGTACCGCCTTAGCTGTAAAAGCTGAAGTGATCAGAGAAAGAATTATAAGTAAGAATTGTCGTTTCATTTATAGCTGAACGTAATTCAAATCCGCAGCTAGAAGCAAGGGCGTAAGTCTAAACGGGATTCAGGTTGTAGTTACGGAAATTCATCACAATCAGAACGGCTAGTAGTCGCACTGTATATTTGAGGAGTAGAGATTTAAACGGCGATATTTAGTTTACTCGATCCCCCTCCACTCAATGGCGGAGAATCGCGTGGCAGATTGGTAGGAGCCGATGGCCAGTGCGACAGGTTGTTCGGCTGGGTTCCAATTTAACGGAGAGGGTAAGCCAAGGGTGCGGCCTTTGATAGGAGTGGTGATTTTGTGAACGCCATCGATAGATATGGAAATCGTATCCGGCCGGATTTCGACCTGCAGTTCATAGGTGCGATTGTTTTCTAGAATATGAGTGAAAGCGTTGCCTTGTCGTAGGTCACGGCCATCGATGGTTTGGACGCCTGATAAGCCCTTCCCCCAGCCATCGATATCGATTGAGGCGGTGCCCTGTGGAGTTTTGACAAACAGAAAGACCGAATACTGACCATAAAGCCGGGTGAAGGAGATGCGGACATCGTAGGATTCCGGTATTTCGTCAGCGAGTTTAAGAATACAGATCTGATTATCAGAAATGAGACCTTCTGGAGTTGTGATCCAACTTCCTAACATCCTCTGGCGTGAAGCATCGATATTGGGAAGGAGGTTTTTCCAAACATCCGTAGGCGTAGCTAGCGGAGGAGCTGGAGTAACCTTTGGAACGTCAGGAATCGGCTGTGGTGTCTTTGGAATAGATGTCGACTCAAATTGCGGAATTATTTTTACTTGTGTTAGAAAATACAAGGGCACCACAGCCACAGGAATCAACAAAAGCAGCAAA
>JANPMK010000061.1:0-28457 GCA_031422775.1 Akkermansiaceae bacterium | reverse complement strand
CGGCCGTGAGCCCGGTCCGCTTTCTCCTCCGACGATCAGCCAGTCAGGGCGAATTTCGCCCATGTGAATTCTGCCAATGAGTGGCTCGGCACTTACGAACCGCACTTGGGCCGGAATGCCCATCAGCAGTGGCATGCGCTCATTCCAACGTGTTTGATCTTCCGCACTGGTGCCGACCCATACGTTCGGCGGAGCTTCTTCTGCTCCTGCCCAATCGATTGCGGTATTCTTGGCAGGATGCTCTGACAGCATGGCAACGGCCAACATCCTTTCTACGAAGTTGTGTGGACGCTTTGTCAAAAGCAACCAGTCCAGGTTTGGCGTTTTTGTGATCAACTCGATCAAATCTGCCAACCACTCCGCATCGACCTCGTCGTCAAGCCAGTCGGCGAGGGAAGCGCAGAAGACGCGAGGGCGTTCCAGCGCTCCTTCTGCGGCACGATTCCATTGGAGCGGCTTACGCCAGTTCTCATTGAACGTGCGTGAGCGTGGCTGTCCCTTGCCCCACTTGACGCGCCCATATCGGGTATCCATGAGTGTTTCGGCATAGCAATTCAGGCAGCCAGGTGACACCTTCGTGCATCCAATCCACGGATTGAAAGTGTGGTGGGTCCATTCGATTTTTGAGTTTTCCATGATAATTTTATTGGTTTTGGTTTGGTTTGGAACCCACCAGAGCCGTTCTCGGCCATTCAGCCGTAAGAACTTGAACTCTTGGGATTCTCAAACGGAGATTTTGTGAGCCTGACCGAGAGCGAAAGCGTAGCCCTTGAGGCAGGTCCGCTGATGAAGGCTGGGCAGCCATGCCTGTGAGGACATAGGGGGGAGATGCCGGGAGCCGGTAGAGCCCCTATTCGGGAGGCATTGCGCATCCAGTTCCCGGCCATTTGCAGTCCGGCTAACCTCTTCTTCGCCACGGCAAGGCGAGCATTTGTGTTAGGTGATGTCCGGCCTCCGCCGTAAATAGGCAGAGGCCGGAACGCGCTTGCCTCAATTATTCCAAGGAGGGGACAAAAACCCCGGAAACGAATCATTCATCGATTCCTTGACGTGGTAGTCGGAACCGTTCCATTTCATGCCCCTCTGTTCCAGGAGTCCTGCATATTCCCTTAGCTGGTGCTCCATGAATTCGGCAACCTGGGCATTAGCGATCGCAATTCGCAATTTACCGCCCTCCGCCACCAACGGGCAATCGGCGGTGCTGGCCACTAGGATGATTCGCAGCCAACTGTTGCCGGGCATCGCGAAGTAGAGCCAGCAGATCGAGCTTTGCTGAAGTTTTCTGGCAAAGGACCGGAATTCGGGAATCTGCAGCAGATCACGTGGGTCTTCACCGTATCCGTTGACACTGAAGAACACGCTGCCAGGACCCGCTTTGAACAAGGGGTTCCCGATTTCAGTTCTAAGATCATGAAGCAGACGCGTCGTGTCGCATGCTTCAATTTCCTCTCGGGCAATGGGATAGAATATGCAGGTGTCATTTCCAGCCCAATCCTTGGAGGATGGATCAATCTCTTTGAGATGTTGGCCATCCTTCACGTGGAAGCGGGTATGGAACTGCTGCTTACTTGAATTAATTTTCTTTCTTTTCATGGGTATGGTTCGGGTTTAATCCAGCGAGTTTCATGATTTGTAACTCCCTGAATCAAAAGGGTGCTTGATGCAGGTAAATCGATTCCGAAAGGAACGATTGAAGCATGCGATCTAGGTGGGCATTCATGCCTGTTAGACTTAGGTTGGTGAGGCTGGGAACCGGAGCCGTCGCCTCTTCGTGGGAGGCGCAACGTATTCGGTTCCCTGCCAGTTTGGACGACCGTTGGCCTAGCGAAGCTTGCTAAAGTCGAGCGGCTTTAGCCACGGAAGCCTTGGCGCATTCCGGCTATATATAGGCAACTCGGCCACCTTGTTGAGCCCTTCGGTCCAAATCGCCAACTTCCTAGGAACCTTGCTGTTCTCAGCGAGTGGGAAGAGACTGAGGCATGCCTCCGGACACATGTGAATGGAGAACGGTGATTGCGAGTGATCCTCGAAGAGCAATTCAATCGCGAATGCCTTCGTCCGAATGGGCTTGAGGATCGAGGCGACCACGTATTCGCATCCGATCATGTCCGGAATGCTTGGCGTGTGACAATTGGGCACCAGCAAGCGGAGGCATCCGGCATTGACGCTGAATGCATACTTCTGGGCTCCGATCTCAGTATCCCAGAAATTCGAGGATACGAGTTCTGGGCCGTTATTTTTGGTAATGATCATCGATCTTTTTTTCATAGTTTTGATGTTAGTTTTTGTTACGGATTGGGAAGTCTCCCAAAATCCGACGGGGCAATTGCTGCGTCACAATCACGACGAAAAGCGTGATTGTGTGACGCATCCCGGACTTGTCCGAACGGGCAACCAATCCGCATTCACGAAGTTCAACTGCGGCAAAGGATTGCCCGCCGGACTCTGATCCTCCCTGCCCACGGGCCACTCGGCCCTGACCGGGAGAGATCCTTCTGTCCAAAAGATGACCTTGCTTAACCAAATCAGTCGCGATCGAAAGGCGCGAAAGTTGCCAAAAACAAAGAGTTGGCTCTGCCCAAAAGCGCCCCCTGTCCCATTTTCTGGATGATACAAGATTCAATTAATCCAAGGGACAGGGGGCCACCACAAACTGTGGTTGCGTAGCTTCGCTCTAACCGGTCATGGCAACCTTGGGGAAGGGAAGAGCGGATTTATCATACTAGGATACGCTATCGCGGGATTGCCCGCTGGAGTTTCGACCGATTGCTAGTCGAAACGAAAATAAGCCTACAACACTGGTGCTTACGCCCAGTGCACTTAAAGGGGGAAATTATAAAAGGGGGAAAATACAACAACAACATGATTGCATTATATTAAAGAGAAGTCTGTTGCGCTGCCTGTTGTTGCAGATTTTCCATCCGCACTAAATCTTGGTTCTTAGGGCTCTTTCGAGGAGCATAGGGTTTGTGATTCAAGATTGCAGCGCTTAGGGGGGGCTCTCCAAGCCATGCAGATTCATTTTTAATCCAATAGAGTGTCTTACCTCCTCCTCGCTCATAGGGGAATTTTGTAGTTTCCTCTTCATTCCCCTTCTTCATCAGGATCTCAAATTGAGATTTATCATTATCTGTGAGACTCTTGAGTAACCTCTTTATCTCAGTATCAGTAAGAACTTCTTCTTGCGCATTTTTACGCAACTTAGCCTTCACTCTGGCTTCCAAAGTTTTCATTTGCAGCCCCCGCATTTCGCTTTCGACAAAAATACTCCTGACGCACTTCACCAGGGACTCATCGAACTCTTTCTGGACTTCAGGAGCGGGTGGCTCGTAGCCACTAAAAGCAAATCTCTCAAATTGGACACATAGTTCGCCAGGCGCTAAGTTACGAGCTTCAATAGCAATAGTTAGTTTCTTCGCTTTGCCGAAAATACCAACAATCAAATCAGCCTCGGCACGGATAGCTGATCCACCACGAATATTATCTAGGGAAATATAACTGCCTCCTTTGCCTGAATTTTCCCCGGGTAACTTTCTCGCATGGTGAATAATGACGTGAGCGATGTCTTTTCTTGCCATTTTTTTGTCGTCCCTCACCTCGGACGGATCGGCAGCAATCACTGGGATACTGCAGATTTGCCGAATTCGTAGAAGAACTTGTTGGATTTCGCTATTATCCCGCTCGTCAACCGCATGGGATTTTGACAAGGTGTCGAATATGACCAGATCAGGCTTGATCTCCTCTATAACGGATCGCCAGTGAAGTACAAGCTGGTCTCGGGCTGATTCAATCTCCTCTTTTGTTTTTGATTTTGCACTCGTCCCTTCGGTACTCGCCTTCTTGGGGACATGGTCACCTTCAAGATTTTTTAGATCCCCACTAAAGAAAAAGTAATCCTTGATCGCTTCATTGACCTCATCTAGCAGGTCTTTTCCAGGGGGCACTTCATCATCCAAGTGGTGCCAAGCATTCTTGTCGACGCTGTAAGCGGAGCCGTTAACCGAACATTCTTGCTTTTTCCTCAGTTCCATCAAGCGACTATAATGGAGTGCTACCCGGCTCATGAAAGAACGGTTTCCCATCTCAAAATTGAGATAAAGAACCCGTCCCCGCTTAGGGATCGACCAGCTGAGGAACGGTTCACCCAGAGCAACACACATTGCCATCTGCAAGGCAAACTGACTTTTTCCCACTTTGGGTGCTCCGAAAATCAGCATCTGCTCTCCTTCTGCCAGTAACTTTTCGAGAATCCAGGGAATTTTCTGATTCACGGTGTCGTCCAATGCATTGAGAATTCCATCAGGGAGTTTTAAGGGCGAAGTAGCGACAGCGGGTTCGGATTTTTCGGAGTCTGGACTGCTCATGGTCTGATGGTCGATTTGACGTTATCGGTTAATGCTTTTCGATGGGCATGCTAGCGAGTGAATCCGACTTCTCAATCTGATTTGTGGAAGTGTTCTATCGTCCTAATACCAAACCATTTAATCAAACCTCCAACAAACCGGTAGCCAAGGGGCGCGTTGTGTCCGCGCGGGAAGAAACTTCTTTCCGGCCTGATTATTAGAACCATCGCTAAAAAATATGAATTCCTCGAATAATATTTCTGGCGAAACTGAAAGGAACTCACCAATACCCACTTTAGGAAAGTATGGCGACAATTTCGTAGCGCTCGGATGCCTCGCTTCAAAAAACACCAACATCATGAAAACCATTACCACCAAACAATTCATCCATGAGGTCGACCGGGATCCTGCCTGGGCCGCCAAGCTTACCGAGCCAGTTGAGATCACGGATTATTGCGACATGACGCAATCCCGTATCACCCACCTTTCACCCATGCTCCATTTCACCGGCAGAAACAACGAAGGGAATGTTGCAATATTCAAAGGATGCCAATTCCTAAAGATCGCCGAAGGCACCTATGCTGGAGGTGTGACATTCAGGGAATCCTGTATCGAACGGATTCACCCGGACAACCTCATCATCACCCAACCCAACAACGCTGGATGGGCTGCTGGATTTCGTGGATGTAAATCACTAAAAGTCGCCCAGGGAACATTCCCGGGATGGGTCTGCTTTAGCCACTCCGGCATCGAATCGATTGATGTGAAAAAGCTGGTCATCTCCAGCGCATGCACTGATGGGCATGCAGCCAGTTTCGAGAATTGCATGCACCTACGCATCGCACGGGGAACCTTTCCAGGGTACGTTGATTTCTCCAACTCCGGAATCGAACAAATCGACCCGAATAAACTCCGTATTATCGAACCAGATAAGTATGGCCATGCAGCAAGCTTTGATGCATGTAGATTCCTAAAAACCGCGCAAGGGATATTCCCGGGATACGTCAGCTTCTCCAAAGCCGGAATCCAAGAAATCGACTCAAAAAACCTGATCATTACCCAAGCTTCGCATGATGGATACGCCGCATGTTTCCATGGTTGTATTGACCTCTTTTTTGCCGAAGGAACATTCCCAGGCCATGTCGATTTTTCTCATTCCTCGCTGAGTCGAATCGATCCCGGAAAGCTCATCATCACTAAGCCCAGCTACGATGGATGGGCAGCGTACTTCGAAGGCTGTAACAACATCTCTTGCGCTAGGGGAGTTTTCCCTGGAGCCGTGAGCTTTGGAGCCTCAGGAATCAGCCATATTGATTCAGACAATCTGATCATCACGGAACCTGGCATAGGTGGTGTGGCCGCACTATTTTGGGGATGCTACTTACTGAGAGTCGCCGAAGGGAAATTTCCCGGATCTGTTGATTTCTCCCACTCCGGCATTGAAAGGATTGCGGATTTCAAATTCAGCCCGCACGAAGACAGAGATTACGCATTGTTTGAAGGGACGCCGATAATAATGAACGACCCGAGTCAGGTCATGAGGAAAATTTTTGAAACAAAGACTATCGCTGATCTCAAAATCATTTCCGAGGGACTGCCAAATGATTCCGAAACAAAGCGGGCACTGGACGTATATGTTGAGGCTCGGTATATCGTGAAATCTGCCATCAACAGTCAAGTGGATATTGTAATCTAGTAAGATAGACAATGATGAAAGCTTAAATGCAAGAGTCCTAAAAAGTTTCAACCCCTGCCTGTAAGATTGAGCGCAAAATCGCTTTTTTGAGAATGACTTGTGCAATCTCGCCATCCATCAAATCTCGCGCACTATGCTCACAAGGTCATTTATCATTTAAAACTCCATCACTCAGACAAGTAGCCTACGTTTAACACCCAGCAGATGAGGAAAGCGCTTTGAGAAGGGCAGCCCCCCAAGTAGCCTGTCTTATCGGGCAACCGAAAACATCTGTTTTCGGTCCGTAAGGCGGGGGTTTGGGGAGGCTAGGTCCCCACTCCAAGCGATCCCGCAAACTAGTGGGTAGGCGATCGTCTCTTCGGGGGGTGCGTTGCGAGGGGGGGCTGGCCCCCCTTTGCAGAGATGGGAGCGAGCAACAACGTGCAAGCGAGGGAAGAGGCTTCTTCCCAGCAGAAAACAATAAAATGAGTCAGAAGAATAATTCCAACGTATAATTAAGTCTATGTATTCCAATGAGTGGAGGGCTTGAGTAAATTCCACATCTGAAATCAATGGATCATATCCAAATCAAATCGCCAGCGAGGTATCGCACTGAATAGCATGCCTTGCAGCGATTCTCAGCTTTGCTTTTTGCTCGGCCAAAGGATGCAATTTATATATTCCACCAATTTGGATGTAGGGATTATAAAAATTCTCCGCATTGTGGGTGATCAGCGAGCCTGAAACACGTGAAAGCGCAGGGGCTTTGATTTCGCTGGCCGTAGTTAAAAAATGCCTGCCGACGGTTTTAAGATTAGATAAATCTAAAATACTAACAGGCTGTGTGATACAGAGATCACGGCCTACGTTTTCTAGTCTTGGTGCGATCATTGTAGTGCATTTATGTGGCACCAAACTACCACCCACATAAACAAGTTTAAGCGCCTCGAATTCAAACGCCCAACGGGGTCTATAGTCGCCACCGACGTGTTTGAGTGAGGGTAATTCACTACCATAAATTCGCACATCTCCACCCACATGGCGCAGTCGAGGAGCTCGTACTTTGTAACTGTATGGGACAAGATAACTACCATCTACTTGCGACAAATATGGCAAATACAGTATTTTGTTAGAGCGCGTGGTAAATCCGCCACCTATAAACCGTAGATTTGGGGCGCGTATCTCTCTATCGCAACGAATAATCACATTACTCTCTATGCCGCAGTAAGTGATCAGCACAGCGGAGTTTTTTTTCCAAATGAATGAGGTTAGGAGTATCGTTCCTGCTCGGGTTCTGCGAGTGCGACGCGATACGGGAAGGAAAGCATTACGCATGCGCATCTTAGCCGTCACCCATATGTAATGACGCCACCCATACCGATCACCTACCCACTTTCCATGTTGGTTAAAGTAAGGGATCAGCTTGTCGTCAATATCACCAGTGGTTTTGTATTTCTCGGTATATTTCAGTATTTCGTATTCTTTCATGGTTTTTATTTCTGTTGGATTTTGGGTTTAAAGGATTTCGTGCAGTGGAACTTCGATGTCATCAATGATGTCCGGAATTTCACGACGGACGCGTTTGAGATGCTGATAAATGGCGCTGCGGTGCACATTTAGCTGCGTTGCCAAATCTTTGACCGAGATTTCATCAACGTAGATTCTTAGAGAAATCGAGGCACAGGCATGACTGATTCGGTCGGATTTTACTGCTAGACTAACAGCATCATGGATCATGGCCTTTAGTTTGGCATCAGACCAATCACAGGGACTCAACTGAGTAGGATGCGGCAGTGTGATTGGGAGTTGATCCTTCATGCATCGCATTATTTGGCTCTCCCGATTTCTTAATTTAAGGAGATCGCCCTTAATGTATTTAAGCGCTGCTGCTATCGCACGTGGTGCATTCCAATCTGGCTCATTATTTCTTAAATACCAGCGGAGTGCCAATAGCACCGCATCCTGCCTAATATCCTCTTCATATCCAGTGATAACACCCTTTAGAACATGATTAGGAAGCCTAGTTTTTGCGAGTCTAATCAACTCCTCGGCAACCAAATCAAGATCCTTGTTACTTGTTTGATTTATGTTTCTGTTAGAAACTCTTGATAGTGAGTTTTTTGTGTATTTTCGTTGCATACACAAACCCCAATACTTCATTCAAGAAATGGGTGGGACGAAAGCCCCACCCATTTTGAAAACATGATCTGCGTCAAATCAGTTCAGAAATCTTAAAATTCCAAAACCCCCTGAATTACGGGCCTTCCAGTGCGTGCACCTCCTACATGCACACTGAGATTATTTGAAATCTCAGCGGTAGCAAACCCATGAGAATGTCCGGCCAAAACCGTTACTTTTCTGTGTGGAAACGCTTTTAAAATCGCACGGATCATTAATCCGACTGATAGATTCACGAAGTGAGGCAATCGACTTTTATCGCATGGCTCATTACGGTGTAATACCACCTCAGGATAGGGTGGGACGTGCGTTAAAACGATGACGTGACGGTATCGAGTAAGCGCGAGTGGTAAGGTTCTTCGGATCATTCGAGCGGATAATTTACCGAGTTCTCTCATTTTATCGAAAATTTGAGTTCTGCTCAAATTGTGTAGATCGGAGATTTTATCGCGATCTGGATTATCGATCATGCTTTCAGATCCTTCTCCGGCCCGAGCATCTGCCCACCCACCATGACCTGTCAGCGCAATCCCCCGGCCCAAATGAATGATCTTACTGCCATCCACATAGTGTAGATTTTTTACCTTTTCGCATAGTGCAGTAACATTATCTTCTACCTCTTTAATACTAGAATAATAGTAGTCGTGGTTACCTATCACAAAAAACACAGGCCTAGGCGCACAGGCTTGGGCGATCATCCATAGATGCCGCTCCAAGTAAGGTGCTGTTGAGATGTCTCCACTAATAGCAACTGCGTCGTAAATTGTCCCTGTTAGCTGTAATAGGAGAAGATTGATTTGTTCAGTGTTAGCTCGGTCTAGGTGCAGATCGGTCAGCCACATGATCTGCGTGGTTTCGTTGGATGATTTCTTTTTCATAGTTCGCTTAGTTTGAATTTTGGCGAGATGCCGCCATTCCTCTTTACTAAGCTTTTTTTTGCCTATGTGTACAGCTGACCGTCGTAATTATTTTAATTAAATCCCAAATTCCAGCTGTACAGATTCACTTAAATCTCCTTACCAACCATGATGAGAGATAATTTAAAATTTGAAGGGAGAGGCCAATGTCCTGTGGAAGATAACATCGTGCAAATCATCAGATGCGAATCAGGATCAGTCATAGCTATCTACGGTAACTATAGAGGACACGATCTATTGATTGCCTATAGTCGCATGGTCGTCATGAACAGATGGAGTGCTTATTGTAAGGATTCATTTTGCCGTGCCAGTGACGTGGGTTTGAAGCGCACATGGGCTGTCCCATCCAATAAAAAGCTATTTTTACATCGCGCCATCACAATGGAAATCGTGACCGAAGAAGAATGGATGAAAAAAACGGAGTGATTGCACGAGCAACACAGTATTAAAGCCGGGTCATTGCTGACCCGGCTTTATGGTTTATGCGTTAGGATTGTGCTTAATCAAGCGAGGCACGAATTTGATCGATGGTTTCAGCATCAATCACGTTACCCAGCAGCTTCCACTCTTCTTCCTCAGTAGGCAGATACACAACCTGCTCAAGTGGAGTTAAGACGGCGACATCCTCAGGTTCCATTTTTGCAAGCATCTCGCTCATGGGAGCTCGCACTCTGCCAGCCTTTATCGAGTAACTCGGATAGCGTGTCCCTAGGGTCTGCTTTTTATCGACGCAGATTTGGACACCCGTTGCTGGATCCACAGGATTATCAATGGATTTTCCGTCTTCGTCGACCTCTTGGGTCAGTTGCCAGATTTGATGTCCCAATCCCGGAACACCACCTCTGCTGCCATCGTATCCGCTGGCTTGTAATAGACGCGCGACGGTTTTGCCATTTTCTTCGACCAGAATCCAAAACAAACAAACAGGGTCAGCTAACAGCTTGTAGCCCTCTTTGTTAAGTTTGGAATACAAGGCATCCTTGCGATGGTTTTTAAACCAGCCATAGGCATGGTCGTATACGCTCTTGGCACCCGGGCTAAGAGTCCTTGGATGTATGTGACGCCCTCCCTGATAGCTCAGCAAATGAGCACCTAGCAGCCAGCCCATATCACTATCGCGAAGGGCTGGAACAATTCGAAACCAAGTCGTCCCGAGCGGGAACCTGAAACGATGAGCTTCAAATTCCGGCTTGAGAAGCAGATCTTTGTAAGCGGTGTTTTTTTGTGGATTAACCCATGGCGAGATTCCTTTGAGATTCTCGGATGGCGCATTGAATTCAATGGTTGGTGTATTCATTATCTTATTTTTTACTTATTTGGTTTGGTTGTTTTTCTAAATTTTTGGAAATCGACTTCGAAATCCTCATTAAAAAGAACAAAAGGCTTATTAATTCGGTATCTGCGCGAACCCGAAAGGGTTCGACATGACGTCCTCTAAATCGACGTATCACAAAGAAGTGATGCGTCAAAAGATCGATACATCAGTAGATTCAGAGGCACGTTTTGATGGCTTACCAGAATACAACGCGATGTGTCTTAACTCTAGTAGAGTTCGGTTTGGCTTCGGCGAAATATCCTTATGTTCGATTGGCTCTGAAATTCCCAACACCGCATTTTTATCAATGACCAGTGCAGTAACTCCCTCCTCAGCCATATCCGGCAACTTATGCTCAATCGGCCGAAAAACCTGATCCACAACTAGGCGTAGACTACGAGCTCCTGTGCCATGCGTTAATGATTTTTTGACAATCTCATCAATTGCATCATCCGTGACTTCCAATCGGATTCCATGGACAGCGTAAAATTCTTTTCTGAGAGCAAGGACATTACCCTCAGCATCCGTTAGAATTTTTCGCAGCACCTTACGATCCAGCGGATCAAGCTCAGCCAGCCTTGCAAATCGGCCTACGAACTCAGCAATCAATCCATAGCGGATCAAATGTTCAGGACACAGTGGTTGTAATATTTCATTGCCGGATAGATCCCCAGCATGAAATCCCATGACAGGCTTTGGTTTGGGTTTTCTAATTTTACACAGACCCGGAAACGCTCCACAGGAAATATTTAGAATTCGTGAGGAATCCATTTGGTTTTCATTGCCACATTTTGTCCCATCCAAGTATGTCAGAAAGTCCATCTGAGTCATACGCTTGTATATGGCAGCAACCGAATCATTGTTATTATAGAGCGAAAGCTTATCAACCTCATCCCAGACCACGATGGCGGGCCGAGTAAAACTGCTATCAACAATGACATCTGCGATGGATTCGAGATGTTGTGCCAGATCTTTACCCTTATAGCCATGCGGTGCAATATTTGTGCATGGCACATAAAATATCGGAATTTTAAGCACATCCCCTAGGGTGCGAAACAAAAGAGATTTTCCAGATCCAGTTGGGCCAACGAGTAATACATGGTTTTCGGCTTCAACTCTTCCCCCCGTTGTGTCTGATTTTGCACAGTTTATTAAATGCTGATAAACGGCCACTGAAATGCTTCGCTTTGCCTGTTCATGACCGATAACTCGCTTGGATAATAATTCAACCAGTTCATTGGGTGTAGGCAGCAATGCAGGCGGATTGGCTAATTCTTCTGCTTCTGGATTTGCCTTCGCCGTCTCTTCCGGATCACTAGGTTGTTGTGATTGATCTGATTTTAATATTTTGGATTTTGGTATTTTCATATACCCCTGACCCTTTTTGTCTTCATAGCCACCCCCTCGGAAACGAGGGGGTGGCGGGAAATTTAATCCCGTAACTGATAATCTAAGTTTGCAGAATAAGTTAATTATTCACAGTCATCCTATAGCATGAGTACTATAGTGCTTGTGACGGCGCAGGTTGTGACGATCACTTTGTAATTTAGAGTGGCGAATTACAGAATTTATATTATATCGATCTTCGAGGGTTTACAGAGTTATTCCGCTGTGATTTTTGAGGTTATCATATATCGATATGAACTGCGGATTGTTGAGCGGATTTCTGTCTGAGTGTTAGGATGGATTTCTCGATTTGATATAGGAGATCAGAATTTTCGACCTGATTTCTCAACTCTAAGAGCTTGGAGATGCATATAGCACCAATGGCATTGAGGAACTTTTTCAGTTCGGGTGAATTTTTTTCGATGGGAGAGTTATTTATGCCTATGAATTTCCCATCTTGATTGGGTTTTATGACTTTGAAGGTTTTCCCAATTTTTTTGATTTTGCTCTCAGAAAAGTCGACCCAACCTGGGAAGGTTCCCTCGGCAACCCTGAGGTGCTCGCAGCCTACGAAACTGGCAGCGTATCCTTCGCAATCAGGTTGGCTGATATTAAGTTTCTCCGAGTTGATCCGTTCGACCGACGATGCCGAGAAGCATACCCACCCTAGAAATTTGCCTTCAGCGACTTTAAGGCTTTTGCAACCATAGAACCCAGCAGCCCAACCGGCCTTGTTGGGTTTTGTGATGATGAGATTCTTAGTATCGATTTGTTTAATTCCCGACCTCTTGAAAGACACTCCTCCGTTGAACGTGCCTTTGGCGACCTTGAGATTCGCGCAATCAAGGAAGCGGGCAACGTCGCCCGCTTTGTTCCGTCCGCTGAAGTGGAGTAGTGGCGAGAGGTGGGTAATTGGGGATTTGTAGAGGTAGCAGTAGCCAACGATTTCGACGGGGTCGCGGAGTGTGGTCGCCCAAGCCGGATTCTTTCGGATGGCATTTTTAAATTGGATGGGTTTGATTTGTTTCATGGTGTGTGCGGGTTTTGATTTACGGGCAGATCGCCCAGAATTCCCGTTTTCCGTCATCGGTTGGGGGAGATCAAGGTGATTCGTTCGTAATCAGTCCATTCGACTAAAAAATATCCCTGCCACGTTACTTGGGTGGGTATTAAAAAACCCCGCTCGGTTGCTCGGGCGGGGTTTAGTTTCTTTCTCTGCGTATTATTAAAGAGTCGCTTCCAGCCTACCGCAATCGTTCTGATTTGGGTGATGTGCGTCCACGTAATCTTGATTTCTCCTTCATATTGCAAAAGGGCGCGCGCCCCTTTGAGCCCCAGCCTTTCATAATCATAAGAGAAATTTACACTTTAATACATATTTGAAAACCCCTAACCTAGAAACCAATATACACCATGAACCTAGCATCTCAAACATCCGAAACATTCAGGCTGCCCATAGATATTCTGCTTAGAGAAGACAACAACTCTAAATCGCAAATCATTGTCAAGGCTATCGAGTTTCAATGCAACAGACATTTCATTGATCTTAATCCATGTCAGAAATTTACAGATGGACCACGCTTGATGGACGATGATAATGTTGGAAAAACAAATAAAACAGAATTGATAAAAGCGTGCAAAGCGGGGCTGGTTTCATGGGTTCCTGCTGGCGAAATTGAAGCAGGTGGAGTTAATGGCATTATCTACTGGCCTTTGAATAAGGAGAGAGAAAATATAAGCCAAGAAAATAAAGCGCGTCCTGAACCCATTGTAAAAACGGGAGTCGTAGCACCTCAAGGAAGTAAAGCCGCACCGACCAACATCCCTAGAGTAAAATCTAAAGAAATAGCCTGTATGGCAGTTATCTTCGGGCTCATACAGGCTGGTGCGACATCGGCAAAATCGATAAGAGATAAATTAAAGAAGGAGCATTACGTAATTGGATATTTATCCGACCCACAACTCCAAAAATTTGTTGATTTGATAATAAATAGGCGCAACCTAGATGGGGAAAATTTTGAAGAAGCCCAATTGATCTTGGCAGATGATCCTGAATACATAGCTATTAAACGCGAGATTCTGGCATCCATGAAGGAAATCAATTAAAGCGCGGGGGCGCCGCGAAAGATTGCCGAAATGAATAATCCGTCCATTACAAAACAAATCTTTTTATGTAAAACACCGCCCACAAAATCCCGATCCATAAAGTGCAAACTTCTTTCGCGGATTTCCGACAATAATCGATTTTACGGTTGAATCTTCGTCTTTTCTTCATCCATCATGATCACCGCGTAAGCCTGTAAGTTGCTGAGGCGAGAGATTTTACTGTCCGTGCTAAATGTGAGGACTCCAAGGGCTTTATTGGTAGTGTCTTTGGGGGTAATGGTCAGTTCGTATTTCTTTGCTTCCTGCATCATTTTGAGCTGAATCTCAAAATTCTCATCTGAACAAGAAGCCTTCAGAATCGAAATAGGCTCTTCTTGATTGATTGAAATTTTAATCTTTTTCGGAGTCGGCGTCTCGCCGGGTACCCATTTCACGGTCTTTGGGGTGAGCTGTATGGTCTCCGGAATCTCAATATTCACTGTGAGTACAGCGTTGGACACTTTTCTGTCATGAACTCTTTAAGACATTATGATTTTTTTTTAAGATAAATGACAAGTTGATTTCACCGATAGATGATTTCATCTACTCAGCAGAGAAATTGGAGTGGCACAGTATTGAATTTTGTTTTGTCTTCCGAATTTAAAACCGCCCCATAAGATCCTTGGCTTTTGCTCAAAAGCGATCATCAACTATTTGCAACCTTTATACCCGATGTCCAACGAGCTTCTCTCTACTGCATTGTTCCGTGAAACCCGAGGGACTGGCTTTTTTCGTGTGCTGGGAGGGAAGAACGCGGCGTTTTACGTGGATATATTGGATGATCTTGAGCGAGAGGCTTCAGATCGTCCCGACGGCATGGCACGTGAAGAAGCCATCGCGATGATTGTTGAAACCCTCGAAAGGCACCCGGGCTTTGAGTTTGATACGGACTCTGATGAAGTAGCTTTGGATCAACAAACTTCCGACGCTAGAAATCGAGCAAGGCTAATTCTGGAGCATTTGATCAAAAGTCGGTGGTTGGAAGAGCCACCTCGACGTGATTGGAGGCGAAAGCTTCATTTCGATGCTCACGGAGCCATCCTCATAACCTCGCTTCGCAAGATTGCTTGGCCCGACGCTGCTGTTTTCACGGATAAATTGATCGGCGTTTGCTCCCTGCTCGCAAATGAAATTGAGTTGACTGAGAGACCATGGGAATTGGTGGAAAACTGTCTTTCGACAGTTCGGGATGGGCTTAACGAGCTACGCTCTATGCAAAAGTCAGTGCAACGGTTCACTCGTCGCCAGATGGAAGAAGAGACGTTGCAAGGAAACCTATCGGTTGTGTTTGATGACTACAGCGAGCAAATGTCAAATTCCTGTTACGCTTCGCTAGTAAGGTCTCGCCTGCCATTAAGGTTGCCTGAAGCGGTCAGACGCATTGGTGACCGTTTATTAGGAGACCAGGGCGCGTTAAGTGCGATGCAGGAGGAAGTATTGCGTCGGCACTCTGAGATGAGTGCGGAGACAGCACGCGCAAAAGTTTCGCAAGCACTCGATGAACTAACCGAATTGTTGGAGCGAGTTCTGCCAATGGCTGATGAAATCGACAAACGCACTGCAGATTTCACCCGTCGCTCATTGGCTCGTTTTCGATATTTACAAGACGTTACTGGTGAACGACGCACGGAATTGAAGACGTTTTTTGAACATGTAAACCGTTTAGTAGCTGGTAGGCGAGTCTCTCATATTGGTGGGGTGCTTCCAGATCTACCAGAGATGCTCTTGCCTTCGCTGAAAGTTCCTTGTGGCCTCGATTCACTATACTCGCCACCACTACGCCGTACTCCGATGGAGCAGCATGCCTTTGAGGATGATTTGAATGATATAGACCGTCAGGCTGGTCTGCGGGATATGGAAAAAGCGTTGCGTGAATCACTCTCAGTGCAGCGTGCCAATGTGTTCGTTAAATCCTTGCCAGGAACAAAAGGAGCACGAATTGAAAGCTCCGACATCACAGTGACTGGAGAAAAGGGCTTCACGGATCTTATTTCTCTTCTGCTTCATGCAGAATCACCTGAAGCTCGATTCCGGCTTGAAGTCGGGCGCGTGCTCCGCGAAGAAGAGATGCCGCGCATTGATTTACTCGATGGTTGCTCGGTTGAACAATTTTCCATAATCAAGAAATGAACGAACCTGAACAAGAAATCTCTGCGTTTGTATCAGATGCGCCGCCGGGTTTACTCAATCTTGCGGATCATGAGCGCGATCGTCTCTCCGAAGCGCTCCAGATTCTACTGGCTGCCGGTTCCATCAATGGCATCGATGTAAACCGGACTGCTCTCTACCATTGGTGTCGTCAGTATTTTGATTGGCTCAAGGAAATAGCGGCGCTGTCGGGTCTTGATGTGGCAATTCTGCATGAGGAAAGGCTTATTCAGGCGATTCCTAAAGCAGCATCACTGCGATTAAGACTCAAACAGGATGCAACCCTTGTCTGGTTAGCACTGTGGTATGCGGGTGATATGCGCTGGCGCGATGAGGGGCAAGACCAAGCATTTTTATCGGTGGCGGAACTTAATGATCTTCTTCAAGATCAACTCTTGCCTGATTCAATAGGTCCGATGCCTAAGGGAAATTTGCGCGACATTCTACGCATGGCGGCACGCTATAATCTAATCCGCTTTGAACCTGCGGAGCCATTTGAGGAATCATTTATCGAGGTGTTACCAGCTATTCGTCGAATCATTCCGTTTCGCGATATTGCTGCTTGGACAGAAGCAGCAAATACCTTTCAACGAGGATCAGAAAGTTCGTCGGATTCCATGATTACTGGTAACGAAGAAGAGGAGGAATCATGAGCCGCGCCATTCAATTAACAAAAATCCATGCGTTAAATTGGTATGGCTATCGCGATTCATTGCCTGTGAAAGGCAACCTTGTGCTTGCTGGTGTTACTGGTTCCGGAAAGTCGATTCTGATGGATCTGCTTATGTTGGTGCTGGTTGGTCCCGAAAAGGCGCGCAACCACTTCAATCGAAGTGCCACTGGAAGTAGGAGTGATAGAACAATTAAAGGCTATTGCTTGTTAGACACAAAGCGTGAAGAAAACGGCCAACCTCAGTATTTTCATGATAAGGGCGTCACTACCTACATCGCTGCTGAGTTCACATGGCCAGACGGCTCGCGGGTTGAGACTTGGGGGCTGCGTTTCGAGTATCACAACACCACCGAAACTGAAGGCGTAACTACGCCATTCTTTTGCCCTGCTGCATTGGAGCGTTCGGATTTTCTAACTGTTTCCGACGATGGTAAGCAACGACCCAGCCCGTTAGCAAATTTTAAACAGTTTATCGATTCAAAGGGTGGTCGTTTGTTTAGCTCGACTCGTGAATACCTGCGCGACATGGCTAATCCAAGTCATCTCAATTTCAATAAGGAAGTCTTGCATCGATTGCTTCCGAGCGCGATGTCGTTCACGAACCTCAAGAGCTTTGATGACTTTTGTCGTCAATTTGTTCTTCCAGCAGAAGCAGTGGATGTGGATGCGGTCATCACGAGTTTTCGCGACTTCCAATCCTACGAAAAGGAACTAGCGGATCTCAAGGCACAGCTCGAACGCTTGCAGAAAATTCGCACCCTTTCGCTTGAATTATTCGAGGCCGAACGTGATCGAGATGTCGCATCTTATCTCAACGCTGAGTATGCATGGAAATATTGCACGCAGGAAGTATCCAATACGAAAATCAGATTAGATAAGCTTCGTGAGGATCACGCCGAAGATGACGCGCGATTCAACGAGCTTGAGGAAGTGATTGCAGAATCTAATAGTCGTCGCGAACACCTCAATACGCTGTTGAATGAGTCATCCGAGGGGCGTCTGTTTAAGAAGCTCACAGATGATATTGTGCGACTTGAAGAAGAGATCGAACGTCTTCGCTCTCTGGCGAACAAAATTGATGGTGGCCTTGGTAAGCGGATAAAGATTGCGCGCGCTTGGATGGAGCAGGTTGCCAAAGCACCGCTACATCCCTTTGTGGATACGATGCAGATGAATGAAAAAATTCGTTTTCTAGAATCCTGTGAGCGTTCGGAAACGGCTAACACTCTTTCTCTCATTGCCGATGCAGCCGACCAACTTTGTATAGATCTACGTTCTCGTTTCGCTAAAGACCAGACGGAGTTGCAGAGACTGCGTAGTGAGAAGGCCGAAATCGAAAGTCAGGTCGATCTACTGAAGAAAGGCATTTCGCCTGGTCATCAGCCGCTCTTATTTATGTTGCGTGACTCATTGCCAATACTACCCGGTGAAGATCCACCTCGCGCGTTGAGGGAGCTATGCGAAGTGGAAGACGAAAATTGGCGAGCAGCAGCCGAGGTGGTGTTTGAGGAAAAGTTCGCAGTGCTGATTTCTGAAGAACACTATGAACAAGCACTCGAAATTCTTCAGGGTCTTCCTGAGTCAGATCTTGTAAAATCGGGCTCCCAGCGACTACTTCATTCAGGGAAAATCTTGGCAGAAAAATCCAAGCGACTGAAGAAATCACTGGCTGAAATTTTTCGTTGTACAAATCCGGCAGTGCAGGCATTCATCGACCAAATGTTTGGCGAGATGATCCGAGTTTCTTCAGTCGAAGAAATGGAAAAACATGAATTCGCAATTCTACCTAATGGGATCTACAAGCGAAGAGGCGCTGTGGTGCGTCCGCGTCCTTATGATGGCACACCTTTTATTGGTGAAGAAGGACTGCGTAAACAACTTGAGTTGAAGCATTTGCGACTAGGGGAAATTGATGCTTCATTGCGCCGACTTGAGCCCATAGAGCGTGAAGCTCAGCGATTGATTGAATTACGCAAGTCAGACATTTCAGATCATCAGAATCTAACTCAAGATCTCGTCCGTATTGAGGAACTTCCTCGCAAGCAGAAGGAGCATGAAGAGCTCATGGCGGATTATAACGCCATAGCGACAGACGAATTTACTTCGCTTCAGGATCAAATTGAGGATCTCAAACTTCATACCGCCAGTTGGGAACAAGAAAAAAACGCCATTCTTCGTAAGGGTGGTCAGCGCGAAATTCATCAAGCTGAGCAGCAACTCAAGGATTTGAGTGAGCAAGCCAGCCGCCGTGAAGATGACTTTTCACGTATCAAGTTACGCATCGATATTTCCAAACACCTTGAACGCTACCAATCATGGAAAGAAGAGGCAGAAACTTACACTCCTCTGCTGGATGTTTGTGCGAGGGAATTCGAAAAAGCCAAAGCCAAAGCGGAACTAGACGCCATACGCATAGCAGGGGATCTCAAAGCTGCGATGGTGGATTTCAAAAGGGTCTTCCATCCCAAGTTTGATGACTTGCCGGAGGAAGCAGCGGGCGCATCTGCTTATCTAAAACGTCTCGAAGTAATAGAAGGAGCAAATATTCCTGAATACGAGCGGAAGTCTGGCTCTGAGCGTAAAAGATGGGAGGTGCTATTCCGTACTCAGGTGCTTTCGCGTATGCAGCAAGCACTCAAAAATGTGGAAAATATTATTTCGCTTCTCAATCAGCAGTTGAAGCGACCAATTGGCAACGACCGCTACAAAATTGAGAAAAAGAACAACCCGGATTTCAGAATCTATCGTGAACTCATTGATCTTAATGCGATTCATCACGAAGACAGTCTTTTCTTTGATAGCATGAGTGGCGAGATGAAGGATGTGTTACAGGGATTTCTCAGTCTACTCGTGAAAAACTCCAACAGTCCAGAAGCTGCCAGATTTTTGGACTATCGTCAGTATTTTGATTATGATCTTGAAGTGGTAGATATTCGAGATCCCGATGCAAAGCCTGTCAGTGTGGATAAACAGAGCGGCAAGATGAGTGGTGGAGAAAACCAAAGCCCTTACTTTATAGCTATCCTCGCCAGTTATCTGCACGCGTACAATCGACATGAGAAACGCCGCAAAGAAGCCTCTCTTGCGTTGGTTCCTATTGACGAAGCCTTCTCGAAGCTTTCTGGCGAACGTATCCAGAATTGTATTCAGGCGATGAGCGAACTTGATCTGCAAGGGATGTTCTCTATGTCTAGTGGCAATATTCCCTACGCCTTCAGACAATGTGATGAGCTCATTGTTATCTCACGCAAAGAAGAACGTGTCGGTAGCAGGGTAGGCATACGTAACGTTCCGGTAGTGCTTTTCCGAGATTCTCCCGAAGGTCGTAAATGGATTGAAGAACGTGAGTCGACCTCAAGCGAAGACTGAAGCAGTTATGCAGAGTATTCTCCAAGCCTTGGCTCGCAACTATGAGGAATCGACTTTTGGTCGCAAAGCAGCAACTCGTGATTACACGATCGACTACGAAAAGTTTCTTCGTTGCATTGATCAGGCAGATGGTGACGAGCGAGAAATCGCTGAGCGTGAGTTAGTTCAGGTAGAGTTGACCTCAAACGGCCTGCTGCGAATTGATCGCCATATTCGCACAGGCCACCCTGAGCGGTTGCGACTTTTGCTAGATGGAGGTGAGAAATGGCTCTTTCAGCAAATAGGTAAAGCGTCACCAACGGAACAGAGAAGCGAACTCTCCAACTGCTTTCAGGAAATGGCAAAAATCCCCGTTCCTGATCGTTGGCAACAAACATGGCATGACTGGTTTCATCGACTTTCTGAATTAGCGATTAAAGGTGGAAGTGTTCAGCCGTTTCGACGCGATGATTCAGCCGGAAATCATGCCCTAGTAGACACACTTGTCGGTCTATTGATCTGGCAAGGTCCGACATTGATTCGTTATGCCAGCACTGCCATTTGTGGGGATTCTAAAATACTCCAGCAGCTTGAACCTCGACTACGGATCGGATTAGCAGCAATTACTGGTAGCGATGCTCTCGAAGACTTTGGCATTTTGCGCAAGCCTCGTTTCGTTACATTTCACGGCCCTCTGATTCTGCGTTTCGGCAATAAGGAAACTGATTTTTCAATGTTTCCTGGTTCCGTCACATTGGCTGAGACAAACCTAACACCTGAATCATTAATCACTACCAATGCTTCGGTATGTCTGACAGTGGAAAACGAGGATACATTTCACGAGCTTGTAACCACCAATCCGGGCGTGATTCTCATTCTTTCCAGCTACGCGGGAGCTGCGGTAAGACGTATGATCGAAATGCTGCCATCGAATCTATCTTTCTATCATTTCGGCGACAAGGATCCTGCCGGAGTGGACATCTTGCGTGATTTGCGAGAAAAATCCCGCAGAGATATTTTACCGTTGATCATCCGGGGTCGAGTTGATTCCAAACGGCGTGCCCTCGTTGAATTCGAGGGCATTATGATCAATCGATTGCTCGAAAAGAATTTACCAGCATCGTCAAGACATCATCTGGAAACCTTGTTAGAATACGGTATGCCGTCTGACTTTGAACAAGAATCCATCCAGATACCTGAAGTGTGGGCGGCTTTAGCTGCGCTTTGACTTTAAGTTGACCTTACGGCTGAACCTTCGTCTTTTCACCATCCATCATGATCACCGCGTATGCCTGTAAGTTGCTGAGGCGAGGGATTTTACTGTCCGTGCTAAATGAGAGGACTCCAAGGGTTTTATTGGTAGTGTCTTTGGGGGTAATGGTCAGTTCGTATTCCTTTCCTTCCTGCAACATTTTAAGCTCAATCTTAAAATTATCGTCGGAACAAGAAGCCTTCAGAATCGAAATGGGGTCTTCTTGATTGATTGAAACTTTAATCTTTTTCGGTGTCGGGGTTTCCCCGGGTATCCATTTCACGGTTTTTGGGGTGAGTTGTATGGTCTCCGGAATCTCAATTTTTACTGTGAGAACAGTGTTGGACACTTTTCCGTCATGATCCTTTTGAGACAGTACGATTTTTTTATCCAGAGTGCCCGTCAATTCTCCAGTATTGATCTTGACCTTCAGTTCTCCTTTCTCACCCGGAAGATAAGTTTTCTTATCATCTCTTAAACTTGTTTCCAGACAGATACAGGGTGTGCTAAGCTGGCTAACAATAATGGGCTGTTCGGTCTTATTTTCGAACAGAAAGGCTGTTTCGGCTCCACTAGCAGTAGGCGCCACTTTGATTGGAATCGAAGTAACTTCAAAGCTCAGAGATTCAGCAGAAAGTTTAAAACTGCAAAAAAGCAGAAAAAGGAGTATGGCGTATCGTTGCATAAATGAGATCGTAGCCGAATCTGAGAAATCATGAACCAGAGAGTTTAAAATTTTGAAAGCTTTTAGACTCTGAGTTTTGTTAATAGCAAATTATTTGGTAATAAATCCATTAATTACGGGGATTTGAGTATTTTGGGCGTTTTCGGCAATCAAAAAATCTTGACGATTTTCTATGGAATTCATGGAATCGCGTCATATCACTAACTGATTTTATCAAATAGATTACAAAAGCTTTAGTTTACAAATGACTCAAGCTCATAGCGTTTCTCTATTGAACAAGACAATAAACATTATAAAGGCAACTATATCCTTAGGAAATCAATGGATTTCTCTCGTTTTTTGCCAAAACCGATTTCCTTAACCTAGTAATCTATCCAAAGAAAAGCGATGAAAATCATTTCCCGTAATTTACCCCTTTTATGTGCATTGGGTTGTCTCAGTAGCGCAAATGCTGAAATTCTTCTTCATGAGCGTTTTGAATCGCCAGATGTCAGTGGGTCATCAGCTTTGCAACATGGTGCCACATACAAAAAGGGAGCGGTGCCCAATAATGGCAAATGGGTAAAATCAACTCAGGGATTTGGAGCGGACCGTATTGGCTTGGTTAATAAGAGCTTCGGAGATTTTAGTGGCCCAAACGGAAACCTACAGGGCTTTTATTTTGGCTACACAAATACAGGATTGACTTCGTCCACTTCAGCTATTGCTGAAACTCTCCAAGCAGGTGTCAAATATACCGTTTCGTTCAATGTTGCACGCGATAACAACGTAGCTGTATCCAACTACCGTATGGAATTGGTAGCGTTTACTAGCGCACAAGGCGATTCAGCAAGACAGGATACAAGGAGTGGCAGCAAACCCGGGACTATTCTTGCTACTACCAATGGGACGGTGGCTTCCAATAATTTGTCGAAGAAGATTATTTTTACATTCACCCCAGATGCGACAATTCATGCGGCTCATTTGGGTAAAAATCTGGGTGTTAGATTCATTGGCGATTCGACATGTCCCATTTTAGATAACGTCATGCTTACAACTTCTGGCGGTGTCCTCATAGATACCGACCAAGACGGAATGAGCGATAGCTGGGAAGTGGCTAATTTCGGGGCTTTAAGCTTTGATGGAGCCGCAGATACTGACGGCGATACATTAATAGATTTGTTTGAATATCAGGCCTATCTCGATCCTAATGATACGGATACCGACAATGACGGCAATCCTGACACAATAGGTATCCACGGTTATTTACTCGCAGAGCGCTGGAACAATATCTCAGGAGAATCCCTAGCAGATTTAGTAGGTGAACAAGCATTTTACCAATCATCAGACCAAGTCGAATATCTTTCTGAGGCAAAGGCACCCAGCGATGCTGGTGATAATTATGGCCTTCGCATGTCAGGAACACTGATTGCTCCCAAGACGGGTAGCTATACATTTTGGATAGCAGCAGGTGGAGAGAGTCATCTTTACCTATCTACGGATTCCACCATCTTTAATCGCCGGAAGATTGCAGTAGTTTCGACTCCAAGCTCAGAAAATGGCTGGGATGATTCACCTGTGCAGAAAAGCTATACGATCAACCTTGTTGCTGGTGAGTCATACTTCATTGAAACTTTGATGAAAGAGGGAACAGACGCTGATCATTTGTCAGTGGCTTGGCAATATACGGGTCAAACACGTCAGGTGATCCCCGGCACATATTTGAAATCTTTCGTTCCGAACTCAGAAGATTTGGACGAGGACGGGATGTTAGATTCATGGGAGATTCAAGTGGGCTTGGATCCCAATGACAATGGTGGAACCGTTCTCAATCAGAGTGGTTATGGAAACATTGATGGCGATGACCTTCTTAATTTTGAAGAATACACTAAAGCGCGCAACCCCTTGCTGGTTGATGCACCAGAGGGCGTTCAGGGTTTCGTAGAGTGGCAGAGATTCAACATTGGAATCAATAGCGGTGTAGCCGCACTCACAAATCACACGCTTTTTGCACAAAACTTACCATCTTCCGCAGGGCTTTTTCCTGGAGGTGAAGCACCAGCCAACGCAGGTGATTATTACGGACGACGCATGCGTGGTGTAATCACAATACCCACCACTGGAACTTACCACTTTTATGTTTCTGGAGACGATTCCGCAAAACTGTTTATCAATCCAAATGGAATATCCCGGTTTGGAAAAATTTACGCGGCTCAAAGCCCGAAGAGTGTGCCGATTAATTCATTCAGTTCACTACAGGAGCAAAAAAGTGTTCCATACACTCTGACTCAGGGTGATCGTTTGTATTTTGAGATACTGCAAGTGGATTATTTTGGAGCGGATCACTGTTCTATCGGTTGGTCAGGTCCACCAGCTACTACGCCAGTAGTTATCCCAGGCTCTGCCCTTTCGACCTGCGGCACCGAGAAGATTGAAATAAATGGCCAACTCGTGGAGAATGATGCCGATGGCGATTCGATTCCCGATAACTGGGAAATTGCGAATGCACTGATGGTAACCAATCAAGCAGGAAATGCATCAGCCAATGGTGAATATGGCGATCCTGATGGCGATGGGCTGACCAATTTTGAAGAATACAAAAATGGCACAAATCCTTTAGCTCCGAACGGAATTCCTAATAAATGGAGTCAACAAATTTACAGCAACTTAGGAGGCAATACGATCTCTGTCCTTACAGGATCAACTGGCGTATTAAGAAGCCCTAATTGGACTCGTTTAGCGACCTCGCCTGAAGAACTGCAAAATTACGCTGATGCCTACGGCCAGAGGCTGCGCGCGATTTTGAGTCCAGAAGTCTCAGGTAATTATACCTTCTGGGTTTCTGGTGATGATAGCGTACAACTTTGGTTGTCCACTGACGGACGTAAGTTTTTCAAGCGTAGAATTGCGTATATTCAGGACAACGATATAACGGCTTACGACTTCACTGGATTTAGAGAATGGGATAAGCTGCCCGGCCAGCGTTCTGTTCCGATCTCCCTAGTTGCAGGTCAGCAATACTTCATCGAAATACTGCACAAAGAGTCATCTTACAGTGATCATGTTTCAGTTGCATGGGCTTTAAATGCAAGTGCAGAGACTTTTGCCTTCTTGCCGGATGCGGCAACGTCCTCTGTCAAAATATTTTCTGACATCACTTTATCGAGCGTGACGGAAGCATCAGCTGTAATTGCTGGAGCTGGTCAGTCTGCACCATCTCAAGGCGCAGCATATTTCTTTAGTAACGACGGCCAAATCGCCAGTTTCCAAGCTCAATGGGTTGAAGGTGGTAATACTCGTGCAGTTAAAGTGAAACTCACTCAGACATCCGATGGAATTTCCGCATCGCAGATCTGGTCACGCTCAATGACGGGTAATGTTTTAGGTCAAGATTTCGAACAACTCAGTGGCTACACTACCGTTAGTATTGGTTCCACAGGATATGGAGTCACAAGCGTTGCATTGTCCGATGTAAACGGAGTGATTGCAACTTCACGCAAGGTAATCGACTCATCGTTCATCTCTTCTTATGTCAGCGATCCAGATGACGTCGACGATGATTACTTGGTTGACTCTTGGGAGAATCAATTTCTCGACACTGGGGCGTCTTCAGAAAATGGACTTAATAATCCCAATTTAGGTGAATATGGCGACCCTGATTCTGATTCGATTACTAACCGCGATGAGTGGCTTCTAGGAACTGACCCTAACAATTCAGACACAGATGGCGATAGCTATGGTGATGGTCAAGAAGTCTATTTTCTAGGAACCAATCCACTTGTTCCCGAGTTGGCTAACCCATCTGTAGTCGGTTCTGTAGTAATTAACGGTGTAGCAAATTCATCAGGAACGTGGGTTCCCACTGCTGATGGAGGTATGCTTTCCATGGATAACCGTGGATGGATCGATTATAACATCCAAGTGACAACAGAAGGATTCTACCTTTTTGAAATTCTTGGCCGAGCACGCGGCTCCAATATTTTTGCTAGAGAAGACTTTGCGCTCGATGTCTTGGTCGACTCTACCAAAGTAGCCTCGACTGTTCTTACTTCACTAAATGGACAACAAGGAATGTCAGCTGGATTTGCTGGCTGGCTTGAAGTTGGTTCTCACACGATTCGGATATGGAATAATAACCTTCTTGGACGCAGAACGCTTCAGTTAGATTCTATCCGTCTTCTCTTGCCATCAGGTAATTCAACTCAGATCGCAGGGCTTCCCGATTGGCTTTACGATTTCCTTGCGGCTCGTAGTAGCGTTGAAAATGGTAGTGGTGGTTCTCTGGTTAGTCCCGTTTGCCTCGAAGGTGAAAGCCGTAACTGGGCACTCACTAGTGTATTCGTTAATGGATCGGCGGGACAGGTCGTGCAAAAAGGCACCAACAATCGCTGGTTTGCTGATGTTGATCTCAGCCCATCCGCCCCGGTTAATGTTGGCGTTAGCTTTGAAAATGGAATCATAGGTCAGACTGATACTATCGAATGGCTCTCATTCAATGTGGTGTCTGGACTTCCGGTTAAACTGAGAGTTGGAGATAGCTTACGCCTCACTGCATACACGGTTGGAGAAATCCCTGATAATTCAGCAGTTAGCTTTACTATTAATGGACAGTCGATCGGTAACACCACGGCAGATGCTCCACTCGCATATGAATTCACAACTGCAGGAACCTACACATTGGAAGCTTCTTACATTGCATCTGGTGGTGTTCCAGCAACTGCCACCGCCACGATTCAAGTTGTAGGAGCTGACTTTGGTCCGGCCTTTCCTCTCTACATGGACAGAAGCAGACTTTGGAATCTGCCGAATGTACCTTATGAATTGCCTATTAAGGGAGATGAGTCGATCGCTTTCAGTCCTAAGTCTGCAAGCGGGAGCGGCCAGTCGTACATCGTCGATGTAAATCAGCTAGGAACCAACACCGTGATTGCGCGCACTGCTCACCAAGGACCTGTGGTTACTAGCGGCCGCATTGATGGTTTGCTTTTGAGTAAATCGGCTGACGGTGAGATTTCGGAAATTTACGTTTATCCTAACGGAGATCGAATCGTTGAAATGACCATTTTTGCATCAAGCTTACCTCCAGGTGGTTACGTAGAAATCGAACTCTGGTTAGGTGGTCGTGTATTCCTTCCATCGGGCTCGACGGTGCTTACACTACACGAAGCAGATTTTGGAGAAAATGGCATTGCCACCTACCGCGTGCTGCTTTCATCCGGGGTGGGGCATGCATGCCAACGCACAGAAGTCTTCCAAGCTGACGGCACACCAGTTGGTAAAATGTAATTCGTAAGAGTCTTTTTTCAATAATGAAGACCTCCTTCCAGATTGCCCTTGGGCTCAGTTTAGTTGCTGTTGTTGGAATTGCTGTGATCTTGTATCAGTCTGATCCAAAGCCTTTGGATCAGACTGTTGCTGATCATTCGGAAAAAATAGTTGATCTGCCATTGAGCCCTAGGGTCGCAGCAATGCTCTCAGATGAATATATGGAATCGGCTCATAGGAAGGCCATTCTCAATACATTAGGGGATAGTCTTTCGCCTCAAGATATTGAAGCGATGCTGGAGGTAACATTGGGAGAGCCCCTGAATGGGATTACAGCCAGTAGGTGGCCATCATTTGTGAATGACATCTTTAAAATACTTCGTTTCCAAAAGCCATTTGTTGAAACCTACACCGATCACTTGGTCAAGATGTGGTTAGATAAGCAAATGGATCCTACGCTAAGAGATTATGCTATACAGCATCTTCGTGAATGGGTCTCAGATACAGATAATCGGACGGAGCACGAAACACGCCCAGAAAAACTGGCTTGGATTCGTCAGACATTTATTGATGCTTGCACCGAAGGCCACACATATTGTGATCTGCAATCCACTACTACAGGAACTACACTCATGGCTCTTGAAGAATGGGCCGATTCCGTTGCCCCCAAACAAGTAAGAGTCGAACCCGAGAAACTGAATATGATGCTATTAGCATTCGCATCTAATAAATCAGCCCATCGTGGAGTACGCGCTACCGCATTGCAGCTTTGTGCCAAACGTAACATGTTGGAATTACTCCCACTTGCTCGTGAATTAGTACCTTCATCATCCACTGAATTAATCCTGCGCCTGTCGGCTATTTCGTATCTCGGAAAATTAGGATCATCCGACGATCATAAAATGCTTGAGTCACTTTTAAATCAAACTGGTGCTGATCCACTCACTCGCGGCGCGCTGACATCAGCGCTATCAACACATACCTCTTCTCAGAAATAAGTAAGCCCATTCTCTCAACCCATTTACTCTCCCATCATGAAGCGTTTCTTATCAATATTTCAATCTTTATTCACCCTTGTTCTTGTATTCGGGCTAACAGGTCACAGTCATTCGGAAACCGGCGGCACGGGTAGTGGAACCAGTCAATCG
>JANPMK010000060.1:0-20324 GCA_031422775.1 Akkermansiaceae bacterium | reverse complement strand
TCCTTGAGCATAGCGAAATGGGTTTGAAAACAGGTAGCCGCTCGTAGCGGCGGCATATGTCCGCGAGCAACGCGAGCCAAACTGGTTTGGACGGAGCAGAGCGTAGTCAATCCCACCCCCTCCGCCATTCTTCGCTTCCGTGCCGGAAGCTACGAATGGCAAGCCATAGAATCAGTTTTAGGAAGCGAAGAATGCCCTTCGTAGCTTTAGCGAAGTAGGGCTGCCTGAGACCATGTAAAAGCACAGCTTCCGTTACGGAAGCTTCCGCCGTCGCTCTGCGAGCTATGGCGGACAAGACGAATGGCAAGCCTTGGAAAGTCTCTACTCCTGCTTTTCTTCTGCCTGACTTCCGACTTTGACTTCGCGAATGGTGCTATTGCGCTGCGCGGGAGTTAGGACGCGGGCGTGGTAGTCTTTCATTGCGGTTTCGAGGTGTTGGTAAAGTGTATCGATGTCTGCTTTTTCGACCACGCGGTATTCTGTCATGTGAGCGTGAGTGGTGGATGGAAATACCTTCACCGGAACGTTGAGTTCCTCGTCTGCAGCGCCCTCTGCAATGCGACTCAACGCTTTAAGGGTGTTCTCTGCGTTCGCGGCAACGGCGCTGAGCGGTGCCATGTGATAAACGCGGATCATGCTTTGAGACTTCGTCGTGATCGTCAACTCGCGGACCCGAGCAACGCCATCCACATCATAAGTCTGCACGCCGAAATATTCGACCGAACTGAGTGGCACTGAAACGATGGATCTGCCGATCAATGCTTTCCAAAACAGCGGTACGATTTCTGCACGCGTGGTTCCTGTGGGTGGGCCTTCGATCACATTGGTATGTGAGCCTTGGACGGGACTTTCCGACTGCCCTGGCGACTGTGCTGGCGATTGGATCACAAGCAGCGTGAGGACTGACAGTTGGAGAAACACGGAACGGAGGTGTGGACGATATGTTTTCATGGTGTTGGCTAACTTGATTTAACATAGAAATCTGCCCACCAAAGCCAAAATGTTTGCTAGATTTTTACCACAAACATTCACCCTGTAAAAGTCAGCGGGTTGAAGCCCATGCCGCGGATCCCAGATCCCGTGTTGTGAAAAAGAACGCCTTCGTGAGAGTGGCGTGAAAACGGTCGGTGAGTATGACCAAAGAAAACGTCATCAATTTCCTCGCGCCATGTTGGCAAGACGTGATCGAGGTGGTGCGCCACGCGGGCGACGGTGGCCGTTTCGGGAAAGTGTCGTTCATGAAAGCGCACAGAAAGTCCGGTGACATCGGCTAGCTGATAGAGAACTCTGCCGACTTTGCCTCGCTGCTCGTGACTGCTCCACGCGCGGCGGTATTGTTTCAACATCTCGTCATCCATCTTGCGATTCGCGCAATCGCCATGAAGGAAAAGCGCGCGGTTCAGGATGAGACGATGTTCATGACATGAAAAGGTAGGGTTCGCTTCGGCGAGTTCTTCAAGCCGCGAAGTGAACGCGCTGAGGCAATCGTGGTTGCCGAGAACGTAGTGGATGGATTCGCCTTTGAAATTTTCTAACAAATTTTTAATCCAATCAATGGCTGCGGAGATTGTTGCCGATTGATTGGGGAGTTCACTCCAACGGAAATCGAACACGTCTCCGTTAAGAACTAACACATCGGCTTGCGTGACTTCGCTCATGCGTTCGGACATCAGCCGCTTCCCCTCTGAGCGCGGTGAAAATAGATGAAGGTCAGAAATAACGAGGCCACGCTTCATTTCAAGGATGCATTAAATCGAAGACTTCTTTTTTGCATTTCCCGCAGAAGCGCCCAAGAGCCGTTGCCTGCATATCCTCCAAATTCATCGGACACTTGAAGGAAAAGTGAGATTCATTGAGTCGATCCATAGTATACCGTTTAGCATGAATCGATAGGCGGAGACAAATTGAATTTAAGAGTTCTAAGAAATTGAACCTCTTTATTTTGTGTATCATCGACAGCTTTGGAAATCAATCTTCATTCGTGATTTTCGTGGATCATAACTTACCGCTATCTAACGTTCACCCAGCGCTTCGATCACCGAAGCTGGTAAATTCGCAGAATCGATCCACTTTTGTGCGGTGGCTTGATCGCGTTCTAGCCAATTAGGTAGTGCGCGTTCGTACATGCGGTCGCGGCTGCGTTCGTCTTAGATGAGAGCGATTTGGTTAGCGGCAACATCGGGTGCTTTTTCAAATGAAGATAGTTTGTCTGGCAAGTTTTGCTTAAATCTGCCCCAATTTCATCCTTGTTTTCATCTCCGTCAGCCTCACGCGGACTACCCCGCCCTATTGCCATTTTTCCCTTTTTTTACGTTGATTTCCGACACTTACCGCCCTGAGTAAACCCCCTGAAATCTCTTGAAATAGTCAATTGTATGCCTGGCAGTTTATTTATGCTGGCAGTTTTTTTACCAATGACTTGTGATTATTCGGTTATATGTTCTATCCAAAACCTAATACGCCTTTTCCGATCTGCATCCAACTTCGAAAAATGCGGCGATTTTTCAAATGCCTGAAGGTGACTCTTCAGATTACTGGCATCATTCTTTACCAACTCGAAAAAATGAAGACTTGTTGCAGCGAACAGCTCACACTCTCTGAGAATGACGGTGTAAAAAGCCAACCTACTCTCAATGGATAATGTCGTGAGCTCCGCATTCTCTTTTTCCATGAGATCTAACCAGTCAGAATTACCAGTGAGTTTTGATAAGTGATATGACCTAACTACGCGATTTGCTGCATCAACTCCGACTTCGTTTGCAGTCTTGTTTCTTTTGATCGATAGCTGCCATCCGATGCATGCAGTCAAAGCAATTACCAAGACCCAAATCCATTTCCTTCTATTTGACCTCAAGCGTGCCATACTTCGTGATTTTTTTGGTTTCGTTCCAAATATGAGGGCCAGCAATAAAATCAACTTGCTCGGTCTTGGTACCCGTGATCATCGATATAATCTCTGCGTATTTCACTTTGGCATCGGTTTGATATTGGCAAACTGTTACGCAGCCCTGGCTCCATCCGCCCAAATGTAAACGAATGCCGCTACGTTCCGTCCCTTTGTCGTCAAAGTAGTCGTCGAATCTCTTGTCGTCTGCAAACACGCCGAACCAACCTTTTTTAGCTTTTGGATCTTCTCCAATGGTATATTTTCCTTTTGGAACAGGAATCTCCCCGTCTGCTGGATTCACAGTAACCTTGCAATCATTATACACCCTGCCGCCTGTAAATGCTATGACAGTTGTACTTTTCCCACTATCTTTGTCTGTGATGGTCAGCGTATTCGCTGAGGTGTCCAAAACTGCATCAACCAATAGTCCCATAAAATCATACGCGCCGATTGGAGAATTGTATAAGAAATGATAAGGCATGGCAAAACGCTGTTTTGCGAATTGTTCCAAATCGCCTATCGATGACTTATCGCTCAACCAACTCGGCTTATGATTTGTTGCTAGAAATGCTTCATCACCAATCGGATCTCTAGATGGCCATCTACCAGTGATTGCATCGTAGTAACGATATCCATAGTAATACAGCGGTGCGCTTGTTACTTCGCTATCTAGCGGTTTCGTGCTGAAGCGGTATTTGTTGGTTACTGCGTAGCTCCCTGTTGCGACAAGCGTGTTACCGAAGGCGTCGTAGCGGTAGCTTGCTGCAGGGTTGCCTGCTGCGTCGGTGATTTCGGTGACGTTGCCGTTACCATCGTATTGAAAGTGGTAGGCGGTGTTTGTAGTCGAGGTGATTTCCTCGACCATGAGTAGGCCACCAACTCCACCTGCACCTTGTTCGCTACCACTCAGGTCGGTGCCCCATGTGAGGACTTTTGTAAGCACGGAACTTGAAGATGAGAGGGATGGCGAGACATACTCCTCAATCACGTTCCAGCCGTCGTAGATGAAATGCGTGCACTGGATGTCGTTCCAGCCGCTGATGTCCCACTCGCGGATGGTGGTGGCGACGCGGCGGTGGTTGGCATCGTAGCTGTGGACTAACATTTTGTCGCCGATGGCAGGCATGATTGGGCCAACAGTCAGTATTCTATTATCCGAGTCCCAGGTGTAGAAGGCTCCGTTGCCGTTCAGGAGTTGGTTGCCGTTCGCATCGTGGGTTGGGGTAGTTAAACCGGTGATGCTGGTGTATTGGTTGCCGTTGTTAGCGATATAGGTTTTGGAACTGCCTCCTTGGCTGGCGATGCTGGCGGTTTCTCGGTTGCCCATAGCGTCGTAATCGTAGGTGTCGGTTTGACCGGAGCCGTAGTTAGAGGCGGTAACTTGGTCGGCTGCGTCGTATCCGTAGGTGCGGGCGGAGGTGGCGCCGTCAGCGAAGGTTTCGGCGGTTCTTCTGCCGGTGCTGTCTAACGTGTAACCGTGACCGGAAACTGGGCTACCGTTCTTCAGGTGGGTGTTGGCGAGGAGTTGGTTCGCGGCATCGTAGGATTTGCTTTGAGTAATACCGTTTTCGTGGACGAGAGCCGTGTTGCGACCAAGTTTATCGTATGTGAAGGTGGCAAGTGGTGGTGGGCCGTCGGCGGATACGGTTTGGAGTTGACCTCTTGCTGTCCATTCGTACGTTACGGGCGGGACGCCCGCGCTACCTTGGAGATGCGTGCGTAGACCATCGGCATCGTAGGCGTAGCTGACGATTTTGGCAGCACGTCCGGCGAGAGTCTGAGCCACAGATGTCAGCTGATTCTTCAGGTCATAGGCATAGTCGCTTTTTGAAACGCCATTGTCGATGGATTTCAAAAGTCCGTTGGCGAAGTATTCTTTCGCAGTGTCTGGGGTGCTGGTGTTCCAGTTGGCGAGGGTTTGGCGGTCACGAAGGTCATAGGTATACGTGCAGACATGGTTGTTCGGTGTGGTGTGAGTGGCCATGCGTCCGAGAGCGTCGTAGATGTAAGCGTGGTCGTCTCCATTGGGGTAGACTTTTGTTAGAAGCTGACCGCGCATGTTGTAGGTCCAGTTCGTGTTGTTATTGCGAGCATCGGTGAGGTTGAGCTGTAGGCCGGTTTCATACCAATAGGTGTAGCGCTGGGTTTGGTTTTTCGGATCGGTTTCTGCGATCATGCGGCCCAAAGCATCCATGCGTGAAACAGAGCTGCGGTTGTCCGGCAAGGTGGTGGTGACGCGGTTGCGGGTGGCCGCTGCAACAGGATCACCGCTCACGTCGTTTACGTAGGTGTAGGTGGTGGTGCGGTTGAGAGCGTCTTTGGAAGTGGTGGTGCGCCCGTGAACATCGTAAGTGTATTGGCTGGTTTGATTGAGTCCGCCAGCATCTGCGACGGTGGCGATCACGCGACCTAACAGATCATAGGTCTGGGTGTTGTTGGTGGCACTGGCGGTGCCTGGAGCGATGCGGGTGAGAACGGATTGGCCTGCGGCATCCGAGACATTTTCCGAGACGCGACCCGCAGCACTGACGGAGCGTGTGGTGCCGCTGTTGGCTGTGATGGGTTTGTTGTAGCTGGTGCTGGTGTGGTTCAGCGGATCGGTGGAGGTTTGCACAAAGGAGGTATGGGAAGCTCCGGTACTGTCCTGCCAAGTGACGATGGCGTTGTCCATGCTCCAGGTGCTACCGAGTTCGTCGGTGCGTGTGGCGGTACTGCCGTCCGGATGATAGGTGGTTTCCGTGAAAGTAGAATCTGCATATATGGTGCGCAGGGTGCGGTCCATGCCATCGTAGGTCATAGTGGTGGTGCGAGCCAGTGGTGTTCCCTGGGACTCAGTGATCGCTGTCACGCGACCGCCAAGATCATAGGTCATCGAGGTAATGGTGCCGAGCGGGTCTTGAGTGGCAACGGGGCGATTCATGATGTCGTAGCTACGCAAGGTGGTGCGTCCGGTGCCCGGAGAGGTTTGGCTGATGGTGTTTCCAAAAACATCATAGGTGCTTGTGGTGGTTAGGGCCATACCGTTGGCATCTTGGGTGGTTGAGGTCGTGCGGCCCCGGACATCATAGGTGTAGGTGGTGACGACGCCGTTTTCATCGGTGGTGGAAGCGAGACGACCCGCGGCATCGTAGCTTCGGCTGGTGGTCAAGGCATCAGATTGACCGTAACCGATCGTTTCTGTTAGAAGGCGATCTTGGGCATCATAGGTTCGGGCGATCTTAGTGCCGTCCGGGCGTGTGATGAGGGTCGGCGCGTTGGTTGAGGCGCATCCACAGCTCGATCCGCCGGGACCGTAGGCGTAGGAGGTTGTGCGGTTGAGCGCATCGGTTTCTGTCAGCACGAGATTGAAGTTGCCGTAGGTGCGCTGGGTGAATTCACCTGCCGAAGTCTGCTCGGCAATGGCTTGACCGTAGGCATCGTAGACGGTGTCCACGTAGGAGCCATCCGCATAGGTGCGGCGGGTGACGAGCCCACGTTTGTTATAGGTGAAGCTGGTGGTGCGGCCACGTGGATCCGTTTCGGTCGCGAGAAGGCCTTCGGGAATTCCGTTCGGGCTGTTTGCGGGAGTGTAGGTGTAAGTGGTGGTTGCTGCCGAGGCATCGGTATGGCTGGTTTTGAAACCTTTGGCATCGTAAGTCCAAGTCTCCGTGAAACCGTTGGTCTTGAGGTGAGTGAGCAGCTGACCGAGTGAATTGTAGGTCCATGTTTCAAAGGAGCCATCCGGATGATCCAGGCGGGTGACGAGTCCATTGGCATCACGCGTGTAGGTGGTGATGCGGGTCGTTTGACCGGGGGCACTGACCGTGCGGGTTAGGATGCGACCGATGCTGTCGTAGGTGGTGTCCTCGACGAGCCCATCGCTGCCGGTGCTCTTGGTGATGCGACCGATTTCGTCGCGTTGATAGGTGTAGACGTAACCGGATGGCAGGGTTTTGGTGGCAATTTTATTGTCCGCACCATACGTGAATATGGTGTTATTGCCGGTGCGGTTGGTGTAGGCATTCGGAATGGGCAGTGGAGTGAGCGGTGCTTGGATCACTTGTGTGCCGCCATCCGGGTAGGTGAAGGTGACGACCGTGCCGTTGTCGGTGCGGGTGGAGATGACGCTGCCGTCGTCGGGGTTCATCTCTTTGTGGACGAGACCGTAGATGGTGCTGTGATAAACCCATGATGCTCTTGGAGCCGTGCCGGTGGCGCGGGGATCGTCGGCTTTAACGAGATGCGGGGGAATGCCGGTTGCGGCGGGATCGAACTCATAGGTGTAAACGGCAGAGGTGTTATCCCCATAATTAGCGCCCGTGAGAACGGTTTGCTTGGGGGTGTAGAGCTTGTTCATGTTGGCATACGAATAGGAGACGCTGCGTCCATCGCTGCTGGCCACTGATGAAATGACGATGTTGTTGGTTCCCGTGTAGGTGATCCAGGTGAGTTCGAGCCAGCGGCCGGTCGGATCAGTGATGCGTTTGAGTTTCCCATTGGCTGCGTAGTAGCTGCAGGTATATGTGCGGTTTTCAGCATCTTTGAGGCTGTTCATGCGGTAATACGTTCCCGAGGTGCCGGTGACGCGCTCGAATTGGATCGTCCAACCTTCGACGGTCTGAAGGTTGAAGAAATTTCCTGACTCCAGGATCATCAAACGCGTGCGTTTGAGCTGGCCGGTGGTCCAGACATCCGTCGAGCGCTCAAGAAAACGGATGATTTGACCCGTAGGAGTGATAATTTTGAGCTGGTTGTTTGCATCGTCAGTCAGAACCTAATCGAAGGAATGACGCCAGGTATTGCCTGCGCCGAAACAAGTTCCCGGTAGTGCGCGCGAGCTGAAAGTCCGGGTGAAGTTCAAATCATAATTGGCCGGTCCGTTAGGAAGGGTGAGGTCGGTAATCGAGCGGACAGCGCCACCGTTGTAGCCGTTCATTCCCAAATCGCCGATGGAGGGCATGCCTTCCGAATCGTTGATGCCAGTAGTGCCGGGAATCGTACAAACACCGCAACCCGCGCATGGCGGCGGATCAACTTGGGTGTTGTTGCGGCAGGGTGTGCTGGCTGGAAGCGCCGTGAAATGAGAAGTGGTCTGCGCGAAAGCCGGAACGGCGACGAGTGCAAGTAGGGCTACGTGAAGGAATTTCATGATTGAGATGTGAAGTGAATTAAAATTTGATAGATGTTAGAAATGTGTGAATCCGTATGGAAAATCAGGATGCTTGGCCTTCCTCCACCCAGATTTCGAGACTCTTGCGGTCGCCATCCGGGGTGTTGAGCAAGATACGGTAAGCACCGGGATAAGCACCCGTTGTGAAGGTAAAGGTGATGTTGCCGCGCTCATCCGCGGTGCAAACGGGTGAACCAGAGAGATTTCCGCCATCCATCACGCCGACAGTCACTTCGGAGTTTTTCTTTAACCACGGGTAACTGACGGTGAACTCGATGGCTTGATTGGATTTGGCCTGGAGTTGTTGGAAACCACCTTCTTGGTCTGGCTTCAATTTGACTTCGGTTTTACCAACCAGTGCGAGAGCGTGCGCGGGCTTACCCCCTACTGCGCTGCTGGATCGCATAGGCCCTGAAGAAATCGGATCGGAAGACGTTGGCGTGGATTTATTGACCTGTGGGCGCTCTGTGGGCTTGGTTGTCAATTTACCCGTAGCTGTCTTGGTGGAACGATTGCTCGCTGTAGTGTGCTCCGCTCCGTTGGTTGTCAGCTTATCGGAATTCGAGGTTCCTGACTGAGAATTGATAGATTTTCCGGCATCCAACTCCTTCGTAACTTGCGGATCTTCCAGCGTGGAGTTCACCGCAAATCCAATGGCAGCGATGACTGAGAGCGCGGCGAGGGAGGATAATATAAAACGTTGTGGCATGATGTTAGAAAAGTTGATTCGGGGCAAATTGCGATTGGATAGCTATCGACTGGTGGTTTCGTTACACAAAAAGATGAAAATAATTATTGATGGGGGTGAAATGCCGTATGGTGAGGAGCAGGTAAAGTGACTGAGAGGGAACGTGAAAATGGTAGATCTGGTGCTACTGATGAGGTTGCACTGAAGGTTTCTTGCGACTGCGCGATGCCAGAAACGCCTATAGATAAAGCGAAAAATGACATTCCGCGTAACATCCGAAAGCCACTCATGCGTAGGCGTCCTTTCTGTTCTGGCTGTCGGGAAACTGCCCGAAAATATCCTCTAACACGCCGAAACGGCAGAACGGCAGAACGGCAGAACGGTGTTACACGGGAAATCACATTGCGTGTCTACTCTAGCAGAAAATCACAGAGCAAGATAAAAGAGGCCCTTTATGTGAAAAATATGACACATAACAAAATATTACATTTTACGCGTGTCTGAACTTATTCCACCTCTAATCTCTAACGCTGCCCCAGCGCTGCGATCACCGAAGCTGGTAAATTCGCAGAATCGATCCACTTTTGTGCGGCGGCTTGATCGCGTTCTAGCCAATTAGGTAGGGCGCGTTCGTACATGCGGTTGCGGCTGCGTTCGTCTTGGATGAGAGCGATTTGGTTAGCGGCGACATCGGGTGCTTTTTCAAACGAATTCCAGATGAAATGCTGCACGGTGCGATCCGTGATATCTGCCGGAAAGCGGTTCATCAAATCAGCGGCGGCTTGGGGATTGTTGCGGGCATCAAGCATGACGATGCCACGCAGAGCACGGGATCTGGCTTCGCCTTCTGGGAGGCCTTCAAAATTAGCCAAGGCGGCGGCGGGATCTGCTTTTGCCCATTCACGGAAAACTTCATCCATGCTTCTAACTGATGTATCACTGAGATTTTGCATCAACCAAGAAACCGTTCCAGCGGGGTCTTGTTTTGCCAGCTCTTCTGCGAAACGAGCGACCGCGCCATCGCGCAGGCGTTCGTCGCTGAGTTCGGAAATCCATTTTTTGGCCGACTCCGCACCCAATTGCAGAAGATGCGGCATCATGGCCTGAAGCGCTTCACCGCGTTCCTCACTGAAAGGAATTTCCTGGAGCAGGGCGGTGGCGCGGGCTGGATCGGATCCGACCAAGCCACGGATGATTCCCACCATATAAGGATTTGCTTCATCGCCTTCGTGGTTGGCTTTTGCCCATGCGATGGCGGCTTCGGGATCGCGGCTGACCCATGCGCTGAGGACCGTTCCCGTAGCCATTCCGCTGGTGGTATTTTTCGTGGTATAGGCGAGTGCGGAGGTGGGATCGACCTCTGCCCATGCGGTCAACAACATCGCGTATTCACCCATGCGTGCTTCGGTGAGGCCGAGGCTGCGAAAGCGGTCGACGGCGGCTTCGAACTCCTCTGGGGCGAGCGAATCGATCCATTCCAACATGGCGCGACCCCGGTCGAGGGCGTTTTCGCCACGGACGATTTCTTCCATGTTGACGAGTTTTTGATCGAAACTGGTCTCGCCACGTTGTTGGGTCGGACGGTTGGGGCGGTTTGCATTTTCGCGGGTTCTGGAATCGGTGCCGCCGCTGACGGAACGTTGCTGGATCAAGCGTTCCGAGCTTTCGAGTAGACGGTCTTGTTCGGAGAGCTCGGCTTTACCGCTGGTGAGTTTCCCGAGCATAAATCCGCCGAGGCCGATGATGATACAAGTCGCGCTGACAGTGATGACGTTCCATTTCATGAGGGGGAAGCTAGAGGTTTTTTCGATCTTCTCAACTTGGAGTTTTAAAATTTATTCGCTAGGTATCTGTCGCGCTTTTCGCCCATAAACCCATTTTCACATGCTAAGACCTCGCAAAAAATACACCGTCCATGATTTAAGAAAGCTGAAAGGCACGCGCTGCCTGACGCATGTTCACGTGAAAACTCCCGAAGAAGCAGCGGCTGCTGAAGCAGCGGGGATCGATCTGATGAGCTGCCCGTTTGACAACCCGGCCGCGCAAGCTCGGTTACCGGAGTTGGTGGCTGCGGCACCCAACAGTTTCCTCTCTTGCTCGACGCCGCATGGTTTGGCCTCGCAGGAGGAAGCGATTCGGATCGGATTTCAGGCGCTCGAACTTGGCGCGAGTTCCGTCTATTGCTCGGCCAGTCCCTACATCATCGAGGGCATGGCGCGTGAGCGCATTCCAGTGGTCGGCCATCTCGGGATGATTCCCCGGCATGTCACATGGACAAATTATCGAGGCATCGGAAAAACCGTGGATGAAGCGAAAGCGCTTTTTCAAGCGATGAAGGATTTGGAAAACGCCGGGGCTTATGCAGCGGAAATCGAGTGTGTGCCACACAATCTCGCCTCATGGCTTTGTAAACAAACGAGCTTGCTTTTGATGTCGCTGGGTTCCGGCGCAGGTTGCGATACTCAGTTTCTTTTCTCGGATGACATTCTTGGAGATTACGATGAGCGCCTGCCGCGACATGCGAAAGCTTACCGCGATTTCGCGGGCGAGTATCGGCGTCTCCAACAAGAACGCATTGCCGCGTTTCAAGAATTCGCAGCGGATGTGAAAACCGGCGCGTTCCCGACAGCTGGAAACCTGTTAGAAATGGATGCCGCGCTTTTGAGTGAGCTTCAAAACGAACTAGGCTAATTCACCATGCACGAGCCTTTAGAAAACGACCGGACATTTCAGGACGCGCGCGAGCGTTGTCCGGTAGCGGAGTATCGCTTTCAAAACGAAGCGATCCCGATGATCCTCCGCCATGCCGCCGTGATGGAGGCTGCGAAGAATTGGGAAACGTTTAGTTCAGATGCGCCTTTCCGTGTGCCGATTCCTTCCGAGGAAAAGATGCGCAAAGTCCGCCAGTTGCCTATCGAAACCGATCCGCCCTTACACGGTGAATACCGCGATATCGTGGAGCCGTTTTTCAAGAAGCCACGCGATCCGGCATTCGCAGCGGAGATAGCGGCGTTGATAAGTAAAATGTTAGATAGTGCACGAGATGCGACCTCGCTGGAGGTCGTCAGTGAATTCGCCGTGCCGTTGCAATCGAAAGCGCTCGCGCATTTGTTAGGCCTTCCCGAATCAGAGGCGGATGAATGGATCGCTTGGGGAACCCATGTGTTTCATAATCTGATAGATGGAAATTCCAACGAAACCGCGGTTGATGCTTACATTGCGAAACAACTCGATCGCGCGAGTGAGAATCCTGGCACCGATTTTTTCTCAGCGCTCACTCAAGCAGAATTTCAGGGAAGAAAACTTACGCGAGATGAAATGGCTGGATTCGCCAATCTAACATTCGCCGGCGGTCGTGATACAGTCATCCATACCATCACTTCGGTCATTGCTTATCTCGCTCGCCATCCAGAAGCGTTGGAATTTCTCCGTGCCGATCCGAAACGTGCGGTGCTTGCGACAGAAGAATTTTTTCGCGTAGTTTCACCGCTGACCCACATCGGTCGCGTGTGTCCGGTTGCGACAGAGGTGTATGGAATCAAGGTTCCCGAAGACGGAAGGATTTCGCTCGGTTGGGCATCTGCGAATCGAGATCCAGAGGCATTTCCTGCTCCAGATGAAGTTCGGTTAGACCGAAAGCCTAACCCGCACATCGCATTTGGTGCGGGCAATCATTTTTGTCTCGGAGCGTTTCATGCGCGACTCATCATCCGCGAGCTAATCAAACAGATTTCCCAATCGGTTCGTAAAATTTCCATCATCGAGGAAGTTCCGAACATCGAGATGACCGCGGATTTTCAGCGCCAGATCGGATACGAGCGATTGGTGGTTAAGATGGAATCATAACCTATCCCCTGGGCGGCATAACTTGATGTCGTCGAAAGGTATTTCGATGAATTTTTTGGGCTCGGCCATCTTGTGGTAACGCCATGGTGAATAGCCGTCATTTTTCATGTAGTTGATGGTCATTGCGTAACGGCGGACGCGCCAAGACGGAAAGGCACCGGATTCATAACCCACGATGACGTTACCTTTTCGGGCGACGAACATAACGACGTGACCGCGTTTGAGCAGAATATCGCCCAAGCGCAATTCCTCCCACGTGATGGAGTGAGAAATGGTAGGCAACTCTTTGGTGGAAACCGGTTTGCAAAGCCCCCAGCAGCGAGAGACGAAGCCGGAGCAATCCACGCCAACGCTGCCTTGGCTGACGACGGCGTTATCACGATTGATTTTGTAGGAGTTCGCGATGTCGCCGGCTTTTTTGCCTTTCTCCAGACCTTCCATGAACGTTTTCGGGGTGTCGAATCCGCCCCATTTGTAAGGCATGCCTTTCGCGGTGATGCCGGGTTTCCACCAACCACGGTTGTCGCCATGATCTTTCAAGGTGGTGTCGGGCGTGTGGACCGTAACGCCTTTCTTGTCTTTGCCATGCCGGATGTGGCGCGCATCAGGTATCCATTCAAGATCGGCGTATCCTTGAGCGATGCGTAATGCCTGCTCGGGAGTTTGTCTACGGCTTGCGCAGGAGATCAATAAGCCGCTTACGAAGAACAGTATAAATGCTTTAGAAAAATCTAACTGTTTCATTCAATTCCACGTAAAGCTTTTTGTTCTGCGATCCATTTATCGTCTTTTCGAGAAAGTCGGGATTCGTGAGATTTGTATCGTTCTCCACCGGGCTCAATGAGAATGAGATTTCCTTCGGAATAGGAATCTAGCTTTGCGAAAACTTTGCGACCATTAGAGCCCTCCCATTCGCGGTAGCCTTTGGCTTCGAGATTTTTCCGCCATTCTTGATATTGATTTGCAGTGACTACCACTGCTTGTTTGATCAAACCCCAAACAAAGTCTGATTGTCCGCGTTTGTATCCGGTTTCTTTCCAAAGCACTTCGCCGCTTGGGTTTAACATCAAGAGAGTGGGTTGACCTAACACTTTGTAGCGTTTCTTGAGGCGCTGCGCGTAGCTTTTAATCTCTGCTTGGCGGGAAACTTTTTCACCCAGGGTCAAATTCGGATCGTCTACGGTAGCCGCTGCGTCAATACGCAAACGCACCACGTTTTTTTCCGCCCATTTTCCAAATTCATCAGTGGCGAAAAGCTCTGAGGAAAGAACTTTGCAGTTCGGGCTCATCGCAGAGTTTGTGAACCAAATCAAAATCGGTTTACCTTCGCGCGCGGCGGTTTGGCGGGCGATGGTTTCGCTTTCCTCCCATGGTCCGCGTTTTGGCGCAGCCATTAAAGTTTCGAGTTCGGGAATGCCTGCGTCTGGATTATCGGGATCGGTGAAATGGAGATCTTCTTCGGGCGTGTAATGAAGTTGCTTGGGGCCGACGTTGCTACCTGGTGTAACGGCTGTTCCTATTTCTCCAACCTGTGGGGTTTTGGGTAATCCTTGGGGGCCAGCAGCTTGCTCGATTCTGGGTGCCGTTGACTTATCCGCACAAGCCGTAAGCGCCACGCAAGTGACGATGACGACCCATGATTTGTTAGAAACGGTCATGACTTATTTTTTCAAACGAACCGGCGTGCCACAGGAAGAGCACCTAAACCAACTGAACAATAGCAGATGAATGCTGAGTGGCACAACATATCCCAAGTAGAAAAGCTTATGTGCCTTGGCGTGCTTGATCGCTCTCTTGCGTGCGAAAAGTCTCTGCGAACAAACTCGGCATTTTCCAGGGAAGCCCCAAAACATATAACCTAGCCCGATGACTGGCAGCGCGATGGGAAATGCAATGATCCATTTAGGAACCCATGGAAATGACTCTGGAGAAATGGAAGAAAGCAGCAGCAGAAAACCGGAGATAATCGCCAATGGCAAAATCGGCAGAAGGATAAGCGTGAAAAAAGCGCCGATCCGCAAATGCCATGGATGCGTGTGCAACACGCCACGTACGTAATTTCGAGATCTGGGATTTTTGCCGCGATTGGTGGACTCGCGTGGCGCGCGAATCAGAGCAACTCTGTCTTCTTCATGGCCTTGCTTGGATTTTGCCACCCGCTGAATCGGCGCGGCATTCGGGTTAATCGCTTTGAGACTGGATGGATCAAAATTCTTCGATTGAGCCTTCTGCCCGATCTCCGCGGGACTCGCTTGCCGGCGCTGTGGGACATCGCTTTGTGGGAGTTCTGGATTGCCGATGCGGACATCGAGATCGCCAGAATAACGATTGAGTAATAGCCCAGCTGGGATGTCTGAAACTCGGATTTTTTTCTCCGCCAAATATTTACCGGGAAGCGGAATCGCGCACGGGGCGTTGGCGAGCATCTCAGCAACTTGTTCATTGCCCTCATAGTTAACAGCTGTGGCCAGAGAGGCACTTTTAAACTCGTTCTTGTTTTGGCTAACGGCCTCGTTGGCGTTGCGAATCCATGTCTCGACGGTCGTTTCATCAGGTGCGCCGCCAGTGAACTCCAAGATGTTATTCGCTCGCTTGAGATTTTCTAACAGTTTACCGAGATCTTGTTCAGCAAGATGTTTGGCGTCACGAATCCCTGCCATGTCTAACAGCTCGGCATCGGTTGAATCGATTCCCGGGATTTCGTTTAGTTTGAGCATCGCTTATTTTAGAGCCGCAAGCATTTCACCCAGTTGGGCGAGTTTGATTTTCCATTCTTCGAGCCGTTGATTTTCCTGCACCACAACTTCCGGCGGTGCACGATCCACGAACGACGCGTTACTGAGTTTGCCTTCAGATTTTTTGACCTCAAGCTCCATCTTCTCGATCTCTTTGGAAATGCGAGTGCGTTCGGCTTCGACGTCGATCAAGCCTTCCATCGGCATATAGGCCTCGCCAGCTGGAGTGACGGCAGCGGGCGTTCCTTTTGGAGCCTCATAGGAATCATCTACTAGAATCTCCGTAGAGCCGGCGAGCAGGGCGAGAACGTTCAGTTCGCCGGATAGCCAAGCGACTGCGCCTTTCATGACGAAGCGGACATCCTTGCGGGAGCCGAGGTTGTATTCCGCCTTGAGGTTGCGGAGGCGGCTTGCGGTCTCGTAGATCGCGGCGGCTTGTTTTTGCGCGGCTTCGATTTCTGCGGTGGAAAGTTCTGCGAGTAACGGTTTTTCCGGCAGGGATTTTTTCATCAAGAACTCGCCAGCGGAAACGTAGTTCATGCGTTCGGAAAGTTCTTCGGTAACGTGCGGCATGTAAGGATGCAACAGCTGGAGATAACGGCTCATCACGGCATCAAAAGTTCCAAGCGCCGCTGCGCGGGCTTCTGCTGTGGCTGATTCGCGTAAATCTGCTTTCACGGCCTCCAACCATTTATCACAGAAGTCGTTCCAAAGGAATTCGTAGAGGCGTTGCGCAATTTCGCCGAAGCGATATTCGGCGTAAATGCCTTTGAGGTCTTCGGTGAGTTGGTCGAGTTTTGACATCACCAAAACATGGTAAACCGGCAGGCCTTTCACGCTTGGCAGCGGCGCAAACTCATTGCCATCCATCTGACGGAAACGACAGGCGTTGTAGAGCTTGTTGGCGAAGTTACGGCCCTCTTCGGCGGAGGATTCATCGAAACGCACATCGGCTCCAACTGGCGCGATGCGCATCAAACCGAAGCGTAAGCCGTCGGCTCCAAACTTGTCCATGAGGTCGATGGGGTCCGGTGAGTTGCCGAGAGATTTGCTCATCTTGCGGCCTTTGAGATCGCGGATGATGGAGGTGAAATAGACGTTTTTGAACGGCAGTCCATCGGCGAAACGGTAGCCCGCCATGATCATGCGAGCGACCCAGAAGAAGATGATGTCCGGTCCAGTTACTAGATCTGCAGTAGGATAGAATTTCTTCAAGGTGGCGGAGTTTTCGCCTACGTCAGACATCGTAGCAAACGGCCAGAGCCATGAAGAGAACCAAGTGTCCATGACGTCTTCGTCGCGGATCCAGTTTTCGGGATCGGAGGGTGGTTCTACGCCGACATATAAATCCGGATGGGACTTATTGGACGTATGGGACGTATCGAGTGACTCGGCGGTTTTGAGTTCCTCGAATATGTCTTTGCGATACCAAACGGGAATTTGATGACCCCACCAGAGCTGGCGGCTGATGCACCAGTCTTGGAGATTTTCCATCCAATGCGCATAAGTTTTTGCCCAGCGCTCGGGGCGGAATTGGATTTCACCGGACGCAACGGCATCGGTGGATTCTTTGACGTTCGGGTAACGTAGGAACCACTGCATGGAAATGCGCGGTTCGATCGGCACGTCGGCGCGCTCGGAATAGCCCACGTTGTTTTCGTATTCCTCAACACCGATCAAGAGACCCATTTCTTCGAGCTTCGCGGTGGCTTTGCGGCGGGCGACGAAGCGGTCCAGCCCATCGAGATCTGGGCAGGCGGGGCAGTTGATGCGTCCGTCGGGATGGAGTGTATCGACGATATCGAGGCCGTGTTTGAGGCCGATCTCGAAATCGACCTTGTCGTGAGCGGGAGTGATTTTCAGGGCGCCGGTGCCGAATTCCAAATCCACCGCCTCGTCGCCGATAATGGGAATGAGCGCTTCGGGGAAAGGACGTTTCACCATTTTACCTATCCACTTCGCGTATTTCGGATGTTTTGGATGCACCGCGACGGCGACGTCCGCCATTAGGGTTTCGGGGCGGGTGGTGGAAATTTCGATGAACTCGCCCGGGCTATCGGCGAGTTCGTATTTCATCGTGAAAAGTTTGGAGCGTGAGGGCTTCATGATCACCTCCTCGTCGGAGAGGGCGGTGAGGGAAACGGGGCACCAGTTGACCATGCGTTTGCCGCGATAGATCAGGCCTTCGTTGAAGAGATCGACGAAGACTTGGCTGACCCATTTGGTGTATTGTGGATCCATCGTGAAACGCTCGCGCGACCAATCGCAGGAGCAGCCAAGGCGTTTGAGCTGTTTGATGATGATGTCGCCATGGGTGTTTTTGAAATCCCAAACGCGTTTGAGAAACTCCTCACGACCGAGGTCGCGGCGGGTTTTGCCTTCCTTTTCACGCAGCTCGCGCTCGACTTTTGCTTGGGTCGCGATGCCGGCGTGGTCGGTGCCTGGAAGCCAGAGGACTTCCTTGCCCTCCTGCCTTGCGCGGCGGGCGAGGATATCTTGGATGGCATTGTTCAGGACGTGCCCAAGATGGAGAATGCCGGTGACGTTCGGCGGCGGGATGACAATGGAATAGGCCTCCTTTTCAGAAGATTCATCGGCACGGAAACAATCGGCTGCCAACCATGCGGCATACCATTTCTCCTCCACAGCTTGTGGCTCATACGCTTTTGCTAACTCAGACATCGGGCGCGGATGTTCGTGGACGGATTGCGATTTGTCCAGCATCAGGAACGGTTCTTGGACGGCAACTCCTCGCCGCTCTGTGGTTTTGGCGCAGCAACCATAAACGATGCTTCGATTGACATAGGAAATATATCGCCTCTATTCAAATATGATGAATACAGGAAAAATGGGGTTTCGGAAATGGGTGAGTTTGCTGGCGGTTTTCTTAGCGGGCGTGGTTTCTCTGTCTGCAGCTGAGCCTAAGTCGATTTTGATACTGGTGACAGGAGCCGATAAAATAACCAACGGCCACCCGACGGGGCTGTGGCTGGAGGAGTTTGCGGTTCCTTATCTTGCATTGGTCAATGCGGGTTATCTGGTTGAGGTCGTGACGCCGAAATGTGGTGCGGCACCGATTGATGCGCGCAGCAAGCCGACGCCAGAACAAGCAACTGCGTGGAAAGATGCCGCAAAACGTTTGAGCGAGACCAAGCCTCTATCAGCGATCCGTACGGAAAGTTTCGCTGCCATTTTCATACCCGGCGGTCATGGCGTGATGTTCGACCTCGCTGATGATGCAGCAGCAGCGAAGCTCATTCAGGAGTTCGTACTCAAGGCAAACCCATTGCCACCGTTTGCCACGGACCGGCGGCGCTGGTGAAAGTCGTGCGTAAGGACGGAACTCCTTTGGTCAAAGGAAAGACCATGGCGGCGTTCACCGATGACGAAGAACGTGCGGTGAAGCTCAATAAAGACATGCCGTTTCTCCTCGAAACCAAATTGCGCGAGCTTGGTGCGAAGATTGATAAGAAAGAAAACTTCGCTTCGCATGCCGTGAGAGATGGAAATTTAATCACCGGCCAAAACCCCGCATCCAGCGAAGCTACGGCGAAACTGCTCATGGAGGCGCTGAAATAGTCACACCGCACATCCCGACCGATGAATCAGCAGGAATCGATTGAGATGAAAATCAGCGCATGAACAGTTCTTGCGCTTCATTTCGGCCGTGGTAAAACGCATTTGTAAATCGTTCCACTGCTGTACTCAATCTACGTTTCCCCAATTTATGAAATTCAACATCAAAATCATTCTATCTTCTATCATATTGCTTTCTGCTGTGTTGATTGTGATCTGGAAAATTTCTTCTGAAAACACTCCAGTGGGAACCCCAGCTAAAGCGACTGTATCCAGCACGAAGCTTGAGCGAGCTAACGGTAAAAACAATGGGGACAAGTCAGGTCCAGAAACCACAGATAATGGAAAAATTAAACCTTCGGATAAAGCGAAAGAGGGCGAGCAACCGGCAAATAAGTCCTTGATCCTCGATAAAATGCATGCAGCCGCTGTAACCTATGACGCAGCAAGCCTGCCAGTCATCAAACCCTACCTCGTTAACACAGATCCAGAGATACGAAAAGAAGCCGTCAACGCAATGCTCATTCTCGGTGACTCAGCTGCAAGTCCATTACTAAGAGAGGCCGCCAAGCAAATGACTACCGCTGAAGATATGAAAACCATGATCGAAGCAGCTGAATTCCTGGAGATACCTCCAGTCGACCAAAAAAAAATATTTAAAAAGAAAAAGGGCACTGAAACTCCAGAGCCGCCAGTTAAATGAAATCCACATGTGATGTGGATCTCGCCCTATAAACTCGAAATTTAATGCCAAACGATTCAGGCCATTTGCTTGTATTTATTTAACATTTATTTAACAAGATAAATCTTGACCTACTTAGGTCTCATCTTCAAACAATGTCCGCTTGAAATTTTTAATCCCTATGAAAAATACAAAATACTTACCATTAGCATTCGTTACGCTTGCAATAGCAGGTGCCAACACCGCTTCGGCTGAACTACCTGAACCATACAAAGTTTACAGCGCGAACCCTATCGTTATCCAATTGACAGTGAACACTCAGCCCGTGCCCACCGTCACAACCCTTAGTGGGGTTGATACTGAAACCTATAAACACATCCTTGGTTCTAGTTCAACAAGGTCTGTCACTAATAAGACAATCCTGAATGAGCTGGTAGCAGATGGTGAGATTCCATCAATCTCAGGTTGGACGATCGTCGCAGTAAGCTGTCTCGATAACGAGGGCAACAGTGAAGTTGAAGATTTCTACATAACCAAAACAGGAGAAGCCGCTATCAACATCTCCAGATACATGAGATATGATGATGATAACAATAAGAGATATGATGACGAAATGGCTTATGAAACCTTTACTGGCACAGCCACTGATACAGGATCCAGGAGAACTGAAACATATGCTCACAGTAATTTCGCTACGGTTGAAATCGGAGATTGGTATGATGATGATGAAGATCCAAATCTCTATTTCAACGGCAACCTGA
>JANPMK010000059.1:0-4740 GCA_031422775.1 Akkermansiaceae bacterium | reverse complement strand
CGTTTGGCAGGTGACTCGCTAAAGCAAGTATCTGGCTCTCCAAGCAAACGCGTAAGCTCATCGTGATGTGCTGGTGCATTCTCGACGCGCAGAATCGCAGTATAAGTGGAAGAAACAGGTGTCGATTTCACGAGCAATGTGGCTAGTGGCCTATTAAGGTAGGGACGTCAGTTACTCGACGCCCCCCTCGCAGATCCCGGCGTGCGGAATTACCGCACCGGGCTCCTCAGGAAGCGCGCACTTGAAACCAGTTCCTGCACAGAGTGCCAGAGCCGACTTCCATTGCAAGCAGGGAGCGTGACACCTTTGTCGGAATCTACACGTCCCGTGGTGAGTGCTTTGCTTGCGTTGCTTCCTGCCCACTCCTTCGCCTTGTGACCGGCGTTACCGTCTCTGACTACTATGGGTGGGTCTGACTCCCGAAATGTCCGAACCGCGTCTTCTGTGAGTTGAGCGCGATCGTCCGTCAAATGCCTTTCGGCATCGTTCGATACACACTCCGGGCCTCCCGAGTTCAAGGTGCCGACTATGGAAAATCGGTTCATCTTACGCTTCTCTTTGCACATGCCACGGTCTTGTGAGGACCCCGATGGAACCTTGGACACTTGCCATTCCCCTTTCGAGGACGCGTCTTTCGGTGTTGGATTCTCCATAACGTTAGTGAATCTCCTTCCACATGACTCTTTTACGGGGCTATATCAACCTTCAGATGTTTGCGAAACATCCTGTGGCCTATGCAATTCCCTGTGTACGCTTCAGTCATGCTGTTTCCCCACCCGTTGGCCTCGGCCTCCGGGAATATGTTTGGTAACGCGGTTTCCTCCGCGAATTTGATGGGTTAGCTAACAAAACTGCCACACTCGGTAGTTTCTACTGGCTAGGTTTTGAAACATCAGGTCTTTCACCTGACAAGAAGCGCCTTGCTTTGCTCGGCGCACAACAGTCTTATTGAACAACATGCTGTATAATACCTGCAAATGCAGCACGGAATAGTGTAACTATGGGTTGTCCGTTCATCGGATGAATTTCTATCATCGCAAGGAGGATGAACAAGATGATTGTTGTTGGAAAAGTAAGCGCTGGAGGCGCGGCTCTCCTCTGACTGCGAAGCCTTGCGGGGACCGTAGGTTTTTTGGGTAGGGTTTTACCCCCTTGGACAGACAGCAAGAACCGCACCACGATTGAGCATTGCACCGAACGGAAAAAGTTTCCGACTGCGCATATACACAACAAAAACAATCATGAAACCCTACCTAATCGCCGCAATCCTGACTCCGCTCTTTTTCGCTTCCTGCGAGCAGAAAAGCGTCACAGTCAATCCGCCCGACGAAAACAACGACACGACCATCATCAAGGAAGCCCCAGCGACCAAGGAGAAAACGACCGAGACCGAGACAACCCTCGGTTCCGATGGCAGGGTCATCGAGAAGAAAAAGACCACCGAAGAGAAGTAAGACTCCCACCAACTCTGCAAGGAGTTTCCTTAGCCGGCCGCGCCCCCATGCGCGTCCGGCATTTTATTGCCCGCCTGCCATCAGCGTGCAGAGGGGTCGGAGCTTCGTTCCCCGGCTTTATGCTTTGGGGATAGTTCGTCTGACACCCTGTGATTACTCGCGGAATCACTTGCTCGGTTCGCAATTCTCAAGCACCTTGATTTCTCCAACCATGAATAACGATACACACGCGCAAATGGCGGAGTTGGCGACACATCTGGCCAATCAGCGCAAGGTCATCCTCAAGCGTTGGCGCACGGTCACGGAGAATTCTCCCGGAGTCACCGTCGCCTCGTCGTTGACCCGCGTTCAATTCAACGACCACATTCCGGGAGTTCTGGATGCTTACAATCGGGTGTTGCACGCATGGCCCGACGCTGTCAGCGCAAGTTCGCAGGTCGACGAGAAGCAACAAATCATCGAACACGGGCTGCAACGCTGGCAGCAAGGCTATCAACTTCGGGATCTCACTCGCGAATGGGGCCACTTGCACATGAGCATGATGGTGGAATTGGACCAATACGCGCTGGCACAACCGGCTCTTCACACCTCCGTCATAACGGCGGCACGGCGAGCGTGGTCGCAGTTGTGCTGGAATGGCATCAGTGACAGTACGACACAATACTGGCACTTGAATCAAGTGGAGGCCGCAGGCCACGTTCACGATCTGAAACATGCTTTGTCCATTTTGAACAAACTGGATCAAACCCGTGCGGCCACTTGGCGGGAGACGGCTCATGACTTGCAAGGTGGACTGGGTTTGGTGACAATGGCCAGCTCGGTGCTCGATCGCGAAAATTTGCCCGAGCCGGTACGCCACGAATTTTCCGATCTGGTCGTGCGCGGCGTATCATCCCTGCGCGACATGTTGAATGACTTCATGAGTCTGGCACGTCTGGATGCCGGATTGGAAAATCGCAACTTGTCCACCTTCGATGCTGGCTCTTTGCTCGCGGATTTCTGCGCCACTTCACAACCACTTGCCAAAGCCCGTGGCTTGTTTCTGAAAATGGAGGGCCCGGCCTCAATGCCTGTCGAAGGCGACCAAGCGAAAGTCCAGCGGATCCTTCAAAACTTGCTGCTAAACGCCATAAAATACACGGAGCATGGCGGAGTGACGGTGCTATGGAAACCGGTCGCCGATCATCGCACGGATAACTGGATGTTCTGCATTCAGGATACCGGACCTGGACTGGATGATAACCCTGAATCCGCGCCGATGGCCCACCAGATTCACGAATCGACACAAACCGCCCAAGCTGCAGAGGAATCTCACCCCGAGGACATGACCGTCGCCGACATCGCCAAGGCCCCGACTCTGCCCTCTCTATCAGAAACATTGCCTGAAAGCGATATCCCTGGCGAAGGGATCGGGCTTTCCATCGTAAAACGTTTGTGCGAACTTCTGGATGCCAGCCTAGAACTGGAAACCAGTCCCGGAAAAGGATCCACGTTCCGGGTGATTCTTCCCCGGCAATACGAAGCTGCCGAAAAATCATAACATCGTGCGGTGTCTGTTAGACGAACAAAAATCGACTCCGAGAACTGCGAGTGGGAGTTTAACGCGCAATCAAATCTGATTTTATTAGGGTTGAACCCAAAATACTTCCGTCCCGCTCAAAACGGACATTCAAAATCATCGTCTGGCGCGACATCCTGGATCTCTCCTTGCCCGGGGTCTTGCCGCACCGTCGTGTTGCTCCGCTTTCTTTTAAAGACGTCTTCTATCGACAAGACTTCGTCCGGGCGCTCCTTCCCAAATCGCTTGAAGAACAGATCTTCGATAAATTCGGGCAGTGGAGCTTTCCACCTCTCTTGATCATGGTTAGCGAGGCTACCAAATTTTGAGGGATTCAGCCCCAACTCCCGCGCCATCTGAATATGAACGTGCGACAGACGAAACCTTTGCCGTGCGTCCACCCACACCTGAAACTTCGGAGGTAACTTCTTGGCCATGTTCGTTATGGGATCGCATCGCATAGTGCCGGTAGTCTCAACAAAAAAACAGAGACGCAGCCGACTTATTCGGCTTCTTTTGTAAATTGGTTATCGGGCAAGCATCTCACAAACCTTTATTGATATAGCATACAGCCCATGAGTTATTTTATGCCGAACGTTTGGTGTGATGCGCCGGCGCTGGCGAGCCAGTATTCAAAGAAGGACGTTGTCGCCGGTTGCACCCCACGACGAGTTAGGTATTTTGTTTTCGCAGAAGCTCACTCGCATACTGAGACCTAGAAGCCCCGTCGTGTGCTCTACCTTTTTCATCACACCATACTGAAAAATCATTCAGGTCCACTTCAACTTCAATAACCTCTACTCCCTTCTTTCTCATATCCTGCGTAGTCTGATCGACCTTAAGCTTCCATTGCTCCCAAGTGCTGAAATTATCAGCGGAATCATTCATCATCGCTATGAAACGGTTCCATTGTTCCTTGGATACAGAAAAAATCCCTGCGCATTGACGTCCTTGGTCTTTCATGTAGGAAAAATGTATAATTCAGCACTGAATGCCGAGCTTTAGTTGTCTTTTTTTACGATATGTGATGTCACCGCGTTATTGCGGTGAATTTGGATTGAGATTTAAAAGCTGTTGGGCGGATGACATCCATGACTTGTTGCGCTTCTTCATTCTTGGAGGCAGTCTGAACGTAGAAGAACCTTCAGATATTGTCGAAGCTTTGAAAATGCGGCATCGGAGAGCTCAAAGGCAATGTCAAATTCGTGTCCGCGACCAGAAAACGCGAGCACCCTACTCCGCCACAGTTGGATTCGATCAAGGCTATCACCTGCATAATCCTCGCCATCGTGATACTCAATCTGAACGCGTTTGCTGAGCTCAAAATTCGCGGAAATCATCAGGTAGGGTGACGTCCTGTTCTCCTCGTCGAAATCCGAGTCCATAGTATCAAAGTTCACCTGAACGATCTGCCAGTCGATAGCCTCGCTACACTCAACCGTTGTAGCTGTGAACTGTATTCACTTCGTTGACATCTGTTTTGATTATCTGGCCTACGTTGAGTGGTGGCATCGGCGAGATCAAGCTCCGATTCAACTAGAGACGTTATCGCAGGTTACCACGCACGACTTGTGAGCTTCTTGTTATTGGTTTGAACGGGAACATAGGTAACAAATAAACCGACAACATAGGTTACACTTCTCAAGCTATCTTTCATCTGTTTTGGACGCAAGCTTCGACTCCCAACGCTCGGCGTAGGCCGTAGGCCGGAGCCGAGCGTTGGGAGTG
>JANPMK010000058.1:0-10947 GCA_031422775.1 Akkermansiaceae bacterium | reverse complement strand
GTGGATGATGTTGCCTAAATCATTGACCAAAACCGATGGTGGCGCATAACGCCGAAGTATCAACTGGTCGGCTTGTGTTTGAAGATTCAATACGGGTTTCCGGCCATCCTGTGCATTGCTGTCGGTGGATTTGGCGGGTGAGAAGGAAGAAGGAAACTCGATGGGATCGGGTCGCACGGCGGAGACCAGCCTTTGGTAAATCCGAGCTTTTGCGCTGATGGTGGAAAATAGTCCGGTGAACTGCCCGATGGTTTCGGCGTTTCCCAAGATCATGATACCGCCGAGATTCAGACTGTAATGGAACAGTGGGAAAAGCTTCTTCTGCATTTCAGGTGCGAGATAGATCAGCAGGTTGCGGCAGCTCAGAATGTCTAGTTTGGTGAAAGGCGGATCCATGATCACGCTGTGCGGCGAGAAAATAACCATTTCGCGAATCTCCGCTCGCACGCGGTAGCCGCTTTCTTCTTGGTTGAAGTAACGACGCAATTGCTCAGGGGTTAGATCATCGGAAATTTTTTCGGAAAACACGCCTTGTCGCGCTTTGTCGATGGCATCCGGATCAAGATCTGTGGCGAAAATCTGCAGCTTGAAATTTTTCCCCGGCTTGAGCGCCTCCACGACTTCTCTGAATACGATGGCAAGTGTGTAGGCTTCCTCACCGGTTGAGCATCCGGCAACCCATGCTCGCAGCAGGCGCGTGGGATGGTTGGCGAGTAGTTCGGGCAGGGTTTTATCGTGCAGCAACTTCCATACCTCAGGGTCGCGGAAAAACCCCGTCACGCCGATGAGGAGTTCTTTGAAGAGCAAATCTAACTCTTCTGGATTCTCGCTGAGAAAACGCACGTAGGCTGAGATTTTATCGATCTGATGAATGCCCATACGGCGCTCAATTCGCCGATACAGGGTGTTTTTCTTATAGTAGGAAAAATCGTGAGTCGTGCGACTGCGCATCAGGATCATGATTTTTTCCACAGCACTGCGCATGCTGGCTTCGCTACCTGATGTGGTCGCCGCCGCATGGGGCGCATCTTTTATGTAGGAGATGATTTGGCCGGGTAATTCTTCCGCCGTAGCCACGATGTCCGCTAATCCGGCATCGATCACGCTGCGCGGCATGCTGTCGAATTTTGCGTTGGCAGGTTCTTGAGCGACCGCGAGACCGCCTTGTTGTTTGATTTCACTCAGACCCTGGGTGCCATCGGAGCACATGCCTGATAGAATCACACCGATCGCTTTCTCCTGCTGATCTTGGGCGAGGGAACTGAAGAAAAAATCAATGGGCAGGCGTTGTCCGCGTTTTGCTGTTGGCGTAAACAAGTGAAGCACTCCATGTAAGATGGACATGTTTTTGTTAGATGGAATGACATAGACGCAGTTGGGTCGCACCACCGTTTGGTCTCTCACTTGCATCACCTTCATCTTGGTGTAGCTTTGTAGAAGTTCCGCCATGATTCCTTTGCGAGTGGGATCAAGATGTTGGACGATTACAAACGCCATTCCGCAGTTTTCCGGAACGTGCGACATGAATTGCTCCAATGCTTCAAAACCTCCAGCAGATGCGCCGATGCCGATGATGGGAAATGCAACCGAAGCTTCTGAATCGAGTGATTTCTCTTTAGGCGCCGCAGCGGGCTTCTTGGCCTGCTTGGTAGGTGATGGTTTCTTTTTCATGACTTACTTTCCAATCGGATCGACGAAGCAGTCACGGTGCGACCCCGCGAAATCTTCATCCATCACAGCTCGGAGGATAGGGGGGTGGGGGTGGGGTCACAACTGAATAATTGGAGGTAATCAGGTAGGTTATATACCTCCGTGCGCCCCGTTGGGGCGCGGATGATTCGTTGATTGCGGATTCCAGGGTGCCTACGGCACCCTTCGCTATCACCGTTGATCCCGTTGGGATCAGTAGCAAGCACGCCAAGAGCGTGAACGGTGAAAGCGAAGGGTGAAATTTCGTTAGGAATTTCACCCTGGATAAATCGTCCGTTGATCCGCGCCCCAACGGGGCGCACGGAGGATTATAATGACATCAATCCCACACATATCTTTCGTCATGAACGATACCGTATTTTGTGAGCAATTTTCGGTATTCATCTTGGAAAGTTGTCTTGGTGTGGTGTTCACGTTGATTAGCGATGTAAATGCATAAATCATCTTTGTGAGCTGGGCTGATAGAGAAGGCACCATAGCCAGATTGCCAGTGGAAATCGGAAGGTCGCGAAGAGGAATTGTGAACCCAACGTGTGGATCCAGATTTAATTTCTTTCACTAATTCAGATACGGCAACGGTGCGTGGTAAGGGAAATAAAAGGTGAATGTGATCTTCCACTGAACCTGCTGCAAGTAAGTCGCTGCCGTGTCGCCGTATGATCCCGCCGATGTAACCATGGAGATCGTCACGCCACTCGTCTGCGATCCATGTGTTTCTTTCCTTGGTCGAAAAAACGAGATGGACGAGAATGTTCGCGAGGGATTGGGGCATGAATGATGGGTATTGAAATCTATCTGAACGGGCAATCAGGAAACGGAATGATTTACGATGTTCCGTGCGCCCCGTTGGGGCGCGATGTCTTCCGGATTTGTTACCAGGGTGAATTTTCTAACGAAATTTCACCCTTCGCTTTCAGCGTAGGTCCCGTTGGGACCATGATATGCCGACAATTTGTTCTGCGTGTATATGTAACTCGCACCGAAATGCCGTTGGACTTGGCTGTGTCATGCTGAATGCGTGAACGGCGATAGCGAAGGGTGCCACATGGCACCCTGGAACCCACGGTCAAATTAACGCGCCACAACGGGGTGGGCGGCGTTATGATAGATATGGCGCGAGGATAGGTGCTAGATGTTGGCAAGTCTCCTCTGGCCAGAGGTTTTTCGGGGTGAGGATGGCGTTGGCTAGGGATTGATGTTCTGGCCAGTTTGCTTCTGTGGGGATTTTCGGGACGATGCTGGAGATGATGGATTTCGCGAGTGCGGAATTTGCATGGAGGTTAGCGATGACGGCTGCGACATCGACCGCGGCTTCGTCGGTTTTCCAACAATCATAATCTGTGACCATGCACAGCGATCCGAAGGCTATTTCCGCTTCGCGGCAAAGCCGGGCTTCGGGGGCGTTGGTCATGCCGATGAGGTCGAAGCCCATACTACGATACATATTAGATTCGGCGCGGGTGGAAAAAGCTGGGCCGTTCATCGAAACGTAGGTTCCGCTGTTGTGAAGTTGTGTGGTGTGATCGGTGGCAGCTTCGATGAGAAGTTTGCGCATGAGATCGCTGTAAGGATCGCCGAAGGAAACGTGGGCGGCGATGCCGTTTCCGAAAAATGAAAATTCATGAGAGCGACCCGTGCGATCGACGAGTTGATCCGGGACGACGATATCCCGGGGCTTGATGTTTTCACGAAGGGAGCCGACCGCGTTTACGGAAACGATCCAACGCACATTCAAAGAACGCAGTGCCCAGATATTTGCGCGGTGATTGATTTCATGGGCGAGCAAGCGGTGATTGCGGCCGTGGCGGGGGAGAAAGAATACGCTACGGCCAGCGAGTTTGCCTTCGATGATTTCATCGGAGGGCGGGCCGAAAGGAGTTTTGATCGCGTGGGTGCGGACGACTTCTAAAGAGTCGATCTCATAAAGGCCGGAGCCACCGATGATGGCGAGAGAGGGTGCTTGCATGGTGTGAAATGACGATGAGGTGATATTTTGTTATATTCCAATTGAAAATCACCGAGCGCATTTTTTCGTCTTGGGTTCTTGATAGATCGATAAAAATTCGGTTAGCTCGCTAGCCCGAGCGCAGTTATGTCAGAGAATTTCAATTTACAACAAGCCAACTGCGATTACTGCGGGCAAGCGCTAGATGCTCGCGTGTATTTTTGTCCTGGCTGTTCCAAGCCGCATCGTCCGGTGGAGCTTTTGCTCACGCCATCCGCGCCTGTCTTTGAGAATATTGAAACACAGTTGCGAACAAAGGCACCGGAAGTGTGGTCGGTGTTTTTTGGTTTTTTGACTGTGATGGTGGTCAGTGCTTTTGTTGGAATGGCGATTTGGGGTATGGAAGACGACGAGCCCACGATGCTTTTGGTTAGTTTTGTTCTGTTTATCGTCACAGCGGCTTGCACGGTGAGGTATTGGCAGGATATTAAAGGACTTTTAAAAGCCTCCGGCATATTCAATGTGGCGGCGTGGATAGGGATCGCTGCGCTCGCTCCCATGCTTTTGCTGAATTACGGTTATCACAGTTTTCTGACCGGATTGTTAGATATTGAGATCGATGATTATAATGAGTTCTTCACCTCTGCTTATGGGGGATTGATATTTATTTGTATCATGCCGGCCATTGTTGAGGAGGTGGCATTTCGCGGGATTATTCAACACCGTCTGGAAATGGTTGTTAATCCGTGGATCGCGATAGGTGCGGCCTCGATCCTGTTTTCATCGGCGCATTTGAGTCTCTTGTCTGCTCCATACCTCGCGCTCATGGGTATGTTGCTAGGTTGGATGAAATGGAAAACCGGCAGTCTATATCCGCCGATGATTGCTCATTTTCTCCATAATTATATTGTGATCACATATTTTTCTAAATAGCTTCCGAGCGATATGGGTAGTAGTGAAGAAGTTATTGTTCGGCTTTTAATAGGTCTTGTTTTCGGGGGCATTACCGCCGCTATTGCGCATTCAAAAGGGCGTAATACGGTTGGCTGGTTTTTTCTCGGGTTCTTCTTCGCTTGTATTTCCCTCATTATCATTCTTTGTTTGTCGAACTTGAAAGAAGAGCAGGCTAAATGGTCTGCTAACGATATCGAGCAGAGACGCTTGCGCGAGCAGCTTCGTCAGGAGCAATTGAAGAACGAAGCGTTGCGTCAGCATACGGTTGCTCGTCTCGATATTCATGATCAGAAGCTAGGCATAGACACCCGCGATGTTCCGACTTCGTTGCCGTTAGGTTCGCTGCCGCGTCCGGGCTTGATTGCGGGTGCACCGTCTTCGTTGCCGACAGGTTTTTCGGAGACTGGCTGGTATATCAGCTCAAGTGGCATCCAAGAAGGGCCATATACTTTTGCGCTTATTAGTGCTCGTGCGCGCCAAGGAACATTGCCGCCCGAAACCCTGCTGTGGGTGCAAGGAATGGATGAATGGCGCACAGCGGGATCGATCCCTAACCTCTTCCCAGCATGAACGATTTACCTGCGGCTGGCACGTTTCGTCTGGATGGAATGCTTCAGGGTTCTTTCCCGTCCGATGAGGATAAGGTGGGGGATTTTCAAGCTTGCGTTGACTCTGCGAAGGCGAGTGGATTCATTTTGCATCTTCGCGTTGAGGGCGGTAGCTACTCATTGATGGCAGATGCGGCAGTTAGAAAAATTTCGAGTCTCAAAGGAGGTGATATGGAAAGTATCATCGTCGATAAACTTCAGGCGCTGCTAGATATTTTGCCCGCTGAATTACGGGCGCGTTCTTTTTCTACGATACGTAGTGAGGAGTTCCGTCAGGGGACAGCGGTTCAGACGATTTATACGGTTGGACGCGATGGTCGGATTAGCTCAGAGCAACGGGTGGTAGATGTTGATACTGCGGATGCGGAGCCTGAGATGACTCCGGCTTCACTTCGCCGTGGAATATTGCCCGCCTTTGTTCTGATCCTACTGACTCTCTTTGCCTCTAGCTTTTTCATCGATTACCACAGGCTTTTCACCGATGCGCGCGATCGGATTGCGCCGCTCAAAAAGGAAGAACTCTCTGTCAATCAGGAGCTCGCTGAGGATTTTATTAACTTCGAGCTAACCGAAGTGGTTCGTAAGAAAAGCGCTCTGATTTTCACTCTCAAACGCGGCGCAAAGTGGGAGGCTGCGATGGCTGTCAAACCCGCGGTCGCAATGGAGTTGGAATGGCGGGAATTTAATACGCTGATGGCCATTCGGCAAGGACGTTGCCGGATTACACTTCTCGATAAAGAAGCTAAGCCGATACTTTCACGTGAAATCGATGTCAGAGGTCTTCAAGAGAAGGAAAGCATTGAGGTTGCTTTAGTAGCTGATTCCGATGTGCGAATTTCGGCCGCAGTTTTGGGTTGGTAGACGCCTCGGTTGGTTTGAATAGTTGTGCTGAATTTCTGCCTTGGAAAGATCGCGTGAAGCGATTCAGTATGTTTCCGAAATGGATGAATATGATCGCCGTGAGTTTCTCAGTTTGAGTCTGCCCTCGTTTCTTGGGGTGCTGACGGCATTGCCTTCGCTTTGTGCGTTGGCGACTCGGGCGAACGCGGTGGAGGGTCGGCTACCCGAAGGTGGGGCGATGCATTGGGAGGCGTTTCTTGAGGCGGTGAGCAAAGAGGCGGGGAAGCAGCATTTGGATGCATGGAATCAGGATTCGTATGTGCAGACCATTTCGCAACTCGCAGGGCGTTTGCATCTCGAAGATCCGACTCTGCTAGAAGCTCTTGCGCAGATCAAAACCCGTCTCGTGAATGGGAAGGTGGATTTTAAATACCTCGAACGTCGGGTCGATTTTTCTTTGTGCCTCGTGCAGTTTGACGAAGGTGAAATCATACGCCCGCACGATCATCCAGGAATGACCGGAATGATTCTCTGTGCGTCGGGTGAAATCGAGACATCGAACTATGATCCCATCGAGCTCGCGGACGTTAAAGTCAGTGAGGGGCATCAACTGCTCAAACGCGTGGGCACAACGGTTCTGAAGAAAAATGATATTTCCACTCTGACCGCAAAGGCACGGAATATCCATACGTTGAAAGCGCACAAAGTGACCCAGTTGGTGGATATTTTCACGCCGCCTTATGATCAGGAAAAGATTGAGCAGAGCAACTGGTTCAAACTTTCACCGGATCCGATTGCCGGGCAGACGGATGTTTTTGAGGCGTTGGCGGAGTGAGTTTCACTGCATGAAATTCATCCTTCCTAATCGCTTCGCAAAACATGATGTTCGTATATCCAGACTCTCTTACCATATCCTATGAAGCTTTTCCTTTTTTTTCTCAAATCAGCTCCATTTTTGATCTGTTTCTGGTTCGCTATTCCCTACATCTTGGGTGATGAAAAAATAGATGAGCGCCCTAAAGCCGGAGACGTCGTCGGCGATGATAAAGTAGAAGAGCTCCCTAAAACCGGAGATGTCGTCGGCGATGATAAAGTTGAAAACACCCCCGTAGAGCGCCCGAAAGCAGGTGATATTGTCACAACCTACCGCACCATTCCAGTTTACTCAAATGGTGACAACTACACCCTGAGTTACGGGAAGCACTACTCCGCAAATGAATACTATTACGGTCAAAAGTGGCAGTGTGTCGAGTTTGTGAAACGATTCTATCACAACGCCTTCAACCACCAGATGCCCAGTGTTTGGGGTCATGCCAAAGGCTACTACGATCCGACCGTCCTTCACGGAAAGTTAAATAAGGATCGTGGCATGGTTCAGTTCAAAAATGGCGGAGACACTAGCCCACAGCCCGATGACCTTCTCGTCTTTGACTTCGCTCCCTTTGGCCATGTCTCGGTGATTTCCGCAGTCACGGAAACCGAAATCGAAGTCGTGCAACAGAACATCGCAGGCAAGCCCCGACAGACCTATAGTCTCGAAAAGAAAGATGGACTCTTTACCATTGTCGCAAAAAGTAAGCCTCTCGGCTGGCTCCGACTTCCTTCCGTAAAACTGAAGAATCCTGTTTTCCCTGTGGAGTCACAACCCACGCCTGCGATAGCTCCCACACCTTGAGTTCTTTAACCAAATTCGGATTATACGCTTTATTACTTCGCTGCGAGAAGAGGGCCGACGCGGGCGTGGCGGATGAGGAATTCGTCTGCGAGTTTGCCGTAGGAAATGGCACCGATGCCTGAGGGATCGTGTTCGAAAATGGTTTTTCCGTGCGAGGGGGCTTCGCCGATGCGGATGGTTCGCGGGATGACCTGTTGATAGATTTCCTCGGGGAAATATTTGGTGACCTCTTCAACCACCTGACGGCACAGCAGGGTGCGGCTGTCATACATCGTCATGACGATGCCCTCGAGGGTCAGGCCGGGGTTGGCGCCGGAGCCGCGGATTTCATCGAGGATGCCGACAATTTTCGCGAGCCCTTCTAGGCCGAACCATTCGCATTGGAGTGGGATGAGAACTTCATCGGCAGCGGCGAGCGCGGCGGTCATGAGAACGCCGAGGGAAGGCGGGGTGTCGAGGATGCAGTATTCGAAAAGGTCGTTTGGCTTGAGTCCTTGAAGGATGCCGCGCAGGCGGGTGAGGTGGTCATCGGAGCGGGCGAGCTCGATCTCGATACCGGCGAGATCCATTTCGGAGGGGAGGAAGGTGAGGTTCTCGCGACCGGAATCGATGAATTTATCGCGGATATCCGCTTCGCCGAGGAGGACGGGATAGATTGAAGACATCGGTGGTGCTTCGATTCCGAGGCCGGAAGTGCAGTTCGCCTGTGAGTCCAAATCCATGAGCAGGACTCGTTGGCCGCGCAACGCGAGGGCGTGCGAGAGGTTCATGGCGGTGGTGGTTTTACCGACTCCTCCCTTTTGGTTTCCGATGGCGATGACTTTCACGAATCGGGAGGATGGCGGGAAACTTTAAGTTTTAAACCCTAAACTTCGATTTTCTGGGTTGGGCAGAAGAAAGGTTTTAAGCAGGCGTTTGGTATTGCGGGCTCTTTTAGGGGTTTGGGCTTTTTTAAACAGGGAGAGAGGAGATTAAGGAGGAGAGGAGGGAAAAAACTTTAAGTTTTTAAACTCTAAATTTCAATGAAGGCGGTTTCTTGGGGGATGATTGTTTTGACATTTTCATACGTGTTAATCGGCAGTTTCTGTTTTGAACGTTTGGAGATTGAAATTTGAAATTTGAAACTTGAAGCTTCTTTCGTGAGGAAAGACCGACTGGATGCTTTGATGTTTAATCGTGGGATGTGCGATTCCCGGGAGCAGGCGAAACGTCTGGTTTTGGCGGGAGAGGTGAAGGTTGACGGGCAGATGGTGGACAAGCCGGCGGATAAGTTCGGTGAAGATGCGGTGGTGGAAATTAAGGAGAAGCCTAAGTTTGTGGGGCGGGGTGGCCTGAAATTGGAGGGTGCGCTGGAGGCGTTTGGGATCGATGTGACGGGTTGGGTCTGCATGGATGTCGGGGCATCGACCGGTGGGTTTACCGATTGTTTGTTGCAGCGCGGGGCCGTTAAAGTTCACGCGATCGATGTGGGGACGAATCAGTTGGTGTGGAAACTGAGAAACGATCCGAGGGTGATTTCGAAGGAAAAATTCAATGCCCGGCACATGGAGCTTAAAGATATAGGGGAAAAAGTCCGGCTCGCGGTGATGGATTTGTCGTTTATTTCACTGACCAAAGTCCTGCCTGCGGTGTTTGGGCTTTTGGAAGAAGGCGGCGAGGTGGTTTGTTTGATCAAGCCGCAGTTTGAGCTAGATCGGGAAGACATCGGAAAAGGCGGAATCGTCAGGGACGAGGAGCTTCGGGAGCGGGCCGTAGAGAAAATCCGCAAGTTCGTGACTGAGGAGCACGGAAGAACCTGGAAGGGCGTCATTCCGGCCAGTATTGCGGGGATGGATGGGAATCAGGAATTCCTTGCTTGGATAGCCTGAGAAATTTTTTTTGAATAAAATCCGCTGGAGTGTATCTAGTTAGGGAATCCCCCTTCCGGGGTTTTTATCAGACCATTAACTAAACTAGAAAAAACGACCATGAAATTACTACTAACCACATTCTGTGCAGCTCTGTTCATCTCTCCTCTCGCTTTCGCTGAAGGCGAAGGCAAGAAGTGCGATAAGAAGTGCGACAAAGACAAAGAAGAAACCATCGCTCATTGCGGTAACTGCGAAAAATGCAAAGACGAAAAATGCGAAAAATGCAAAAAGCAGGCTGAACCAAAAAAAGAAGGCACCATGATCGCCGAAGCTGAAAAGAAAAAATGCGACAAGAAGTGCGATAAAGAGAAAGAAGCTGAAAAAGAAGCGACTCTCGTAGATTGCAAAAAATGCGACAAAGATAAGAAAAAAGAAGAAGAAGCTAAAAAAGAAGGCACTCTGATGGCAGAAGCCGAAAAGAAAAAATGCGATAAGAAATGCGACAAAGAAAAAGAAGCTGAGAAAGAAGCAACTCTCGCTTAATTCTTGATTTTAAGAAAATTTAAAAAGCCACTGGAGTGATCCAGTGGCTTTTTTGTTAGAAGCATTTCAAGGAGTTTGGAAACTCCTTCTTCTTATTTCTTAATGTCCCAGCGTAGGATGCGGCCCCACTTGTTCCACTCGGTGGTGACGACGTTGCCGTCTTTATCGAAGGTGACGCCGTGAGGGGAGGTGGTGATACCTTCGCGCCATGCTTCGGGTTTGACGTTGTTGGTGTTGAATTCTTTCGGGTTGTCGTTGGGGCCAAGGACTTTGACGACTTTGCCTTCTTTATCGAGGATGCTGACGCCGCTGGCGAGTTGAGCGACGGCGACGAGATCGCCATGGAAATCGACTGTGCAAGGTTTCGGGATTTTTTCCGCATATACGCCGAGGAATGTGCCATCGAGGTTGAGGTGGATGAGGCGATCGTTAGCGCGGTCGCAGACCAACACGCGAACGGGGTCGAAGCGGTAGTCGAAGGCAAATTTGTGAGCGGTGCTGAATTTCCATGGCTCGGCTTTGCCTGCGGTGGTGGATTTGAATTTTCCGTCTTTATCGAAGATGAGGATGCGGTCGGAGGCGTAGCCATCGATGAGCCAGATGTCGCCGTTGGGTGCGCGGTCGGCGTGGGTGAGTGCGAATTTTTTACCGACTTCTTCCGGGATCGCGGTCATGGGAATTTCCAAGAGGATTTCGCCTTCGGTGGAGAGTTTGAGGAAGGCGGATTTTTCATCTTTCAAGCAAGCGGCGTAGATGATGTCTTTGCCGTCTTCTTGGACCATGGTGAAACCGTGGTGGTTGTTGCGGGCGTTGGGAAGGTTG
>JANPMK010000057.1:0-3314 GCA_031422775.1 Akkermansiaceae bacterium | reverse complement strand
CAAGATCGAGTATAACGAAGGCAAGAAAAAGGCATCGCCTCTTTTCATGATGGTCGATTCCGGTGCGCGGGGTAACAAATCCCAGATCAAACAGCTCGGTGGTATGCGCGGTCTGATGGCCAAACCATCCGGCGAAATTATCGAACGCCCGATTATCTCGAACTTCCGCGAAGGTCTCTCGGTGCTCGAATATTTCATCTCCACTCACGGTGCCCGTAAAGGTCTCTCCGATACCGCTCTGAAAACTGCGGACTCCGGTTACATGACTCGTAAGCTCGTCGACGTCGCCCAAGACGTGATCGTTTTCCAACAGGATTGCGGCACGGCCAACGGCATCGCAGTCGAAGCAATCTACGACGGTGACGAAGAAGTCGCTTCACTTTCCACTCGTATCTACGGTCGCGTTTCTTGCGAACAAATCAAAGATCCGATCACGGGTGACATCATCGTCAAAGTTGACGATGTCATCACTGAGTCCCAAGCCAACGCGCTTGAGAAAATTGGTCACGAGAAACTCAAAATCCGTTCGGTCCTCACTTGTGAAGCCGACCGCGGTTGCTGTGCGAACTGCTACGGCCTCAACCTCGCGACTGGCCATCCAGTCAAGATTGGTGAAGCTGTCGGCATCATTGCTGCGCAGTCGATCGGCGAGCCAGGAACACAGCTTACCATGCGTACTTTCCACGTTGGTGGTGTCGCAGCTGCAACCTTCAAGCAACCAATCATCAAAACCAAAAATGCCGGACGCCTCGTTTACAAAGACCTCCGCGTCGTTCAAGACTCGGATGGTAACTGGGTGGCGCTCAATAAAAACGGTTCGGTTTCGATCCGTGATAAAGGCGGCCTAGAACTCGAGAGCCACAGCATCATCATCGGTTCCATCATTTCCGTCAAAGACGGTGAAGATGCGAAAAAAGGCGATACGATCGTAACATGGGATCCATATAACGTGCCGATTCTCACCGAGAAAGCCGGTAAAGTTGAATTCCGCGACATGATCCTCGGCATCACCGTTGCCGCTGAAGTTGATAAAGAAACCGGCAAAAAAGGAACCATGGTTACCGAGCACAAAGAGGATCTCCATCCTCAGGTTTGCATCACCAATCCGAAAACCGGCGAAGTCATCATCAGCTACTCTATCCCTGTCGGCGCTCACCTTTCCGTTAAAGAAGGCGAAGTCGTTACTGGGGGAACTCAGCTTGCGAAAACTCCACGTAAAGTGGCCCGCACCAAAGACATCACCGGTGGTCTCCCACGCGTTGCTGAGCTCTTCGAAGCTCGTAAACCGAAAGAGTCATGCGTCATCGCTAAAATCGAAGGCGACGTTTCCTTCGGTGGAAATGTCCGCGGTAAGAAAAAGGTCATCGTTACCGATCCAACCACCGGCGAACAAGTCGACCACCTCGTACCGATGGGCAAACACATCATCGTGACCGAAGGCGACAAAGTGAAACGCGGCGATCAAATCACCGAAGGCCCAGTTTCTCCGGAAGATCTTCTCGAAGCTTGCGGCGCAACTGAACTCCAAGAGCACCTTGTGAACGAAGTCCAATCGGTTTACCGCGTCCAAGGCGTGGAAATCAACGACAAGCACATCGAGGTTATCGTTCGTCAGATGCTCCGTAAGGTGAAAATCACCGATCCGGGCGATGCCGATCAATTCCTCTGGGGTGATCAAGTCGAGCGCACCACCTTCAAAAAGGTCAACGCTGAGATCGTTGCCAACGGTGGTAAACCTGCCGAAGGCGAGCCAGTTCTGCTTGGTATCACCAAAGCCTCTCTGGAAACCGATTCGTTCATCTCCGCCGCTTCCTTCCAAGACACCACCCGTGTTCTTACCGAAGCCGCGACACTTGGTCGTATCGATTACCTCACCGGTTTCAAAGAAAACGTCATCATGGGTCACCTTATCCCAGCGGGCACCGGCTTCCATCACCATCGTGATTCGGAGTTCGAGTTCACTGTCGAAGAGCCAGAGCCAATCGTCGAAGCACCAGAAATCTTCGAAGACGAAGAAGACGTGGTTTCCGCGTAATTCTAACAACACTCAAAACAACCCCGGTTCATCGCAAGGTGACCGGGGTTTTTTGTTGGAGAGCCGATGTCCACATCGGCATTTTTAAGCTCGGTAGGGCGGCGCGATCACCTAGGGAGCCGCGCGAAGCGAGAGGGAGATGACCAGGCCAATAGCAAATCCATCCATTGCAAGGCGGCTAAGAATCTGCCAAACAAGATCATCGAATCGCCAAACGGGTGATCGTGATTGATGAGTTTTTAGAAATTTAAAATAAGCCCCCACCGGACAAAAACTTTCCTTTAATCATATGGTAATCATTTCTGGCACTCAGCAAAAAATCAAGAAGCTCGGGTATGTCGCAGAATTTTGCCCTATCTGCCGATCCATCGAGCCATTCAAAATTTCCAAGGTTGGAATGGAAGATCACATCTTTTTCATTCCGTTAGGTATGAAGAATGTGACGGGATATCTGGGAATGTGCATGAGTTGCAGCGATAGCCGTGAAGTCGATGCAATGATTTACAGTGATATCGCAAAAAATCAGGAGAGTGATATCGAAGCGCTTATCAAGAAAACCTACCCGAAAATTCGGGAAAGTCATGCACGGCGTTTGGATATGGAAGCAAGGCTCATAACTGGCAATCTAACTCCCGAGGAGAGAGAATTCCTTATTATGGAAGTGTTTCAAATAAACGGCAGGCGGACTGACGAACATTTCCATTCGGCTTTCCAAGCCAAGGGTCTCGGTGGATGGGCTTTTTTGATAACCATTGCGGTAAGCGTCATCTTGCTGATCATGAATATGAAATATGATTACGCGCTGGAGCAAAGGGACAGCTACCTTGCCGGGGTGGGTATTTTCTTCCTGCTCGGTTTATTCACCTCCGTGGTTCTGATGTTTCTTGAACCCGGACGATCATTCAAAATCAAAATAATTCCTCAGTTGGCTACGGCTCTAGTGCCCTTAAAACCTAGCAGAGATGAACTATCTATTTCGCTATCGAAAATGGAACGTGCTGGCTTGAAAATCGGCAAAAAAACCAAGGTCGAGACACTTTGGAATGCGATCATCTTACCTCAATCCCCGAATAAAATCCGTAAAGAAAGCCTCACCCTCTAACAGCCTATCAATCTCAATAAACTCATCTTTCGTATGCGCCTGAGCAATCGATCCAGGTCCAATACAAATCGATGGAAGTCCCGCTGCTGATAGGTGAGCTGCATCAGAAAACCATGGCGCACCTGTAAGCTGGGTCTTCGAATCAGTGGCAAGTAGTTTTTGGATGTATGAATTTTC
>JANPMK010000056.1:0-28394 GCA_031422775.1 Akkermansiaceae bacterium | reverse complement strand
TCTCACCTGAGTTTTCGTTTTCAGTAGGGTGTTTCATCGTTACTTAGTGATAATTATTCTATCTTATAATTAGGCAGAATCCATACAGCGCGCTAATACAGATCACAGGAACAATAGCGCATTGAGCAAGCGTGAAGCCTATAGTCTTATGCCATATTTTTCGTTTATCTGAATTTGAAATTCGTCGCTCGGGTGGAACTGAAGTTAACGCCCAACCATATCCCATCCATAACACGATAAAAAATGAGAAAAAGAGTCCTAGAGGGAATGCTTCGCCAAATAGGATAGCGATGAAGGGCACGACGGCTGTAGGAAGAGCCCAAATGAAAAAAGTGAAGCAGCCACTTTTCTCCCAATGTTCAGGCTCACTCATCTTGCATCAGGAAAGTTAGAGTAATAGCGGCAGAAGGAATCGAGTTTTCCGTCTGGGCGAATAACGTGAGTGCAGCAGCGGTCGATGCGATCTTGATCCCACGTCCAAGCATCCATGAAAGGTTTGATGAAAATGCGGAAGGCGTCTTTTTCCTTCATCTCGAAGCGATGCAGAATTTCGCCGAGTTCGGTATTTTCACAGCCGCATTGAATGAGATCGGAGAGTTCGTAGCGGACCTTGTCGCGTAGGAAGCCTTGGAGGCTGGCGAAGTCGATGAATTCCGAAATGCTGCGAACTCCAATCGGGGTGCGAAGTAGGTAGCCGATGGTGGCGCAGTTTGGATCACCGCAGGGTAGGGGAGTGAAATCTTCAAAGCGGAGTTTTCCGTTAGATTGATCGACCGCACCGAGGATGATGTCGGCAGTGTTGAGGGGTGTTTCGGGTCGGACTGAGGTGCGCCCTGAAGTGAACATGGGTTGGAAGGAAACGCCGCGGCAGGCGGTGTAACGAAGGCCTTCTGCGATCGTGTCCCAAAGGTGAGGGAGGTTGTCCGGCATGACCGTCATAGCTAGAGTGAAAGGGATTCCTTCGGCATCGCAGCGCTCCATGACTTTGGTTTTCATCCCGCGGAGATCGGTTCCTCGGAGTTCTTTTTGCGCGGCTTCCTGTGGGCCGTCGTATTGGAGGTAGAGCTGGAAATTTCCACGTCGGGAACGGATGCCGAGTTCGCGTAGGAAATCGTCTTCCTTGGCGATGCGGACGCCGTTGGTGTTGACGAGGCAGTAGTCGATTCCGGGTTGGGCGTGAATCCAATCGACGAGTTCGAAAAATTGGGGGTGCAGGGTCGGTTCGCCGCCGGAGAGTTGAAGGATCTCGATGTTTCCTTTTCTTTCTAGCACTCCGAGGATGCGCTGTTGGAGGGATTCGAGCGAATGGGATTTGAGTTTTTCTCCCGCTGCTCCGACTGGTGAGTCGGCGAAGCAGGTGGGGCAGGCGAGATTACAGGAATCGACGATTTCGATCAGCGCGAGACAAGTAGAGAGAATTTCAACTGACGAATCTTTCGCGTCTGCATTGCGTCCGAGAGTTCCTGGAAGGCCAGCGGGATCAGAAGAACAAGCACAGCCCGCGCCACAGGCGTTTGCGGGATCACCTTTCGCGAGCCAGTAAAAACGCGCGTCGCTGGAAATGCATGCGGTGTGTTCGCCGTGTTCGGTGCAGGTGCGGGAAAGATAAACTTTGGCGGGAGAGCCTGTGGTTTTCCAGACCTCGGCAGGCGCAGGAAGTTTACAAACCGGACAACGTGAAGTCGTGCGTTTGAGGGTTTCTTTGAAAGTAGGCAGGGTCACTTTTGGGATTGGATAATGATCATGATTGAAGTGAATTCTGAGTCCCTCTGCAATGGCTCATTTTTCCAAGGGACTCACCGCAATTGCTGATGTCTCACAAGCATTTTCCTCGCATTCATTATTCTGCCAACTAGGTTCAAGTGATCATTCTCTTTAGCCTTTTCAAATTCCCATTATGACGAAGCAAGTAATCCGCGTCTTTTTTTTCGTTCTCGCAGTGTCGTTGCTGAGCACCTGTCAGAAAAAGGAGCCAGTAGTAGAAGTTGAACACGATATTCCCGTTGAAGTGGCGACAGTTGAAGCCCCGCCTGTGACGGTGGCGCCTGTTGCTGCGATACCCGTTGTTGTGACTTCAGCTGGCATGACGCGAGGCGGGAAACCATACTTCGTGCAAGGTGTTGGCGGTGATACAAGATTGGCGGAGCTAGCGGCACGTGGCGGCAATTCGATACGCACATGGTCAACCAATGGCCTCGACAAAATTCTCGATGAGGCTCAGTCGCTCGGCCTGACCGTTAGCGCGGGAATTTGGTTGGAAAGCGAATGCAGTTGGTTCTCCTATAAAAATCCTGAACACTGCGCCAAACAAACCGAGCGAGTGAGGAAAGAGGTGACTCAATACCGCGATCATCCCGCACTCCTAGCATGGGGAATCGGCAACGAGTCGGAAGGAGACGGCACGGACACGGAATATTGGCAGCAACTCGATCGCCTCGCTATCTTGGTGCGCGAGCTTGATCCCAATCATCCGCATTTTACTGCAGTCGCAGGGCTGAATCCTAACAAGACCAAAGCGTTAAACGCACACACACCCAATCTGGATTTTGTCGGAGTGAACACCTACGGCGGGGTTTTCGGAGTTCGTGAACATCTGAAAAAGGTGGAATGGAAGCGCCCGTGGATGCTCACAGAATGGGGGCCGCGCGGGTTTTGGGAGAGCAAAAAAACCAGCTTCGGAGCGCCTATGGAGCAAACCAGTGCTGAGAAAGCCGATATGATGCGCAAAGCCTACAAGGAAGTTTTGACTCCGGGTGATGGCTTCCTAGGCAACTACGCCTTCGTTTGGGGATGGAAATTCGAGGCCAGCGCCACATGGTTCGGCCTTTATACTCATGAGGGTGAAACCACTGCCTCTGTCGATGTATTGGAGGAAATGTGGACAGGCCGCGTGCCTGTTAATCGCGCGCCAGTCGTGAAGCCGATTACATCTACCGCCAAGACCGCCGTCGCTCCGGGCGCCGTCTTCAGTGCCGAGGTCACTGCCACCGATCCAGATCAAGATGACCTATCCTTGAATTGGGCGGTGCTTCCCGAACTCCAAGGTCATCAACACAATACGAATAAAAAAATGCCGGAATTCCTAGAGGGAGTCATCGAAGATCCATCAAAACGAAGCGTGTCAGTCACAGCTCCTGAAAAACCGGGAGTCTATCGGCTCTATGTCTGGATCAAGGACGGCAAAGGTCACGTCGCCACCGCCAATCAGCCGTTTGAGGTGCGTTGAACTTATCCAATAATTCAAAGCTCTTTTTCTTGAGAGTGTTCCTAGGGCGGTGAATTCATCTGAGTAAGATCTCAGGGTTAACAATGCATAATTTAGGCCCAGTTTACTACACACTTGTCATGTGTATAATCACAGCAGCCATATCTCTTATAACTGTGCACCAAGTTCGCTTAAGAAAATTTTGTTAGAAATCAAATGCTCCATGGGAAAGAGTATGAAATAGCGTAATTAAAAAACCTGCAGTCAGACGAATCCGACCGCAGGTTTGAGTAAATCACTCAGAGATGAGGAATCTCATTCTAAAACAGAGCCCTCTTTTTCAGGGCGTTTTTTGTCACTAGGTTTTTCACCGTGATGCTTCTTATGTTCCTTGGCAAAATTGATCATCTCTTCGGGGCTTAAATCGTTGCTACCATCAGCATCGATTTTCTTGAAGATCTCAGCAGCTCGCTCAGGGTTTTCTTTGCCACGAGGGGTTGATTGAAACTCGGAAAGGCTGATGGAACCACTACCGTCGCTATCCGCTTTATCGAAGCGTTCACGTGGATTGGGTTTCTTGTGTTTTTCGCCACCACCCTCTTCCGCGTGGGTCATGCCGACCGACAGAACAAGGGCACTCAGGATTGCAATGGATGTTTTCATAGTTGATTGGAGTTAGGGATTGATTGGACGAACGAAGAAGGGTTCGTGCTTACGAATGATCAAACCACTCACTGCAGAGGAAGTTGCAAAAAAAATTCAGCGCCCTGAGTTTTGGTCAATGGCACGCTCAACGGTCTTGATCTCAAAATCAATTTTCTAGCATCCCAAAGTCTTTTACAATAGGTTGATAGCGACTGAAAAAATATCCAATGACACAAGTTATGCCTTTATTTATACGACTGGGACTCATGGTGGGGTTGTTAGGGATTCCATCCTACGCTGAAGAACCAAAACCCAGTACGGCGGTAGCGGCTCAGCCATGGCCAACTCCTAGCAAAGTTCTTCGACTCTGGCCTGGAGATGCTCCGGGATTGGTGACGCCTGCCAAAGCCGAGGAAATTGTCAATGAGCGCATTCGCAACGTATCGGTACCGGAGCTATGGGTGTATCTTCCTGAGCGCCAAGATACTAAGCGAGCGGCCTTGCTCATCTGCCCAGGTGGTGGATACGGTCATCTTGCCATGGGTCTGCATGTGGGGAATGTTGTGAAACTCCTCAATGACCAAGGCGTGGTGGTGTTAGGTCTCAAATACCGAACCAAATATGGCGCCAATCCAGTGGCCGATGATGCAGTCGCCGACTGCGCCCGAGCCGTGCGCATCATCCGCCAACAAGCCGATGCATGGGGTATTGATCCGAGTCGCGTTGGTGTCCAAGGTTATTCCGCTGGTGGTAACATCGGTCTCAATCTGCTTGGCGGTTACGATGCGGGCGATCCGCAGGCTGCCGATCCAGTGCAGCGTTTCTCAAGTCGTCCCGATTTTATGGCGTTGATGTGCCCTTGGCCCAATGGCAAGCCGATCACTGATTATCCGGTGCATAAAAATCCGCCACCGGTTTTCATCGCCTCGGCCGAAGACGACAAGACCGCGACCACCGTCTTTGCACTGGAGATCGCCACAGCGGTGAAAAATCAGGGGGGCAAAGTCCAAATGTTTGTGGTCCCGACGGGAGGGCACGGAGCATTTCATTACGGAGCAAGCAAGGGCGATGGAGCGAAATGGCCCGAGGCGTTCAAACCGATGCTTGAAAGCAAATCATTCTAGAAATCGGAATATGCTTATGAAAGGTAGCACCAATAGCGACGGACTTTCCCCTGTCGCGATTTCCTTTCTCACTTGGAATATTCTGCGCGAAGGGATGAGCCCTCTTGCAAGTGGATGGGACAGGCGCCGTCAGTCATTCGAGCGGATCTTTCAGGACGAGAGATTTGATATTATTTGTTTCCAAGAAGTTCTTCCCCGACAACTCGACTTTTTCCAAACCCTCTTTCCCCGACATGATTTTTATGGTTTGGGTCGAGACGATGGGAATTCCGGTGGCGAGCACTGCCCGATATTTTTTAATCGTGAACGCTTTGAGCTAAAAGACAGCGGCACGTTCTGGCTAAGCCCAACTCCCGAAGTTCCGAGCACCGGTTGGGGTGAAGCATTTCCACGCCTTTGTAGCTGGGTCGTGCTAGGGGATAGTCTCACAGAGCAAACATTCAGGGTTTCGAACCTTCACCTGCAGCTCCATCCCTACGCCCAGATGCGGGCGGCGGATTTGCTGGCTGACCGGTTCGGTAAGGTCGATCTACCTCAACTTGTTGCGGGCGACTTTAATTGTCCCGCCCACTGGCCGGGCGTAAAAAGGGTGCTCGCAAGCGGGCTTACACGAGTTCCAGACGGCAACCGAGCCACCTTTCATCTTCGTGGGCTTCCGCTGCGCAAACTGGATCATATTCTCTCCTCTTCCGAATGGGCTGTTGAGGACGCGAGGCTTCTCAATCAACGGGGCGGTAGATTTTTCCCCTCCGACCATTTCGGATTGTCGGCCAGATTACAATTGGCCAACACTCTTGTTCATATCTAAGACTGTACCAAACGTCTTTACAGCAGCGACTTCGGGTCGTTGAATTCCCGCCGCCATGCCTCTTAATATCAAATCGAAATCCGAATGCGCCTTTGATCAAATCTCTCTTGGAGAAGTGATGTTACGTCTCGATCCCGGTGAGGGCCGGATCCGCACAGCGCGCCAGTTTGCGGCATGGGAAGGCGGCGGAGAATACAATACCTCGCGTGGTTTGCGGAAATGCTTTGGTTACAAAACCGCAGTTGTGACGGCGTTCGTGGATAACGAGGTCGGTCATTTGATTGAGGATTTCATCATGCAGGGCGGAGTCGCCACAGATTTTATCCAATGGCGTGAAGACGATGGAATCGGCCGCTCGGTGCGCAATGGTTTGAACTTTACCGAGCGTGGTTTCGGGATTCGTGGTGCGGTGGGAAATCCGGATCGCGGCAACACGGCGGCTTCGCAAATCAAACCCGGCGATGTCGATTGGGATCACATTTTCGGAAAACTCGGGGTGCGTTGGTTTCACACCGGCGGAATTTATGCAGCTCTTTCCGAGAGCACCGCACAAGTCACGGTCGAGGCGGTGAAGGCGGCGAATAAATACGGCACGATCGTTTCCTATGATTTGAACTATCGCCCATCGCTCTGGAAAACCATCGGCGGGCTAGACAAAGCACGCGAGGTAAACCGCGAGATCGCGAAATACGTCGATGTCATGATTGGCAACGAAGAAGATTTCACCGCATCGCTTGGCTTCGAGGTCGAGGGCGTGGATCACAATATTTCCAGCATCGAGCTCGATGCGTTCAAAGCGATGATCGAGACGGCTGTCAAAGAATTTCCGAACTTCAAAGTCGCAGCAACCACCCTGCGTGGTGTGAAAACGGCGACGATCAACGATTGGTCAGCCATCCTCTGGCACGATGAAAAATTCCATGAGTCGCGTAAATACGATGACTTAGAAATCCTCGACCGCGTGGGCGGTGGTGACTCGTTTGCCTCCGGCGTGCAGTTTGGTTTCCTTGAATTCAACGACGCTCAGAAAGCCGTCGAATACGGTGCCGCTCACGGTGCATTGGCCTCAACCACACCCGGCGATACCTCGATGGCGACCCGTAAGGAAGTCGAGAAACAGATCTCCGGTGGCGGCGCGCGCGTGGTGCGCTAAATTTCAAATCTCTATCACACCTCGATTTTCCACGGAGCTCGCATTGGAGGATTAACCAAGGCATTTGCTTCGGGGAGATCAAACTTCATCGTTTTCTGATCAAACTTCAGACTCTTGTTGAGTCGATGTGCCATCACGCCCATGTTGACCAAAGTGCAGGACCAAAAACCATTTTGTTCGTTGAGGGCAAATTTTTTGCGTGTGCGCACTGACTCATGGAAATCGACAATCTGTTCCGGTGGATCGGGTAAACTCGCGATTTTCTTTTCAAAATCCGGGATGTCGCTGCGGAAATTTTTAAATATCTTGCCCTTCGGTCCCTCGATGTAAGCCGCGTCTGTATCTTTGTTTTCTCCATCGAGAATAATCTTACATCCATCCGCATAGGTGAATTCGATACGTCGCCAGGTGCCGATCGCATCGGCGTCCTGCGGGTCGGCATCGATCTCGACAGAGATGGGCGCCTGGTCGTCTTTGTTGAGAAGGTATTGTACCGGATCGAGATAGTGCTGTCCCATGTCGCCGAGCCCGCCACCATCATAGTCCCAGTAGCCGCGAAAGGTTCCATGGGTGCGATGTTTGTTGTAGGGTTTCATCGACGCTGGTCCGAGCCACATGTCGTAGTTCAATTCAGGAGGCACTTCTTCGGTCGGTAGATTTTTTTTACCCACCCAACCGAATTTCCAATCGAAGCCGGTCGCGCGTGAAACAGTGACTTTCAGCGGCCAGCCTAACAGATCGTTCATCACGGCTTTTTTCAACTGCTTAACTGGGACACCCATGCCATAAAAATTATCCTTAAAGCGAAACCATGTATTTAGCCGGAAAACTCGATGGTATTTCTCCACCGCCTCGACCATGGCCAAGCCCTCGCCTATCGTGCGGCTCATGGGTTTCTCACACCAAACATCTTTGCCTGCTTTCACTGCTTCGATCGCCATCAGCGCATGCCAGTGCGGCGGCGTGGCGATGTGGATGATGTCGATATCCTTACGCGTCAGCAGCTCGCGGAAATCAGCGTAGCCCGTAATGCCATTCTGCTCCGCATTTGACTGCTTCATGCGTTGGGCTAAATGCTTTTGATCGACATCACAGAGAGCAAGCAATTTGCCCGGCATACGCAGGTGTTCACTGGAAATGCCACCGCAGCCGATGATCGCTCGCGTCAATTGATTGGAGGGAGCGGTTTGTCCTCGCAGCCCCAGCACGGACCCTGGAACAATTTGAATGCTGGCATAGGCTGCCAGTGTCTTGAGCGTATCGCGACGTGAAAATTTTTCCATGGATCCATTGCTACGGATTCGCCGCTAAGGATTTTTCAACAAAGCCAATCCCCTCATAAATGTCCCTCATCAACATGGTGTCAGACAAAATGAAGAGTCATCTTGATCCATAAGGCTTTCCTTTTTGTAAAAGGAGGCATTTGGTAAGTCAATATGGCAGTCCCCATTTCACAACTTTAAGAGTATTTTTTCTGAAACTTGGTTTGATCGAGTGACTATCATGTGAGTTTCTAACAAATTTCGCTCTTCTTAGTCCTCTCATATTATTCGGACGTAGGGCATGATGTTCATGGAATATGCGGCAACTGAAAGGCATCTGTCACGTATATCACCCGGGTAATTACCTATCCTTGTTGATGATCTTCTCAATCTTATCGGGAGATGGGCGAACCCCAATTGAATCAATGAATATGTAGTCGAAAGCTTCGCTGGCAACATTGATGCCGATCAATTCCCCGTTCGGATCGACAACAGGGCCACCGCTATCGCCGGGCATTAGAGGTATGTTCATTTTGAAATTACGATCTCCTTCAGAAGCGGCTTCAGAATTCATGCTGGTCAGAAGTTTGCCCTTAGCTTTGCCATTGCCGGCATTCCACCCGTAGATGAGGTTGCAATTGGAAAAACGGTTATCTTGGGGTTTCAAGGTGTCTCTCCAGCGCATCCCGCCGTTGTAAACGACCTGACCCTGAGGCAATCCGCGTTCCAGAGGCGACCATTCGTAATAATGGGGGGTGTTTTGAGATATGTGCAGAATCGCAAGATCGGATGAGAAGGATTTCCAGACTATTCTTGCGCGGTTGACCGTAATCCCATTCCCAGCATCGTAAAGAACGTAGATGTTTTTTCCCCATGCTTTGGAAATGACATGGGATGCGGTCAGGAAATATCCATCCGCGCTGATCGGAGCGGCGGATCCTCCATCGGCATCCATGGGGGCGTGCTTGATGGCGAATTTCCGGCTCTGCCAATCGCTGAGATTTTCGCTATCCGTCACCACAACTGCCGCTAGCTTCCGCCCGATAGATTGATACGGGGGATTATTTGATGTAATGCCACTTCTGGAATTGTAGCCAACTTGTTGTTTGATGGTCTGGATACGTGCCGTTGGCGTGCAAGCCGACACTCCGAGGATTAAAGCGAGAGTCGTAAATTTTAGTGTGTTCATGGTGCCTTACACTATGGCTATTGCCATGCCAAAGCGGCTGGTATGGGTCCCTCATGAATTTTCCTAACAGAAATACAACGTCTGATTGCGTGTCTAATTCATCGTCTTCCGATATCATTATAAATGAATTAATTCCTTATTAAATAAGGGATTAATCTGATTTCTACGATGCGAATTTTGCATCACACCTGTGACTCAATTGTTAGAAAAAATATTTCGGATAAGGTCAAGGGAGTGTGTCATCGGGAAATATACATCTTCCAAATCATGAATCTTTTCTGGCAATAGATGCAGGCTACCTTGCAAAATTTTCAGGGTTGAACGGATGTGGAAAAACGATCATCGGTCGAGACCACATGCCTCTTCTCCAGAGATGGTTATTTCGTCCGACTTAGGAGCGATTCGAGGATTTCAAAACCTCACAAATAGTCGTAAGTAAGGTCTCCTCGGTATAGGGTTTGGAATGAAGTGCCATTCGTGTCTGACCCGGGCGCGCGTGATAGCCGCCACCAACATCAATCTGCGTGAACGTGTGGAGCAGGGACTTTTCCGTGAGGATGCTTATTATCGCCTCAACATCCTCTCTATTTCTTTCGCCAGCACTCCATCGGAGTAATCTTCGAACTGGCTGACATGACTATCCGCAGACAGCGCGCCAAGTAGCTCGAGCCCTTCCTCTCGCCGTGACCACAACCCCGCTTACGGGGCTGAGGTCACAGCGCTTAGCAAAGATTCATTCAATCATTGCTAATAGGTAAGTTCGTTTGCATTAGTGCGATTTGCCGGAAAATTATTTTTTTATGAAGACTGCGCCTTTGTTCGATAGACTTGAGTGGCGGATCAAGTATTGGCGGATCAAAAGGAATTCACCGATCCGATGCATCGAAAGTCGAAGGATTGAAAACAGAGAGTGAGGTTTTATTATCATGGTTTGTGCCGGGCTTTCAGGGCAACGACGGCTGCGCATCAGTAGTGCAAGACTGATGCCGGCAATCAAAGTGCAGCTTGCAATGCCGGAAGCATTCGAAAGAAAATCTATTTTAAACTCCGCGAATTGGTACCGTTGTATCGCCAATTCGGCTTGATGATCGCCTACAGTTATTTGCGATTCGAAATTTCTATTTTGGATCAGTTGATCTATAGTTTGGAATTTTGTATTGCTCGCGCTCATATTGTTTTGGGTTTGACCATTTTTATTTCGCACCGCCCGTGCCAATCGTCGGGGATCAGCAAATTCCTATGATTCATAAAGGTTTAAGCCCTATGGTCTTGTCTTGAAATCAGACATTCAATTGCATGTTTTGCAGGAAATCCTGCAAAACATGCGGAGTTGGATTCCAGCCTCTTCAGCGTGTTCGATAGGCAAGTGATAAATCCAATTCCTAGCACTTTATGAGAACTTCTCTTTCGCCTCTTTCGCATCCACGCTAGAATGTCTGTATGAGTGACCCGAACCCCATTCCCAAAACGTCCCCTCCGCTGCAGACAGTGGAAGAGGTCACTGCCGAAAACGTCCGGACGATCAAGCACTTGGAGAAGGCCGCGCAGCAGGATGAATCTTTTGGCGATCGGATTGCCACGGAGATCAACCGGGTCTGCGGCTCGATAACCTTCCTTTGGATCAACGCGATCGGTTTCATTGTTTGGATGTCGGTCAATACCGTGATGTTGGAGAAACCGTGGGATCCGTTTCCCTTTTCTTTACTGACCCTGGTCGTTTCGCTGGAGGCGATCTTCCTTTGCATTTTCCTGCTGATCGCCGGCAATCGGCAGGCCCGCGTGGCGGAACGGCGCAGCCATTTGGACCTGCAGATCAATCTGCTGGCCGAACAGGAGAATACCAAAGCTATGACGCTCCTGCGCTTGATCGCCGAAAAACTCGAGGTGGTGGAAGAGGTAGGTGAGGAGTTTGCCGTGTTAGAGCAAGCCACGTCTGCGGAAAAGCTGATCGAGCAGATTGATTCGATGGACCAAGAGACGGATGAGCGCTGAAGTGCCGAGTCATCACTGGCGTGCGGCGGTTTACACGAAAAGAGCCTGATCGCATTCCGATTACCTCATAAACAGAGCAACGTGGAGGGTTCTAGTTACTTTGAGAGCATTTTTCCTGAAACTTGGCTTGATTCCTGAGATTTCACGGCTAAAAACGCCGCCCCTCGCACTACCGCGAGAATTTTTAGCATGTCCAATAGTCTTAAAATCGCGATTCCGAAAGGAAGCCTGCAAGAGCCGACCATCGAGCTCTTTGCCAAGGCCGGATACGAAATTTACGTTTCGTCGCGTGGGTATCGTCCGGCATCGAATGATTCGGAGCTCGATATTTATCTGATCCGCGCTCAAGAAATCGGCCGTTATTTAGGACAAGGTTTCATCGATTGTGGAATCACCGGTTTGGACTGGGCTTCCGAAGGCGGTGCGGATCTTGTCGATTTCGCTGAGTTACCGTACTCGCGTGCCACGACTCACCCGACCCGTTGGGTGTTGGTGGTGCCAGAAGATTCTCCGATCCAAAAACCTCAGGATCTCGAAGGAAAACGCATCGCTACCGAAGGTGTGGGAATCACCCAGCGCTATCTCGATAAGCTAGGAATCAAAGCCGAAGTGGAATTTTCCTGGGGTGCAACCGAAGTGAAAGTGCCTGATTTGGTCGATGCCATCGTCGATGTCACCGAGACAGGATCGTCCCTGAAAGCGAATCGCCTTCGTATTGTTGACACCCTGCTTACTTCTTTCCCGCATTTCTACTCCAGCCAAGCTGCAGCAGCCGATCCATGGAAACGCGAGAAAATGGAGCGCATCACCATGCTGCTCAAATCCGCTTTGTGCGCTCGCGACAAGGTCGGCCTTAAAATGAACCTTCCTGCAAATCGTCTGAACGAAATGCTCGCTAAATTACCATCGCTTCGCCGCCCGACGATTTCACCGCTTTCGGAAGAAGGTTGGGTCGCGGTAGAAACCGTGATTGACGAGATTCTCGTTCGAGACATGATCCCCGACCTCAAGAACCTTGGGGCAGAGGGGATCATCGAATATCCTCTCAACAAACTTGTCCTCTAATTTTCATTGAACACCAACCCCGTATAATACCATGGGCTCTATTAAGAAACGCCGTAAAACAAAGATCAACAAGCACAAGCGCAAAAAGCGCATGAAGCAGAACCGCCATAAAAAGCGTCTCCGCTACAAGTCCTAGTCCGCTAGGGTGTGTGAACCACACGCATTTTTGATCATCGCCGGAAACCTGTTTTTTTAATACGGGTTTCCGGCGTGTTTTGTTTAATCCCAAATCCGAAGTTTACTTGGTTCCGAAGAATTTCACTACAATGGGAGTGAAGCCCCGACAGGTCGGGGCAAGCGGACATGGACGAACAATCTCTCAATTCCTGAGTCAAAGACACAGAGACCACGGAGAGATATCTAAAGTATTTATCATTCATTTTCCAAACCTCTGTGTTCTCTGGGCCTCTGTGGTAAAGAATACTGTTTTTTAAATTGGATTTCGTAATTCGGGTTTAAGTAGATAAATGAAACGCGATGGCACTCCAAGTGATTCCAGATTTTCGGGTGATTGATGAGAGTGATGATTGGGTAGTCGTGGACAAACCCGCGCCGCTCATTGTGCATCCGGCGAATCAGAAACCCGAGCCAACTCTGTTAGGTGGGTTGGAAAATCTCTATGCGTATGAGATGGAAAACGGCGCTTGTTTGGGAATCATCACGCGCTTGGATCGGGAAACCAGCGGCATCGTTTTGTGTGCGAAACACACCGCCGCCGCGCGTGAGCTCGGAATGATTTTCGAGCGACGCGAGGCAAAAAAAGAATATCTCGCCATCGTATCCGGCTGGCCGGAGCAGGATGCTTGGGAATGCGATGCACCGATCTGTCGTGCCGGCGAACTCGGGCCGAGTGATATTTGGGTGCGGCAAGTGACCGATCCTTCGGGAAAAGATTGCACCACGGGATTCGCGGTGGAGCGTCGATTCGAACGTGACGGTCGCCAGTTTAGTTTGGTGCGTTGTTTTCCGAAAACGGGACGGATGCATCAGATCCGTGTGCACCTTGCGTTTTGTGGGTTTCCGATTGTAGGCGATAAAATTTACTCGGGCGATGGCAGTGAGTATCTCGAATGGATGGCGCAGGATTGGAACGAATCTCTGGCAAAACGTTTATTGCTGCCGCGTCAGGCATTGCATGCGGCGAAGCTAACAATCCCGTGGGGCGGTGCAGAAATTTCCTGGGAAGCGGAGCTGGCGAGGGACTTGCTGGATTTCATCGAGGGTCGTGAAGTGGATTTCATGTCAGGCGTTGTCATCTGGAGCAGGAAAGGTTAAGGATCATGCATGGCTGACCTGCGTGAGATCGTAACCTTTCTGGATCGTGAACTGAAAACCTCGGAAATTCGGGATTATCCGGGCGCGCTCAACGGCTTGCAGTTAGAAAATGATGGCACGGTGAACCGCGTGATTTCTGCGGTCGATGCCTCGCTCGCGGTGATTGAAGAGGCGGCGAAAGAAGGCGGACTTCTGTTAGTGCATCACGGTATGTTTTGGCAGGGCGCTCAAAAAATCACCGGTCCTTATTTTCAGAAACTCAAAGCAGCGATCGATGGAAATCTCGCGATTTATGCCTCGCATCTGCCGTTAGATTTTCATCCGGAAATCGGCAACAATATCCTGCTTGCCCGGGCAATCGGCTTGAAAGCTATCCAACCGATTTTACCCAAAGATGGCTTCGCCTCGGCTGTGGTAGGAGAATGGGTTGGAACGCGAAATGATCTCGAAAAAGCCATCGAAAACGCGGTGGGTCGGCCGCTACAGAGCTGCGCTTGCGGCAGTGAAATGCCACGCAAAGTCGCGGTGATGACCGGCGGCGCGGGCTCTGAAGTCGCAAAAATCGCCGAACTCGGGATCGACAGCTTCGTCACCGGTGAGGGCCCGCATTGGAGTTTCATCGAGGCGGAAGAGCGAAAAATGAATGTTTTTTACGCGGGGCATTATGCCACGGAAACCTTTGGGGTGAAGGCTTTGGGGGCGTTGGTCGCTGAGAAATTCGGCAAAAAAGCCATTTTTTTAGAGCGACCCGGCGGCTTATAGGTAGGGAAATGCCTTATCTATCAAGGTTTGTAGGGCATTGAATCTCACTCAAATTATTAAGAAAAACGTAAAAAATACTTGCTTGATCCCATTTAAGTGAGAGAATTTTGAAGCATAACCACGCGGGCATAGCTTAGTGGTAAAGCGCTATCCTTCCAAGTTAGACATGCGGGTTCGATTCCCGCTGCCCGCTCCATTTTTTAATTTTCGTCGTAAATCCCCAAAAAAAACCGTCCCAAAAATCATGAAAACACTTATCAAACTAACCGTCGTCCTAGCCGGTGCATTCATAGGCTCGGCTGGAACCTTGGTTCACGCAGGCAGCGGCAAAGAAACCATCGAACGTGTCGGAAACGACGATGAAGAATACACCGAAGAAGAAAAAGAGGCCGCCATCAAGGCCGTGACTGATGCGGTTGCCACAGGTGATGAGGCTGTTATCCAAGCCGCGATTAACCAGCAAGTTTCACAATTTCCAGCAATATCCGCGGACCTCGTTAGTGCCGCCATCGCTGCATTAGGAGGAAATAATGCGAATGCTTATATGGTAGGGAAAGTAGTTTCTACTGCTGTGAATGCTGCTCCAAGCTACGCCGCTCAGATTGTTGCTGCTGCACTCGCTGCCGCACCCCATGCAGCTGGCCAAATTAAAGTTTCGGCTGGCAGCGGCATTGGAATTAACCCTCTTGATACGACTCGCGGACCAGGTGGTAAATCCCTATACACTCCGCCGACTCCAGTTTCTTAGTTTATGGAATCTATTCCAGTTTAAATTCATCCAATAATTCTATTTTTCTAAACACATATTGTACGGCTCTAACGCATGAAATCAAAAACCATTATCAGTTTATTTTCCATCATGACCGCTATAAGCGCTCAGGGAGAAGGACTTTACAATATACCTAACGAATCTGAAGAATCTATTCCCCTAAAGTGGGGCGTAGGCTTAAACGCAATTTGGGATGATAACACCAACCCAACTGCGGCAGGTCCCGATGACGAGACATTTTCACTCAATCCTTATGTAGAGATGTCTTTTGTAAAAGGTTCTCCTCAAACGATCTGGGATGTTTACGCAAAACTAGGTGTTTTATACTACCTCGATGAGCCTGCTGCTGTAGGTTCGGATGACGTATATCCTCAACTACGTGCCGGAGTCAATCTCACGCACAATTTCGATGAGAGGCTTCGTTTGATTAGTACTAACTTTATCTCTTATGAGCTTGAACCCGATTATTCATACGGATTTGCAAGTAACCGCGTAGCGAGTGAATACCTATATTTTGAAACCGATAACTCATTAGGCTATCGTTGGTCTGAAAGACTTGCAACATATACGGGTCTCAAACTAGCTCTGCTACAATACGATTCCGCTAACGATTCAGATCGCTTCACTTGGACACTTTACAATCAGTTCAGATATGTGCTTTCGCAGCAAACGGTTGGAACTGCATCGATTCGTTATTCTCAAACCACAGCGAATGATCTAGCTAGTGACTCCAATGATCTTTACTTATTGCTTGGAGTTGAGCATCGCTTCAGCCCGAACACCATCTTGATCGCAAATGTTGGTTCTCAGATGAGGGATGTGGATGCTGGCAGCACCAGCACTAGCCCATATATGGAACTTACCTTGCGCTCGCAGGTAAATGAACAATTTGTGATAAGTGGCTTTGCTCGTTACGGTGCGGAAGTATATGACACAGTGGTAGACATCGGACCTGTCGTTCCTCTACCCGTTGAATATGACAGCCGCTTGACCCTTCGGATAGGAACCCAAGCAAACTATCAGGTTTCTGAGAAGTTAGCTCTGTTCGCTGGCCTTGATCTCATCAGCACATCCTACGAAGAAGGTCGTACGGTTCCTGTTGGTATCGCTGTTGGCGATCGCGAGGAGACACTCACCAATGCCTACATCGGCGCATCTTTAGAAATAACCGAGTATTTGGATGGAACAATCTCCTACAACTTTACGAATGCTGATTCCAACATTCCGAATCGTAGTTATGATCGCAATCGCATCAGCGTCGGACTCAAAGCAGAATTCTAATATTTTGATACATGGTCAGGCAATAACCTCACCTCAAAAAATTTAAGCTCTCGCAATTACAATAGTTGCGAGAGCTTTTTATTCGGATTAGATTAATCCATATTCCTTGATCATCTTTCAGCATTTTAATGAATCTTTCAGAACAGCAAAACGAAGCTTCCCTACACGCCGTCGATTACTGGCAGGTAATCAAAAACCGTTATGGAATTATTCTCCTCACACTCGCGCTGGTTTTTATGACGGCATCGGTCATCACATACGTGATGCCTGAGAAATATGAGAGTTCTGCTGTGATTCAGGTCAAGCCGCGCGGCAAAGCCTTTGAGTCTTCTTTGGATGGCGGTACGAGCTCAAGATTGGCGATGATGACGCCTCAGTTCTTTGGAACGGAGTTTGAGATTATCAGAAGCACGAACTCATTGAGCCGAGTGATTAAGAAGCTTGAACTTGCTAACAAATGGGAAATGACGCCTGAACAGGCGCTTCCGGTCCTGAAAAGCATCGTTAAAACCGAAAACATTCGTGGGACAGATTTGATTTCGATCACGGTTCGGCACACAGACAAAGAAAACGCAAGGGATATAGCGGTAGAGGTTGCAGAGGCCTACAAAGATTATCGCTCTGAGCTAGAGAACGATTCACTGAATAGAGGGATCCTTGAATTGGAGAGGGCCGTTCAAGTCCAAGAGGATGAAACCCAAGAAGCATTTAAAGAACTCACGACGTTGAGCCGAGTCAATGATCTCATTTACTATGCAGATCGTACCACATCCAATCAAAGTGGGCTCAATCAGGATGAAATTGCAATATATGCTCTCAAAGAATTTAATGAACTGGAGAGTGAACTATCACGCTTGGAATCGCAAATTAAGAGCCTAGAGCAATTTAATTCTGAGGAATTATTGGTTTTTGCAAACGGCCTAGATCTTCCCGATAACACTATTAAGAGTTTATATCCAGAGTATCTTACACTAAAGCGCCAAATTGATGGCCTTAAAGCAAATGGCTATGGAAATAAGCATCCCTCAGTTCTTGCCGTTGAAAAGGTGAAGGATTCCATGAAAGTTCAGTTAGACGAGGGTGTGGTTAATCTACGTTCAAGATTACAAGCATCAATGGAAATGAACAGAGAGCGCCTTGAGAAGGCTAAATCCAAAAAAGACGAAACCAAAAAAGAAGCTCTTGAGCGCAGTATTGACACCAGGGAATTTCAAGAGGCAAAAAGAAATTTCGAGCAAAAGCAAGATGTGCTAGACACGATGAAGCTAAAGCTAACGAGTGTGAAAATCGATCAGAACATGACCGAACCGACGATCGCAGTTCATGATAATCCAGTTTTAGCCGAAAAGCCCGTCAGTCCAAAAGTAGAACTCAACTTGATATTGGGCTTAGTCGTCGGGCTGGTTTTTGGCGTGGGTATCGCTTTCTTCCTCGAATACATCGATACCTCGGTGAAGAGTTTGGAAGATGTGGAGCGTTATCTCCAAGTGCCGGTTTTGGCGGTGATTCCCAAAGATGTCGGAATCCTATTCAAGCAGCATGGCATGAGCCCAGATGCGGAGGCCTATCGTATTTTAAGAACGAACATCGAGTTCAATCGTAAGAATCCAGAAGACAACGCCATCACTGTGGTTTCTGGTGGAGCGGGTGAAGGCAAATCCACAACTCTCGTCAACCTCGCGTACATCTGCGCACAGGGTGGATACACGACATTGATGATTGATGCTGACCTTAGGCGGCCACGCTTACACACCTTTTTCGATATCAATAATTCTGTTGGCTTAACGAATTACCTCACGACTGATATGATGCTGGAGGATGTGATTCTACAGAGCCCAGTGGACAATCTCTATTTCATGCCTTCCGGGATTTTGCCATCGGACGCAGCGGGTATTCTTAATTCACGCCGCATGTCTGAACTCATTCAAGACGTGAAACAGCGATTCGATCTCGTGTTGGTGGATAGTCCTCCCATCCTTGGTGTCAGTGATGCTTCGGTTTTAGCGAGTGAAGTGGACTTGACCATGATCGTCGTTCAACACCGTAAACTTCCGCGTAATATGTTGGTTCGTGTGAAACAGGCCGTGGAAAATGTGGGCGGGCATGTCATCGGCGTGGTTCTCAACAACGTCGATATCCGTAGCGATAGCCAATATCAATACTACACGAGTTATTACACTTACTATGCACCGACTGAATCCCAAGTTGGACCGGCTATCGCACCAAGTAAATCAACGCCAAAAACTCTCGCGGCTGTGTCCAGTGAGTCCAAAGATTCCGACTTGTATTGAGTCTTTTTGAGCTTAGATTCATCAACGTATAGAAAATCCAAATCCCTCATCATCATGAAACCGTTATTTCAGTTCATTCTTAGTTTATTCATCATTACGTCTCCCTTGATGGCTCAAATCGAAGCGGGGACTTCCGTGCAAATCACCATCATGGGTGTTCCCCTTGAAGAGAAAGGCAAAGTTGACGCGATGTATCCGGTTTCTGCTAATGGAATGGTGAATTTGCCATATATTGGGACCTTGAGAGCTGCTGGCATGGCTCCCGAAGCCTTGGCTGCATCCATCCAAAATGCTTACAAAGCCGCAGAAATTTACACAAGTCCAACCATTCAAGTCATTTCCACGGCCGAGGGCGGTGGAGTGAAGAAAGAATTGGTCGTCGTGGGTGGTCAGGTCCGCCGCCCGGGGCCAGTCGAATTTAACAATAACTTGACGATCTATCAGGCCATTCAGAATGCTGGTGGCCCCACTGAATTTGGTAGCATGAAACGTGTTACTTTGTTCCGTGCCGGCAAGCCAAAGACAATTGATGTGACCGATCCGCAGTTTATGAAAATTCAATTGTCTCCAGACGATACGATTGATGTGCCTCAGAAAAACTGGCGTGGTCAGTAATCTCCTGTTATCCACAACTTCAAAGCTGACATGAATGCTCGGAACAGTTGCCTCTTGTGTTCTGTGCTTCTGGCAGCTTTTTCATTTGCAGAAGAAGTTCCGAAGCGCCTGCTTGACGGGCTGACGGCTGAAGATTTCAAGCAGCGTGAGGCGTTTCAAGTTGAACTTGAAAGTTGGGCGAATGAAAAAGGAGCGGTTGGAGTATCTGCGATATATAAAATTTATCAGGAATTAGATGATCCTGAAGTTCGGACTCGGTGTCTCCGTGTATTGCGCACACAAAGTGAAAAAGACTATTTGAATGACGGGAAAGGTTATTTGGGCGTTCAACTAGGGGAAGAGATGCTTGAGGTGCCTGGCGACGATAAGCCGCGAATAGGTATGAGGATTTCATTTCTAATGCCAGGGGGGCAGGCTGAGCGAGCTGGAATCAAAGTAGGGGATGTGATCACCTCGATGGACGGTAAAAAGTGGTATGAAATAGGAGCTCGAGACGAATTAATAAAAACCGTCGCATCCTACAAGCCGCTGAGAAAGGTGGTTTTTGAGATCAAACGACTGGGTGAGGATAAGTTGTTAGAAGTGCCTGTGATTTTAGGCAGACGTCCCGTAGATGATTTGACAGAGATGTATTATTATCAGTTAGAAGATTTGGAAAAAAAGTCTAGAGACAGGCATTTTGAGGAGTGGCTCAAAAAGCAAAAGACTGAATAGAAAGCGGATTTTTCTATGGGCATGTCACTAAAGCTGTAGGCGTGATAGCTGGGTCGAGCTGATTCCCTAATGCTGCGCGAATGGTTTTCAAATTGCGGACAGCTTTAACCTTGATGGATGGCTGATCGTTAATGGAAATTTCAACAGCTTGATCCAGATCAAGAAGCTCGTCGGAGAGAAGGAGCTGAATTCCTTTTGGCACATCGCCCGTGATGCGAATTTTCTGACCCACAATTTCCGCGATGATTTTTTGTTCTTTAGCGGCAGTGCCCTCAGGCACTTGTAGCCAATAGAATCTCTTATGGGTGACATCGTCTTGATACCAGACAACTTTTTTCGGCCATGGGTTACGGGAAAATTTCGCCATCCATGGTAAAGCTTCGGCGTCTTTGCGATTCATCCAGTGTGGGAGGCCCGGGTAAATGCGAGACATGTGAGTATAGCCTTCAGGGTCGGCCTTCTGGAGTTCTAGGATTTCAGCGGATTTTTCAACGGCTACTTTGTTACGGTTCACAGCAGCGTCATTGGCTCCCATGAAAATTCCAAACGGCAAATTCCGCAGGCCGAGTAGTGATGCTTCGTTCGGATGTCCCGCCATCATGGATGCAGCGGCAAAGTGATCCGCCATCCGTGGGGCGACTTGCCAAACACCATCACCGCCGGCTGAGTATCCCATGAGGTAAATTTTGTTAGGATCGACTCCACGCAAAGAGACCATATTTTCGATGAGGCGGGAGAACATCGGATCGATGTGTTCTTGGTGCCACATGTTCCATTTATCGGTCGGTGCGCGTGGCGCGATGTAGATGCCTTCTTCAGGCTGATAAAGTTGGATTTGGTTTTGCCATTGCTGATGATTGATGTGAGCGGGCGCTTCACCGCCGCCGTGCATGGAAATCCAAAGCGAACGTCCCGTTGCCGGTGCTTGCCCGAAGGTTTTTTCCAACCAACACATGGTCTTATCGCCATGGACGATGGTTTTATCGCTTAGCTCGTTGGCGCGTTTTTCTTTTTCAGAAGCGACGATGGAATCATAAGCATAACGGATCGCGCGTGGGGCGAGTTCTTTGTTAAGCGGGCTCGCATCATCGCTGAAATCGGGAGCTGGCTGGAGATCTTTGGTGCGGATATCGTGGAGATTGCTATCGGCCTCTTTTGCGATGAACGGAGCGGATTCGATTAATTTGCCTTTGATCTCAAATCGCAAGCGATAGGACTCGCCGGGTGTGACGGTCATGCGGGCGCTGTCATTGAGATCCGCCGTGCCGGCCTTGGTTTCAAATTCACCGATGGGATATCCGGCGGCCGTGGTGAGAGTGCCTTTCATGACCACTCGGTCTTCTCCTTCGAAAAATCTAACACCGATGGTTGTGGGAGTGGTCGCTGCTTTTGTTTGATAACGAGCCGTGACATTGATTCCGCCCACGCTGGGGTTACGTGGCGACCACATCATGGGGAAAATGCCTTGGTCTTTTTTCCATGATGTTGCGTAGATGGAATGACTCGGATCATTTTCATCGGCTTTCGATGCATTTTCCATAAACCATCCATGGTTCAGGCCTTTCTCATCGTATTCGTCGGCGCCGGTGAAATGCCAACTCTTGTCCCAGATTTCCACCCAAGTATGATTGCCGCTTTTGTCCCACCACATTGGGGTTCCGGCAGCTCTGGCGGGGACGCCGATGGCGCGGCAGACATCCACGAGGATAATGGAGAGACCCGTGCAGGTGGCTTTGCCTTGGGTGATGGATTCTTTGGGCGATTGATTCGTGCGCTCCCGCTTGGTGTTATAATGGGTGTTGATGAGTTTAAAAAAATCACGGTTCAAAATCTGCACAGCCTCGGATGCGTTTTTGGCATCTTTGACGAGCGGGGTGGCTTTCTCTAAAAATTCAGCACGCCATGGATCGCGCGGTTCATCAAAGACGGAGTAAGGGAGAACATCGTTCAGGAAAATTTCTTCTGGCACGTCTTTCGCCCATGGAAATGTGGCGCGGGCTTTGAGCGCTAGATCGAGGTTTTCAGTTAGAAACTCGGCAGTGAGAGATTTCTTATCGTTCTCCGACATGTGTTCGGTGAGAAAACGTGCCGCTTTCTCGCCGAACGCACCGTGGGTTTGAGTCGCCTTAGCGATGAAGTCATCGGTCGGAGACGCGATAACAAAACCGGCAGAAAAAAGGAGAAGGGTCAGAGTTTTCATCAGTTGACGGACTTTGGTTATTCTGAAGCCCGCAGTTGGAATAGATGGAAAGCCTTAGGGATTCAACACGGAAACCGATTTTGGCTGACCCTCGCTATGACGGCAGGGCGATCAAGCTAGGGGTAACAAGTCAAACGAAACAAAATTTCAACCGCGAATGAACGCGAATGAACGCCAATTTGAGTAAATTCTAATCATTTTTTGTGATCAGAAATTGTAGCGGTGAAATTCCGAAACTTTTTCCGCAATAAAACTGATTTCATTCGCGTTTATTCGCGTCCATTCGCAGTTTTCTTTCCCTAGCCTGATCGCCGTGGCGATGAGGGGCGAAATATTTGAAATCACTCTCTTGTCATCACGGGATTTCTGGATACGTTTCGAAATAATGAGTTTATCCAAGACGTTGATTGCAAGTTCATTTCTATTCGGCTCACTCGTAAATGGGCAGTTGGCGACAAAGCTGCTGGCAAAAGGCTTTGAGCGACCGGTTTGGGCGGGAGCGCCAAGCTCGGAGAAGGATAAACTCTGGGTTATGGAACAGGCGGGCACGGTGTGGATCGTTGATTTGAAATCTGGTGAACGCTCGGAGAAGCCCTTTTTGAAAATCAATGATAAGGTCACTCGCAAAGGCAACGAACAAGGGTTGCTTGGCTTGGCGTTTTCCCCGGATTTTGCTAAGACGGGTCGCTATTATGTGAATTACAATGAACAAGATGGAGATTCATTGATTGTTCGGTTTGTTTCCAAAAATGGCCAGACGACAGATTCGGAATCTGGCGAAACGATTTTGGAATACGATCAGCCATTTGCGAACCACAACGGCGGTTGGTTAGAATTTGGTCCCGATGGATTTCTTTATATTGCCACAGGCGACGGGGGTGCGGGAAATGACCCGAAAAATTTTGCACAGGACATGAGTTCGCCTCTTGGTAAAGTGCTTCGTCTCGATGTTTCGGGTGAGAAGGGATATAAAGTTCCTGCTGAAAATCCGTATCAGAAAGACAAAGATGTTCATCCATTGATCGTCGCCAGTGGACTACGCAATCCATGGCGTTGCTCGTTTGATCGCAAGACAGGTGATTTCTGGATCGCCGATGTCGGACAAAACGCGTGGGAGGAAATCAATGTGGTGAGCTTGAAAGAGATTTCCAAAAAGAACTTCGGCTGGAGATTGCGTGAGGGAGATATTGAGACTCCTAACAAATCCGTCGGAGGCGAAGCGCCAGAAAATCACGTCGAGCCGGTGTATGTTTACAAACACGGTGGTGGACCAAAAGAAGGTCTATCCGTGACAGGCGGCTACGTATATCGCGGATTAAAAATTTCCGGATTTGAGGGACGTTACATTTTTGCGGATTATCAAAACCCACGAATCTGGTCATTCGTCATGAAAGACGGTAAAGCGGCGGATTTCAAAGATCACACCAGCGAGCTTCAGCCCGAGAGTGGTCGGATCAATTTGATCCCGGCCTTTGCTGAAGATGCGAGCGGTGAGCTGTATCTCGTCGATCACTCCGGTGCGGTGTATCGGATAGTTAAAGAAAAGGATTGATGATCTGTAAATGTTCGATCCGGCGGTTGTGCTGGAGATCTTCTGAATAGAGAACCTCCGCGCCAGAGCGGAGTGCTGCGGCGATAATGAGGGAATCGTAGAATCGATACTCGGTTGCGGTTTTGATCTGGAGGGCAGTTTGCCAGATGCTGAAATCTGGATAAACGCTACAGTGAGGTTTGAGTAAAAGATCGATGAGATCGTTAAGATACTCGTGGCTCAGGGGTTCTTTGAAACGATGAAGTGAAACGTTGCAGAATTCCTGCACCACCTGCCAACTGATATGCCACGGTTGGTTGTCCGAAATAAGTTCTCGGGCTCGTTGCTTTTTATCGGTCGCATCTTGTTCGAATGCGTAAACAAGAATATTGGTATCGAGGAAGTAGGAGGGTGGTGTTGGCATGGATTTCAGTATCGGTTCATCTCATCACGACTGTAAGGTCCGCCGGCGTTGTATTGATTCATTTGATCCATCAATCTATCGATCTTACGTTTGCGTTCATCGCGAGCAGCGAGCTCGGCAAGCCAGTCACGGAAGAGCACGTTAAGAGTCGTTTTGCGTCGGCGTGCTTCTTCCCGTGCTTCCTCGATCAGACGTTCATCTGCACTGAAAGTGATGTTTTTCATTGCACGAGTATAGTGCACACGATAATCGTGTGCAAGGGGCAAGTTTACGGTGTAATAAAGAGGATAAGTTGACATATTCATATCATATGACATATTTCTGTCATGCAAACAACATTGCGCATTCGAGATGATCTATACCGTCAGGCTAAAGTGGAGGCGGCCCGTGAGGGGGTGACCTTGACTCGTTTTCTTGAGAGTGCCTTACAAATGAGACTTACAAGTCAGCAGGGAGGGGTTCAGAAAAATCAAAAAACAAATGGTCTTGAGAAATTTGCGGGGTGTATGCCGTTTGAGTCCGATGAGGAGCGGAAGCAATGGGATGACCACATGTCGGATAGTGCCCGTATCGATACAGAGGAGTGGAAATGACTGTTGTTCTTGATACGAATACCTACTCTGAGTGGGTGCGGGATGGTCGTTGGGCAGAGCTTATCGGACGAGCGACTTCTGTTCTCGTTCCTGCACCTGTTCTAGGAGAGCTGAGAGACGGCTTTTTGAAAGGATCAAGAGCTTCTGAGAATGAAAGAACTCTGATGGCATTTTTGTCGAGTGACATCGTTAAGGTCGCTCATGTTCGGGAGGAAACGAGCCATGTTTATGCACGGTTCAAGAACGATCTCCGTCGCAAAGGCAAGCCTATCCCAATCAACGACATTTGGATTGCTGCCATATCCTATGAGTCGGGCGGAACCCTTCTCACAGGCGACAGACATTTCGGATTTATAGATGGACTGAGGGTTTGCTTTGATGATGCATGAGCCCAGTTTGGAGGAGTGAGGTTGTTTCCGGGGGTGGCGGGTGCGCTCAGTGAAGAATCCCCGTGTTGGATCGTCTTGTAGATTTGCAGGTGGAGGGATGAAACGCTACGCGTGATGCGGAGCCTCGGCTTCTGTGATGAGTGGGCGGAGGTTTTGGTGCTGTTGGGAAAGGTCGGGGTCTTGTTGGAAGACTTGATCGGCGAGCGCTCGGGCTTCGCGGATGAGTTGGGTGTCGGTGATAAAATCGGCGAAGCGGAGGTCGGTGAGGCCGGATTGCGCGGTGCCGAGGACATCGCCGGGGCCGCGGAGTTCGAGGTCGGCCTCGGCGATTTCGAATCCGTCGTTTGTCTTTTCTAACACCGCAAGTTTTTCTAGTGCTTCGGGTAGCTTGGAATCTGTTAGGAGAATGCAGTAAGATTTGTGGCTGCCGCGACCGATGCGTCCGCGCAGCTGGTGAAGCTGGGCGAGGCCGAAGCGTTCGGCGTGGTGGAGGATCATCAGGTTGGCGTTAGTTACATCGACACCGACTTCGATGACGGTGGTGGCGACGAGGGCTTGGGTTTTTCCGCTGCGAAAATCTTCCATCACTGCGTCTTTTTCCTCGGGACGGAGTTTGCCGTGGATGAGCCCGACGTTTTCGGCACCGAGACGTTTCTGCCATGCCCCAAAAGCTTCGGTGGCGGACTCGGCCTTGATGGAATCGCTTTCCTCGACGAGAGGATAAACGAGGTAGGCTTGGCGGCCTTCCGCGAGTTGGGCTTTGACGAAGTCGGTGATATCTTTTTGTTTCGGCTTGTTGCGGAGGGCGGTAACGATTTTCCCTCGACCCGCAGGTTTTTCATCGAGCAAGGACACATCGAGATCGCCGTAGATCGTCATGGTCAATGTACGCGGGATGGGCGTGGCGGTCATGACAAGGACATCGGGAAGCGTGCCATGGCGAATGAGGGCGGCGCGTTGGACGACTCCGAATTTGTGTTGCTCATCGATGACGACGAGGCCGAGGTCGGTGAATAATTCTGGATCGTAGAGCAGAGCATGGGTGCCGATGAAAATAGTCGGTGCGTGAGACTCTGCGATGGTGGACTCGTGTTTGTTAGACGTTCGGAGCACGAGTTTGACGCCGAGTGGTTCGAGCCATTTTTTAAAGGTGATGAAATGTTGTTCGGCAAGAATCTGGGTTGGAGCCATCAGCGCGGCATCGGCGCCGGAGTCGATGGCGAGCAGCATAGCCGCCATGGCGACAAACGTTTTTCCTGCGCCGACATCGCCTTGGAGCAGGCGGTTCATGGGACGAGGCTCACGCATGTCGGCGATGATTTCTTTGATCGAGCGTTTTTGGGCGTTGGTGAGATCGAAGGGGAGGCTGGAGTAGAAGGCTTTGAGAAGGGTGGTTTTTTTGCCAAGCACGCGGCCTAGGTGGGAGCGGTAGCGGGTGCGTTGCCAGACGACGTTGAGCTGGAGTGTGAAGAAGGCCTCGAGCGCGAAGCGACGGCGGGCGGCTTTTGAGGATTCTGCGGAGGTGGGGAAATGGGTTTCTCTTAAATCGGCTTTTCGATCTGACTCGCTAACTCGATAGGGAAAATAATCAGCATCGAGGATGGAATCTGACGCGACGTAGATAGCCTCTCGGAGTCGGCGTTGGTTGATACCGGAGATATTTTTGTAAATCGGAACGATGCGGTTGAGATGGATGGTTTCGGTTTCTCCGATGTCATCGATGACTTCGATTTCTGGGTGATCGATGATAAGACGTCCGCCTTGTTCTTTGACTTTTCCGTAGGCGATGACTTGTTGGCCAGAGGCGATCACTTTCGACATGAACGGCATGTTGAACCAACGGCAGGTAATTTTTCCCGATCCGAAAACGCTGCCAGAGCCATCCATGACTATCGCTTCGTAAAAACGCGTTTTGCCGAATCCTTTGTTTCCGGCATCGATCACGCCGCCGGTGAGGCAGACAGCTTTGGCGGTAGCTTGGTTGGGAAAGCGATCGAACTGGCGTCGGTCCTCGTAGCGTTTTGGGAAATATTCTAACAGATCGGCGATTGTAGAGATTCCGGCGGCGGCAAGTGCCTGAATTTCTTTCGCCGAGAGGGCGGGCAGGGAGGATAGTTCAGTTTGCCCAGTGGTCACGAGGGATAAAATCAAATTTCGGGCGGGAAACATCAAACTTTAAACCTCAAAAAATAGGAAGAATGGGCGATTCAGAAACCGATTGCTTCGCTCAGCGACACCCGACGCATCGGGTCAGGCGAAAGATCGCCGCTATATGGAAACCCTAAAGACTTGCGGGATTTGGGAAGGCGGGTAGATTCTCGGGTAATCGCTGATTTCCTATGACCACTCTCCAAACCATTCTGAATGTCACCCTGCTCGTTTTCGTGGTGGTGATGCTTTTCAATATTATCATTTTTGTTCATGAGCTTGGGCATTTCTTGGCGGGGAAATGGCGTGGGTTACAGATCGATAGATTTCAGATCTGGTTCGGGAAGCCGATTTGGAAAATGGAGCACAAGGGCGTGCAATACGGCCTTGGCTGGATCCCGGCGGGCGGCTTCGTCGCGCTGCCGCAAATGGCACCGATGGAGGCCATCGAGGGCGGAGACAAGGATCGCAAGCCGCTCCCTCCCATCACTCCGTTAGATAAAATCATCGTCGCCTTCGCCGGGCCGCTGTTTTCCATCCTTCTCGCACTCGCCGCTGCCTTGGTGGTCTGGGGCGTGGGCAAACCGAAGGATTTCGTACCGAGCACCACGATCGGCTACGTCTTGGAAGGTAGTCCTGCAGAAAAAGCCGGTATCAAGCCCGGGGATGAGATCCTCGCGGTGAACGGCGAGAAGGTGAACGGCTTCGCTGGATCTTTGGAAGGCATTCAGGAGCGCATCGTCCTGAGCAGCGGGGACAAAATCGAGTTCACGGTGAAACGCCCCGGTGTGGATGGCACGCTGAAGCTCACCAGCGGATTCGATACCCCGGATAGCAAGTGGTTCCAGCGCAGCGGCCTGCGCCAGGTCGGGCTCGCGCCAGCGGGCAAGGCACTCATCGCCGGTGTGATCAAGGGTAGCCCGGCCGCAAAGGCGGGGTTAGCCAAGGGAGATGTCATT